>CANGJB010000019.1 GCA_947453945.1 Sphingomonadaceae bacterium
GGATCGATACGCTGGTGGCCGAACTGCGCGCGCTGATCGGGCCCGAAGGCGGCGCGCGGATGACCGGCGGCGGCTTTGGCGGCGCGGTCGTGGCATTGTGCCCGGCAGACCGCGCCGACGCAGTGCTGGGCGCCCTCACCTATCGCAAACCCGATGGCACGCCGCCGCTGGTACTGCGCGAAACTGCCTGCGACGGGGCTGGCCTCGTCATGTCGTGATCCCGCCGAATCTTCCGCCTACCGGGCGGCCCCATGGCGCCGCCGCTTGCTTGCTTTCAGGACCGACCATCCATGCCCGTACTGACGACTACGACAACCTTCTGGACCAGTGAGCACCTCGGCGCGCTGCAGATCGAACCCTGCCATCAGATCCCGCTGGTTGATGGCAGCAGCTTGCACCACCCGCTGCCGGGCATGGACTTGTGGGACTTGTGGCCACTGCAGCTTGCAGACGGCAGCACCGTGGCTATCGATGGCTGGACGCTGTGGTTCGTGCTTTCCGCGCCTGCCGGGGCAGATCCCGAAGCGCGGCACGACATTGTCCGCATCCGCCTGATGGGGGCGCGCGGCAGCGAATGGCGCGATCATGGCAATGCCCTGCCTGATGGGTTCTGCCCCGGCAGCCGCGAATGGGCAGGATCGGCGCGCTACGACCCCGCAACGCGCGCGGTCACGCTCTACTGGACCGCATCGGGCCTGCGCGGCGAGGAGCCGAGGAGCTTCACGCAGCGCATGTTCGAGGCGACTGGCACGCTGACCGGCGCCACGCTGGCCGGCGGCGCAGAGGGCTTTGCCATCGAAGGCTGGAGCACGCCGCGCGAGATCGCAGGCGGGCCGATCCCGCACTATGTGCTGGTGACGGCTGCGGAAGGCGTGCCCGGCATGATCAAGGGTTTCCGCGATCCTGCCCATTTCCGCGATCCGGCGGACGGGGCGGACTACCTGCTGTTCACCGGCTCGCTCAAAGAATCGGCGAGCCCCTGGAACGGGTGCATCGGCCTGCTGCGGCGCGAGGGCGACAGCTGGGCCGTGCTGCCGCCGCTGCTGAGCGCGGACGGGTTCAACAACGAGCAGGAGCGCCCACATATCGTGCTGCACGGCGGGCGCTATTACCTGTTCTGGTCGACCCAGCGGAAGGTCTTTGCACCGGATGGGCCCAACGGGCCGAACGGGCTTTACGGCATGGTGGCGCAGAGCATGGAAGGGCCGTGGCTGCCGCTCAATGGCAGCGGACTGGTGGCAGGCAATCCGGACGAAGCGCCGGTGCAGACCTACAGCTGGTGGGTGACGGCCGACCTCACCGTGCACGGCTTTGTCGATTATCCCAATTCCTTGCGCGGCAATGACTTTGGCGACGCGGCATGGCGGCGGGCGCATTTCAGCGGGGTGCCGGCGGAGCCGTTCCGCCTCGTGCTCGATGACACGCGCGCGGACGTTGCGGCGTGAGCGCCGCGCGCTTCGGCCTGATCGAGGCGGGCGGCACCAAGTTCGTGCTGGGTGTGGCCGATGCCGAGCGGCGCATTCTCGCGCGCAGCCGCATCCCGACGACAACGCCTGAGGAAACACTCGGCGCGGCGGCGGAGTGGTTCGCAGCGCAGGGCGATGACTATGCGGCATTCGGCATCGCCTCGTTCGGGCCGCTAGACCTCGATCCCGCCTCGCCCGGCTTTGGCTGCGTTCGCCCCACGCCCAAGCCGCACTGGAGCGGGGCAAGACTGATCGCGCCCTTTGCGAGCCGCTTCGGCGTGCCGGTGGCGATCGATACCGACGTGAACGGTGCGGCGCTGGCCGAGGCGCGCTGGGGTGCCGGAGCTGGACTGGGTTCGGTGCTCTACCTCACCATCGGAACCGGGATCGGCGGCGGCTTCTGCAGCCATGGACAATTGCTGCAAGGGCTTTCCCACCCCGAGATGGGGCATATCCGCATGCCGCGCCATCCCGAGGATATGGACTTTGCCGGGACCTGCCCGTTCCACGGCGATTGCCTTGAGGGGCTGGCCTGCGGGCCCGCGGTGATCGCGCGCTGGGGCTGCTCGCTTTCGGAGCTGCCCGAGGACCATCCCGGCAAGCGGATCATAGCGTGGTACATCGGCCGCGCGCTGGCGACATTCCAGACAGTTATGGAGCCTGCGCGGATCGTGCTGGGCGGCGGGGTGACGGCGACGGAGGGCCTGCTCGATCTGATCCGCGCAGAAGCTCTGGCGGCGAACGGTGGCTATACCGTGGGCAGGATCGACGAGCTGATCGTGCCGCCGGGGCTTGGCGATGATGCGGGCCTGCTGGGCGCGCTGGCGCTGGCGCTCAGGTCGATTCCCTGACCAGCAGGCGCGGCTGGAGGATGACCGAATGGATCTCCTCCCCCGCGATGCGCTGGACAACGCTGTTCACGAGGTTTTCCGCGCCCTGCTCCAGATCCTGCGCGATCGTGGTGAGCGGGGGCATGGTGTGTTCGCCCAGCGGCAACCCGTCGTAACCGATCACTTTCACATCGCCCGGCACCGACAAGCCCTGTTCGGCCAGAACCCGCATCGCGGTGACGGCAATAACATCCGAAGCGGCAACGATGCCATCGGGCCGATGGGCTTTCGCGCGGAGATACTTGCCGATCTCGCCCATCGCCGCCTCGGCCACGAGGTGCGTGGGCACCACGTTGAATTGCACGCTGCCGCCCGCTTTCGAGACAACCGAGCGGCAGCCTTCGAGCCGCTGACCGATCTCGATCGCGCGCGGATCGCCGAAGAACACGATGTTGCGGCAACCGCGCTCGATCAGATGCTGCGCGGCAAGCGCGCCGCCGCGGTAGTTGTCCGACCCCACCGAGCAATGTGCCTGCCCCGCGATGTGCGAGCCCCACACCACCAGCGGACGATAGAGCTCCGCCACGCGGTCGAGCACGGCGGACTGGTCGGACTGACCGATCACGATGATCCCGTCCGACTGGCCCGAGCGAGCGAGCTTGAGCAGCCAGTCCTCGTCCGTCGGCACCACGCGCGAGAGGAGCAGGCTGTAGCCGCGCCCCGTCAGCTTGTCTGCCAGCAGGCCGAGCATGGTGATGAAGAACGGATCAGAGATATTCTGCCGCACTTCGTGGCCCAGCGGGATGACCACACCGATCGTCCCCGTCTTGCGCATGCGCAAGTTGCGTGCGGTGGCATTGGGCGTGAAGCCGTGCTGGCGCGCAAGCGCCACGATCATGTCACGCGTGGCGGGCGTAACGAGGTTCGAGCCCGACAGCGCACGCGAAACCGTGCCGCTGGTGACACCGGCAAGCTCGGCAAGTTCCTTCAGGGTCTTGGGCGCGGTCATGGCTTGGGCATCGCAGGGCTTTGTCTTCAGGCGGAGGTGGGAACCACATCGAAGGCAATGTTGAGCCGTTCTCCCGCCGCGAACGGATAGGTCCCATGCCACAGGATCGAGGGGAAAACCACCATCCGGCCAGCGCGGGGCGGGATCACCGCATAAGGCGCAAGATCAAGGCCAAGCTCGTCCGGCGGAGCGCCGAGGTGCAGCGCGCCGGCCGGGGCGGGGCCGGGATCATCGGGCAGCGCGACATAGAGCACGGCAGACAGCCAGCCGACGGGATGGCTGTGCGTGACATTGAAGCCCCCTGCCCCCAGCCGCACCGACCAGCTGCCGGACAGGCGCAAGCCTCCGCGCAGGCGGCCCAATACGGGATGGCCGGGATCGGGCGGGGGAATCGCGCTCACGAAATCGCGCAAGGCGTCCATTGCCCGCGCGCGGACCGTGCCCAGCAGTGGTTCATGGCGCAGCAGGATGGATCGGTCGGTCTGCGTGCCGCCGCGCACCGATTGTTCGGCATAGGGTAGCGAGGCTGTGTGGAGGCGGCGCAAAAGCGCTGCAAGGTCTGCAATTTCGGCAGCAGAGAGGCCGGGATCGAGCACGCCGTGGAGCAAGGGGTCGCCATCAAGCCACGCGGCCTGCGGATCCCCGAGCAGGCGCCAGGCGGTGGAGAGATAAGGCCAGACTTGCCCGGCGAGGTGCGTTGCCGTGAGCGGAAGCGCGAGATCGCGCGCGGTGGCGGCATCACCGCCGCGCAGTGCGGTGCGGATGCGGCAGAGCGCCAGGAAATCGTCTTCCACCCCCGCCAGCGCCGCAAGGCGGGCCTGCGCATCGGCAAGATCGCCGCTTTCGCTGGCAAGGAAGGCGCGGGCAATGGCAAGCGGGCGGGTTTCGCCGAGCTGCGCGGCGGCGGCATCGAGAATGCGGCGGGCGGCGGGCCAATCGCGCTGCTGTGCGCGCAAGGTGAACCAGCCGAGCCACAGGCCCTGATGGCGCGGCTGCGCCTTGACCGCTTCGGCAAAGCCCGCGTCATGGGTTTCGGCATCGCCATGGCTGAAGCGCAAGCTGGCGAGCACGCGCTGGCCTTCGAGCCAGTCTGGCCAGGCTGCCAGCGCGCGCGCAAGAAGGCCCTCTGCATCTGCCTGCCGGCCTTCCGAAGCGAGCGCGAGGGCGTGGTTCTTGAGCACATCCGGGTTCTCCGGCCAGAGCCGCGCGGCTGTGGCAAAGAGCGCGGCGGCGGGGTGGCCGAGTTCATAGGCCGACTGCGCCCGCAGGAACGCGGTGAGCGGATCGGAGGGCGCAAGCCGCGCGGCTTCGGCAATCGCGCGGTCAGCGCCGGCCATATCCTGTACAGCGCGCAGGCCCCGCGCCCGCTCGCGCCAGAGTTCGGCCTCGGCAGGGTCCGCCACGCGCCTCAGGCCGCTGCGGCAGCGCCGGTGAGGCCGGCGATATAGGCCTCGTGGCTGGGCAAGCGCGCGGCCTCGGCGGCCATGCCGGCACGCAGCTTGGCGAGGTATTCGCGCGCATCGACGCCGCGGTGCTCAATCAGCGGGTCGAGCCCTTCGGGATAGTTGTGCTGGCCGATATGGACCGCCAGCCACGATGGCGGCGCAAACAAGTCCATCTCGCGGGCGATCAGGCGGCCATGGCGGCGGAAGTGCTCCAGCTTGAGCGCCAGCGTTTCCGGCACGTCCATCGCGGAAACATAGCGCCAGAGTTCGTGATCCTGCCGCTGCGTGAGCTTGTAGTGGAGGATGATGAAGTCCCGAATGCGGTCGGTTTCGGCGTGGGCGATGCGGTTGAATTCGTCGATCGTCGCATGATCGAAATCGCGATCCGGGAACAGGCCGATGAGCTTGGAGATATTGGCCTGAATCAGGTGAATCGAGGTCGATTCCAGCGGTTCGAGGAAGCCGCTTGAAAGGCCGACCGCGATGACGTTGCGGTTCCAGTGCTGCTTGCGGCGGCCGGTGCGGAAGCGCACGAAACGCGGATCGCCCAGCGCTTCGCCATCGAGGCGCGAGGCGAGCAGGCTGGCGGCCTTGTCATCGTCCAAGAACTGGCTGGAATAGACATAGCCGTTGCCGATACGGTGCTGCAGCGGGATGCGCCATTGCCAGCCGGCCTCGCGCGCGGTGGAGCGGGTGTAGGGGGTGGGCGGGCCGGCGCTGGCGCAGGGCATGGCCACCGCGCGGTCGCAGGGCAGCCAGTGGCTCCAGTCCTCAAACCCGGTCTTCAGCGCGCCTTCGATCAGCAGCGCGCGCAGGCCCGAGCAATCGATGAAGAGATCGGCCTCCAGCCTCTGTCCGCCCTCGAGGGTGACGCTTTCGACGAAGCCGGTTTCGCCGTTCAGCGTGACATCGTTGATCTTGCCTTCGACGCGAGTGACCCCGCGCGCTTCGGCATGGCGGCGCAAATAGGCGGCATAGAGCGCGGCATCGAAATGATAGGCATAGTCAAAGGTGGAGAGCAGCGAGCGCTGATCGGGCACCGGGCGCGCCATGCGGCCTGCGCGCGCGATCTGCCAGGCCATTGAGAGCTCTTCGAGCGGAAACGCGCCGGGTTCCTCGCGCGTCTTCAGCCAATACTGGTGCAGCGGCACCATATCAAAATTGCGCCCGTGCGGGCCGAAGGGGTGGAAATAGCGGCTGCCGTTGCGGCCCCAATCGACGAATTCAATGCCGAGCTTGAAGGTGCCGCGCGTCTCGCGGATGAAATCGGCCTCGCTGATGCCCAGCGTCTCGTTGAACAGGCGGATTGGCGGGATCGTAGCCTCGCCCACGCCGACGATGCCGATCTCGTCGGATTCGACAAGCGTGATCTTGCAATCGGCGCGCAGCATCGTGGCGAGCATGGCTGCCGACATCCAGCCAGCAGACCCGCCGCCGACGACCAGCACCGAACGGATCCGCCGATCCCCTTCGTTCACGTTCTTTCTCCCACTCAACCTCTACCGAGACTGCATTTGTTCAAATCGTCATTCGTCACCCCCGCGCAGGCGGGGGTCCAGAGCGCCAGATTCTGACCTGTCGCTTGCCCGGCTCTGGCTTCCCGCCTGCGCGGGAATGACGAAAGCTGGGAACGCGCTGCGTCTTCATGGATGCAGGCATACGCAAAAAGGGGTGGGTGCGGAACCGTCTGGCCGCGCCCACCCCTTTTCAATCAGCCCGCCCTTGCGGAGCCGCCAAGCTATCAGAAGCTGAAGCGGACCGAGGCGTTGATGTTGCGGCCCAGCGCAGGCGAGATGCCGCCGACGAAAGTGCCGTTGCCCGGCTGGAAATCCGTGCCGGCCGGCCCGAGCGGGGTCAGCTTGTTGAACAGGTTGTAGGCATTGAGGCCGAGTTCGATGTTCCTGACCGGACGAACCTTGAGGTTCGCACCGACCACGTTGCCGCCCGGCCATTGGTTGCCCGCACCGTCGAGCGTGCTGGTCACGCCGGTGATGTTGGCACCCAGCGAGACCATGTCGTTGACATCGTAGTTGGCGGCAAAGGTGTACGACAGGTCGGGGATGTTGTTCGAGCGCTTGAACACCGAACCGGGCGCCGAGGGCTGCTTCTTCGACTTGTTGTACGTCATGTTCGCGAGGAGGCTGAACCCGCCTGCGCTGAGCGTGCCGTAGAACTCCGCACCCGTCGTCTTGTACTTGTCCGAGATGATGCAGGTGAACGTCGTCGGGCTGCCGGTGACGATCGGGCAGATCGTCTGGCTGAGTTCGAACGTCGTGATATTGAAGTGGCTGTGATACGCGGTCAGTTCGACCGTGTAGCGCGCGCCGCCGATATCGCCGCGGTTCTTCAGGCCGACTTCGTACTGATAGACGTTGTTCGAAACCGCCGTATTGCCCTTGGCGTTGAGCGTGCCGTCAGCGTTGAAGTAGCCGCTGAAGGTCAGACGGTCAGCGTTGGCTCGCACGCCCTTCGAGGCGCGGACGAACAGGTTGAGGTTGTCCGCCGGCTTGAAGCTGGCACCGACCGACCACGAGGTGGTTGCCTTGGTGTAGTTGATCACCTCGCGCGCGCCATCGGGCAGGAAGTAGGGCAGCGTGACCTGCTGCGACGCGCCGGTCACCGGGTTCACCGCGTTCTGGGTGAGGAAGTGGGTGACAGGATCGCCCACGCCCGGGTTGGCGTTGATGCCCGAACCGGTGCCCTTGTTGATGTCGTGGCGGACCGAAGCGTCGAGCTCGAACTTGCCTACATCGAAGATGAAGTCGGCATACGGCGCGTTGTCGGTGAAGGTGTAGTCATAGGTGCGGGCGCAACAGCCGCCCCAGTTGTTGTTGTAGCCGGTGAAGCCGTTGGCGCTGAGCAGGTTGCCCGCTGAATCCAGCAGATCAATCGGCGAGGCCGCCGGGGTCAGAGAGGCGTTGAACTGGTTCGGGTACCAATCCATCGCCACCTTCTGGTTCATGTAGAACCAGCCGGCGGTCAGGTTGGCCTTCACAGCACCGAGATCACCCTGCCAGTTGAGCTTGGCATCGTTGACGAAGCTGCCGACATCGCGAAGCCGCGTGTAGACCGAAACGTTGTTGTTGTAGAACGCTTCGGCGACGTCCTTGCCCTTGCCCGGGCCAGCCGAATAGACGGCGCGGGCTACGACACCACCATTCTTGGTCGAGCCGATCAGGCCGCTAAGCGGCGAAACGCTGAGGAAGTTCGACGAGAAGCCGCCGCTCATGTTGGTGTAGCGTGCGTTGTTGTCGACAGTGATGCCGTTGTCGAACTTGTAGTGCAGCTGCGCCTGGAGCGACTGGGCATTGGTGGTGATGCCGTTCAGCGGGGTGCTGGCAAGGCCGCCGCTGTTGAAATCGACATAGTTGATATTGGTGTTGAACAGCGAGAAGTTCGACGCACGGCGCGGATCGAAGCCCGGGCAGGCTTCAAGACCGGAGACCTTGCCGCCGCTCAGGTTGCCGCAGGCAATACCGCCCTGGGTGTTGGGCTCCTGCGTGTCCTGCGCCTTGAAATAGAGGCGGAAGAAGCCGCGGTTATCATCAAACTCGCGCGTGATGTTGCCCTTGATCAGGTACGACTTGCTGAGCTGGTAGCCCGAATGCCACGGACCATCACCGGCACCGTAGTAGCCACCGATGTTGAAATAGGTCTTGTCGTCGAGGCCGCCCGAAAAACGGAAGCTGGCGCGGGTGTAATCGTAGGTGAGGTTGCGCTCGACCTGGATGTAGCCGCCTTCGCTGCGGTCGGTCTTGCTGATGTAGTTGATCACCGCGCCGGGCGCCTGGCTGGCGAGCGTTGCAGCGGTGCCGCCACGGATCGCATCGACGCGCGCATCGATCGGGCTCGACTTGGTCCAGTAGTCGTTGTTGCCGAACTGGATATCGCCGAAGAGCACGGTGGGCAGGCCATCTTCCTGCAATTGCACGAAGGTGGCACCGCCGGTGGCGACGGGCAGGCCGCGCACGGCGAAGTTGCCGTTGCCGCCCGGGCCCGAAACGTTGGGCTGAAGACCCGGCAGCAGGCGGAGCAGATCGCCTTCCGACATCGGGCGGAAGTTGGCGATGACCGACGCATCAACCGACGAGATCGAGACCGAGCTGTCGAGCTTGCTCTTGGTGCCGGTCGAGGCGGTGACGACGATTTCGCTCAGCGTGTCACCAGCAGTGTCAGTCGCGGAGGCTTCGGCAGCGGCGGGCGCGGCGGCTTGCGCGTGAGCAGGTGCCGACAGGCCGGCAATGGCCAGCGCAAAAACGGATGCACACGATTGCATTGCGGTTAGCTTCACAGATATCCTCCCGGTTGCGAGCACTTTTGTGCGTGCTTACGCCGCGAATCGATAGCTCGAAACGCTTACGTGGCGTCTCTCTGGCAAAAGCGCCGAGTGACTGCAAGCGCCAATTCAAGCGATTGAATCCACTCTTGCACGAGATGTGGCAAACTGTGTCTTCCCTGCATCGCTCCTTGACGGACCAGCCGCAAAGGGATCGGGTGATCACGAGACCATCGCCCCTCTTGACGTTTACGTAAAGTGGAAGGATGGAGGGCGTGAGAGAACGGCGCCGTATGCGGTGTCCGAGTCTCGCTGCATCAGGCCTATAAAAGGGCCGTGAACTCAAAAGGGAGAGCGCCATGCATCTTGATTTCAGCCCCGAGGATCTGGCCTTCCAGCAGGAAGTGCGCGCCTTCATCGCCGAGAGCTATCCGGCCGAACTGCGCGGCAAGCAGGATGAGGGCGACGAGCTTTCGAAGGAAGATTTCCTCTCCTGGCACAAGGTCCTCGCCAAGAAGGGCTGGGTCGCTCCGGCATGGCCCGTGGAATACGGCGGCACCGGCTGGACCGCGACGCAGCGCTACATCTGGTCGGAAGAAACGGCGCGGGCTGACTGCATTCGCCTGATGCCCTTCGGCCTCTCGATGGTCGGCCCGGTGATCTACACTTTCGGCACGCCCGAACAGAAGGCGAAGTACCTCCCCCGCATCCTTTCGGGCGAGGACTGGTGGTGCCAGGGCTATTCGGAGCCGGGTTCGGGATCTGACCTTGCTTCGCTGCGCACCAAGGCTGTGCGAGATGGCGATCACTACGTGGTCAACGGCCAGAAGACCTGGACGACGATGGCGCAGCATGCCGACTGGGGCTTCTTCCTCGTCCGCACCGATCCTGATGCCAAGCAGCAGGAAGGCATCTCGTTCCTGCTCATCGACATGAAGACGCCCGGCATCACCGTTCGCCCGATCATTACCCTCGGCGGCGAGCACGAGGTCAACGAAGTGTGGCTGGAAGACGTGCGCGTGCCGGTGGAGAACCGGGTCTATGAAGAGAACAAGGGCTGGACTTGCGCCAAGTTCCTCCTCGCCCACGAGCGCACCGGGATCGCCGGGGTCGCGGCCTCCAAGCGCGGCGTCGAGAAGGTCAAGACCATCGCCCGCGCCGAGATGGACGGCGACAAGCCGCTGATCGCCAACGCGTTCTTCAAGCGCAAGATCGCCGAGCTGGAAATGGACCTGACGGCGCTGGAATTCACCGAGCTGCGCAGCCTTGCCGGTGAAAGCGCCGGCAAGGGCCCGGGGCCGGAATCGAGCCTGCTCAAGATAAAGGGTTCGGAAATCCAGCAGCGCCTGACCGAGCTGACGCTGGAAGCGGTGGGCCACTATGGCGCGCCCTATTTCCGCGGTTTCGGAGAGGGCGACAATGCGCACCCGATCGGCCCGGACTACGCGCACCGCGCCGCGCCGACCTACTTCAACACCCGCAAGACGACGATCTACGGCGGCTCGAACGAGATCCAGCGCAATATCATCGCGAAGATGGTGCTCGGGCTCTGAGGATATGTGAGGCCGCCGCCCGTGCAGGAGCGGCGGCCCAGTTTGGGAATTGAGGACAATGGATTTCAGCTACACCGAAACGCAGGTCATGCTGCGCGACACCCTCGCGCGCTTTCTGGCCGACACGTATGACTTCGAGACGCGCAAGAAGATGTTGGTCCGCCCCGAAGGCCGCGACCCGGGCATCTGGAAGGCGCTCGCGACCGAGCTGGGCATTCTGGGCGCGCCCTTTGCCGAAGAGCACGGCGGCCTTGGCGGCGGCGCGCTCGAAAACATGATCATGATGGAAGAGCTGGGCAAGGTCATCGCGGTCGAGCCTTATCTCCAGACCGTGGTGATCGGCGGCGGCGCGATGAAGGCAGCCGGCGGCGCCATGGCCGATGCGGTGATCCCCGAGATCATCGCAGGCAATGCCGTCATCGCTTTTGCTTACGCCGAGCCGCAGGGCCGCTATGACCTTGCCAACATCCGCACCAGCGCCAAGGCGGACGGCGCGGGCTATGTGCTTTCAGGCCACAAGGCGGTGGTCTATGCCGCGCCTTGGGCGACGCACCTGCTCGTCACCGCGCGCACCGGCGGGTCCACACGCGAACGCTCGGGCGTGGAGCTGTTCCTGATCGAGGCAAACCTCCCTGGCATCGTGCGGCGCGACTATCCGACCGTCGACGGCTTCCAGGCGAGCGAGATCTACTTCGAGAACGTGGCGATCCCCGGCGATGCGCTGATCCCCGGCGGCATCGACCTGATCGAACTGCTGGTTGACGAAGCGACCATGGCCGTGTGCGGCGAGGCTATCGGGATCAGCCGCAAGCTGCACGAGGGCACGCTCGACTACATCAAGCAGCGCAAACAGTTTGGCCAGCCGATCGGCAAGTTCCAGGTGCTGCAGCACCGCATGGCCGACATCTTCATCGAGGTGGAGCAGATCGCCTCGATGGCGCTGATGGGCACGCTCAAGCTGGATCTGCCGGCTGCCGAGCGCAAGGCGGCGGTGAGCCTGGCCAAGGCCAAGGTCTCGCGCTCGATCAACTTCGTGGGCCAGAACGCGATCCAGACGCATGGCGGAATCGGCATCACCGTGGAGCTCTCCATCGGCCACTATTTCAAGCGCGGCACGATGATCGAGAACCAGTTCGGCTCGGCGGACTTCCACCTCGGCCGGTTCGAAGACCTGACGCTGGCGGCGTAACCCGAAGGTTCGTCATTGCGAGCGTAGCGAAGCAATCCAGAGCGTCAGCGCACAGCGGCTCTGGATTGCTTCGTCGCTACGCTCCTCGCAATGACGAAAGTTGGAGGGCGATGGCTCAGACCATCCCGGCCAGCCGCTCGCGGATGATCGCATTGGCCTGCGCCATGATGCGATCGACCAGTTCCTTGCACGTCGGGATATCGTGGATCAGGCCCGCGACCATGCCGCAGCTCCACGCGCCGGCTTCCATATCGCCGTCCATCATGATGCGCGGGTAGACGCCGGCAACTTCTTCGATGATGTCCTCGAATTTGATGTCGGGCCCGAGGCGGCGTTCCTTTTCGAGGAGGCGTTCGACTGCGGCGTTGGTCAGCACGCGTTCGGTGTTGCGCAGCGGGCGCATCACGAGGCGCGTATCGAGTTCGGAGGCGGCAACGAGTGCCTGCTTCACCTTTTCATGCACCGGCGCTTCCTTGGTGGCGATGAAGCGGGTGCCCATGTTGATGCCTTCCGCGCCCAGTGCCAGCGCGGCGACGAGGCTGCGGCCATCGGCCATGCCGCCCGAGGCGACAAAGGGAATGGTGAGTTCTTCCGCCGCGCGGGGCAGCAGGATGAAGTTCGGGATATCGTCCTCGCCCGGGTGGCCGCCGCATTCGAAGCCATCGACCGAGATCGCATCGCAGCCCACGTTCTGCGCCTTCACGCTGTGGCGCACTGAGGTGCACTTGTGGATCACCTTGATCCCGGCGTCCTTGAAATAGGGCAGGAACGGCGCAGGGTTGTTGCCCGCCGTCTCCACGATCTTGACCCCGCCTTCGATGATCGCGCGGATATAGCCGGGATAATCGGGTGAATTGACCGTGGGCAGGAAGGTGAGGTTCACGCCGAAGGGCTTGTCCGTCATGTCCTTGCAGCGCGCGATTTCGTTGGCGAGATCGGCGGGGGTCTTTTGCGTAAGGCCGGTGATGATGCCCAGCCCGCCCGCGTTGGAAACGGCGGCGGCCATTTCGGCAAAGCCGACATAGTGCATGCCGCCCTGGATGATCGGATGCTCGATGCCGAACAGTTCGGTGATGCGGGTCTTCATGATTGGTCTCTCCCTTTTGCGCAGGAGATTGGACATGGCGAAGGCTCCGCGCAAGGGGCCCAGTTTGATGCCGGCTACTTCTGGCAGGAAGCGCAGAAGAAGGTGGAACGTCCGCCCTGCGGAACGCGGCTCACCGGCTTGCCGCAGTGGCACGGTTCGCCCTCGCGGCCATAGACGCGCCAGTCCTTGGCGAAATAGCCCAGCTCGCCATCAGGGCGAACATAGTCACGCAAAGTCGAGCCGCCGGCGCGAATCGCTTCCTCCAGCACGGCGCGGATTTCCGGCACGAGCCGCCCCAGCGCGGCGCGGCTGACTTTGCCTGCCTCACGCTCCGGGTGGATACCTGCGCGGTGCAGCGCCTCGCACACATAGATATTGCCGAGCCCGGCCACGATCCGCTGATCGAGCAGCAGGAGCTTCACCGCTGCGAACCGGTCTTCGAACGCAGCAGCGAGGTGGGCAGATGTGAGCCCCGGGCCAAGTGGCTCGGGCCCCAGCGCGGCGAACTGCGGCCAGCGATCCAGCGCGGCGGTATCGACGAGATCCACCGAGCCGAATCGGCGGGCGTCATTCAGCGCCAGAACCTGGCCCTTCCCTGTCTCGATCACGAGATGATCGTGCTTGCCGATCTCGTCCGGATCGATCCGCCAGCGCCCGCTCATGCCAAGGTGGAAGACCATGGTCTGCTCGCGATCTAGGTGGATGAGCCCATACTTGGCGCGGCGGGAAAGGCCTGTCACCCGCGCGCCGGTGAGCGCCTGCACAAGGCCCGGCGGGAACGGACGGCGCAGGTCTGGCCGGTTGACTTGCACGCGCGTGAGCACCTGCCCATCAAGGACAGTAGCAAGGCCGCGGACGGTGGTTTCTACCTCGGGTAATTCGGGCATATCAGCTTTGCCCCTAACAGGCTTTGCGGTGACGGCAATTCCCTCCTAAAGGCGCGAGGTATGACAGCAGATCTGAACGCAGAAACTGGCGAAGCCGAAACCGTCTCGTTCGGCTACGAGGACGTTCCCATCGAAGAGAAAGCCGCCCGCGTCGGCGCGGTGTTTTCCTCGGTGGCGAAGAGCTACGACCGGATGAACGATGCCATGTCGGTGGGCATGCACCGTTTGTGGAAGGACCGTTTCGTGCGCCGGGTAAAGCCGCGCGAGGGCGAGGCGATCCTCGACATGGCCGGCGGCACCGGCGACATCGCGTTTCGCATGGCGCGCCACGGCGCATCGATCACGGTTTCTGACATCAACCAGGACATGCTGGATGTGGGCATCGAACGCGCGGTGGAGCGCGGGATTGATGGCCTTGTCTGGTCGCGCCAGAACGCCGAGGAGCTGAGCTTCGGCGACCGGTTCTTCAACGCCTATACGATCGCGTTCGGCATCCGCAACGTGACCCGGATCGACAAGGCGCTGGCCGAGGCGCACCGCGTGCTGAAGCCGGGCGGGCGCTTTTTCTGCCTCGAATTCTCGACAACCGAATGGCCGGGCTTTGCCGAGGTCTATGATCTCTATTCGCACCGCGTGGTGCCGCAGCTGGGCCAGATGATTGCGGGCGATGCCGCTTCCTATCGCTATCTCATCGAATCGATCCGCCGCTTCCCCAAGATGCGCGAGTTCGAGGGCATGATTCGCGAGGCAGGCTTCCGCCACACCAAGGTTGAGCCGATTCTGGGCGGCGTGGTGGCGATCCATTCGGGCTGGAAGATCTAGAGCCTGAGGCCAGTACGTTGACCCGGCACACCACCCATATCTGGCGGCTCCTCGGCTGGGGGATCACGCTTGCACGCCACGGCGCGCTGATCGGCATCGAGAACGATGCGAACACGCCTGCGCCCGTGCGGCGGCTGGTCAAGCTGGCGCGGTGGATCTCGCTGACGGGCAAGGGCCGGGAGCGAGATTACGCCGGGGCATTTCGCGCCATCGGCCCGGCAGCGATCAAGCTGGGGCAGACGCTGGCGACACGGCCCGATCTGGTCGGCCCTGAGCCTGCCGCCAACTTGCTCAAGCTGCAGGACAAGCTCCCGCCGGTGGCTCTCGCGCTGATCCGGCGCGAGATCGAGACGAGTTTCGAGCGGCCGCTGGAATCGCTGTTTTCCGAATTCGAGGAAGAGCCGGTCGGCGCTGCTTCGGTGGCACAAGTCCACCGCGCGGTGACCACAGATGGCCGCAAGGTCGCGGTGAAAGTGCTGCGCCCCGGCGTGCGCGAGAAGTTTGCCGCCGATATCGAGACTTACGAGTGGGCAGCAGCGCACCTCGAAGGCTTTGGCCCCGAAGCCGCGCGCCTGCGCCCGCGCATGGTGATCGCGAACTTCAAGCGCTGGACGCAAAGCGAGCTGGACCTGCGGCGCGAGGCGGCCTCCGCTTCCGAACTGGCCGAACAGATGCATGCCTTCCCGGGCTACCGCGTGCCGAGCATCGACTGGGACCGCACCAACGGCCGGGTGATGACGCTCGACTGGATCGACGGGATCAAGATCAGCGACAATGCCGCGATCGATGCTGCAGGGCACAACCGCAAGGAATTGGCCAGCCGGCTGGTTCTGGCGTTTCTGGGCCAGGCAATCAGCGGCGGGTTTTTCCATGCCGACATGCATCAGGGCAACCTGTTCATCGAAGCGGACGGCACGATCACCGCCATCGATTTTGGCATCATGGGCCGGATCGACAGGCGCGCGCGGCAGTGGCTCGCGGAAATCCTCTATGGCCTGACCACCGGCAACTACACCCGCGTGGCGGAGATCCATTTCGAGGCGCAATACGTGCCGAGCTACCATTCGGTGGCTGAATTCGCGACCGCGCTGCGGGCTGTGGGCGAACCGATGCGCGGCAAGCCGGTGAGCGAACTCAGCGTCGGTCAGATGCTCGACGGGCTGTTTGCGATCACGCGCGATTTCGACATGCAGACCCAGCCGCACTTGCTGTTGCTGCAGAAGACCATGGTCATGGTCGAAGGCATCGCCACACAGCTCGATCCTTCGATCAACATGTGGGACGTAGCCGCGCCCTTCGTGCGCGACTGGATCCGCGATGAGCTGGGGCCCGAAGCCGCGATTGCCGACCGCATCCGCGAGAACGTGAAGACGCTGCTGCGCCTGCCCGATCTGGTCCGCCGGGTGGAAGACAGTTTCCCGGCCAAGGGCGGTGCGCCCGAGGACCCGCCACTTCCGCCAATCGCCCTGATCGGCGATGGGGGCAGTGCGGGCAAATGGCTGGGCTATGTGCTGGCGGCAGCCGCGGGTGCTGCGGCGAGCGCGGGCGTGATCCTGACCGGCCCGTGGGGGTAAGGTGGGCGCATATGCCGCCCCCCTGCCCGGTCTGCGCATAGACAAACGGCACTTCAACGCGCTCGACCTCTCGCGTCTTCTGGCCGCCTGCGCGGTGCTGTTCTGGCACTACCAGCATTTCTTCGTGCCGCCGGTGGATTATCAGTTTCACGTAAACCGCGCGGCGGTTTCGCCGCTCTACCGCGAGCTTTGGTGGCTGTTCGACTATGGCCACGTCGCGGTGCAGTACTTCTGGGCGGTTTCGGGCTTTGTTTTCGCGCATGTCTATCTGGCTGACGCAGGCGCGCGGGGACGGTTCTGGCTGGCGCGGGTGGCGCGGCTATGGCCCCTGCACCTGCTGACGCTGGCCGTCGTGGCGGTGCTGCAAAGCGCTTACAACGGGGTGAACGGTACCGAATTCATCTACCACCATCAGGATGCGAAGCACTTCCTGCTGAGCCTTGGGCTCGCGCATTACTGGGGCTGGCAGGCGGACCAATCGTTCAACGGCCCCTCGTGGTCGCTTTCGACCGAGATCCTTGCCTACGCTGCGTTCTGGCTACTGCTGCCGGGCCTCAGGCGATCACCCACCGTGCTGGCGCTGACGGCGGCGGTCATGGCGCTGGCGCTGTTCTTCCTGAAGGTGCCGGATGGCCCGGTGCTGACCTGCATCGGCTATTTCTTCGGCGGTGCCGCAGTCTATGGCGCGGCGCTCAAGGTGGGCCTGCGCACCGGCGTGCTGGCTTTGCTGGCAACGGCGCTCACGGCCGCAGCGCTGTGGCTGGGGCAGACCTTGCATTCGAGCAACGGGGCGACACTGGCCGGAACCTTTGCCGCGTTGCTCGCCGTTCTGGCGATCGACACGGCCGACCGGGACAACCGGCTGGCTGCGGCACGGCATCTCGGCGATGCTTCCTACGGGGTGTACCTCTGGCATTTCCCGCTTCAGCTGGTGCTTGTGCTGCTGATTGACGCGACATTGGGATCGCGCGCGATTGCGCAGCAGCCCGCGTTTCTCGCGGTGTTCGTCGGGCTCAGCGTGCTAGCCGGCTTTGCCTCGCACCGCTGGTTCGAACGGCCGGCGCAGCGCCTCGTGATGAAGCTGGGCGGGCGCAAACGCGCGCCGGGGGCCGTCGCCGCCTAACCGGTGATATCGGCGATCTTGTGGTGCGGCAGCAGACGCCACGCCGCAATCAGCAGCGCCACATGGAATGCTTCCACCGCCATCGGCATGGCACAGCCGGGATAGGCGCCGATAGCGGCAAGATTGATCGCGCGGCCTGCCAGAGTCGTCCCGAACAGCATCGCCGGGACCAGCAGCAGATCGGCATTGCGCCGCCACGCGCCCCACATCATGCACACCGCCGCCACGCCGAAGAACGAGGTCATGTCGCCGCGAATGGTCGAGAGGCCGGCGATGCCGATGGGGGCCAAGCCGAAGACCGGGCTCGACGCCGTAGTCTGCGGGTTGAACAGGAACGAGCCGGCCATGAACAGATCGAACAGCCCGGTGAGGAAGATCAGGGCGGTAAGGGCAAGGCGCATCACTTGGTTTTCCTTATGTTCGGTCCAGCGTGGGCCAGCGCGCGCGCACAAGCAAGCGCGGTGCAGCAAAAGCATTGCGCGAGCGCACGCGCCAATGCACAAGCGCGGCCATGCAGGGCAAGCGCATCCTCCTCATCATCGGCGGCGGCATCGCGGCCTACAAGGCCAGCGAACTCGTGCGCCTGATCCGGCGCGAGGGCGGCGCGGTGACATGCGTGCTGACCGAAGGCGGCAGCCATTTCGTGACGCCGATGACGCTTGCCGCGCTCAGTGAAAACGCGGTGCACACCACGCTGTGGGATCTCGATGCCGAGGCGAAGATGGGCCACATCCAGCTTTCGCGGAATGCCGATCTCGTCGTGGTCTGCCCGGCGACGGCAGACCTCATTGCGCGCATGGCCGGCGGGATCGCCAATGATCTGGCAACCACGCTGCTTCTGGCGACCGACAAGCCGGTGCTGGCCGTGCCGGCGATGAATGTGCGGATGTGGGAGCATCCCGCGACCCGGCGCAATGTGGAAACGCTTCGCGGCGACGGCGTTGAGGTGATGGAGCCCGACGAGGGGCCGATGGCCTGCGGGGAGTTTGGACCCGGACGCCTGCCCGAGCCGCCAGCCATTCTCGCCGCGATTGCCGCGAAGCTGGGCGACGCGCCCACCGGTCCATTGGCGGGCAGGCATGTGCTGGTGACGGCGGGCCCGACGCACGAGCCGATCGATCCGGTGCGCTATATCGCCAACCGATCGAGCGGAAAGCAGGGCTTCGCGATTGCCGCTGCTGCCGCCCGCGCGGGGGCACGGGTTACGCTGGTGGCGGGGCCGGTGACCCTGCCGACGCCGCCGGGGGTGACCCGTGTGGATGTGGAGACCGCGCGCGATATGGCAGCTGCCGTCGCCGCTGCGCTGCCCGCCGATGCTGCCATCATGGTCGCTGCGGTGGCGGATTGGCGCGTGGCGGCAGAAGCGGGGCAGAAACTCAAGAAAGATGGCTCGGGCGTGATCCCGCCGCTGCCCTTGACCGAGAACCCGGATATCCTGGCCCGGCTGGCTTCATCACCGGATCGGCCGCCGCTGGTGGTGGGCTTTGCTGCCGAAACCGAGAACGTGGTGCCCCATGCCCAGGCCAAGCTGCTGAAAAAGGGCGCGGACTGGATCGTGGCGAATGACGTTTCGGGCGATGTCATGGGCGGCGCGCTCAACGCGGTGCACATCGTGCGCGCAGGCGGCGTGGAAAGCCTTCCCGAAATGCCCAAGGACGCGGTGGCTGCCGCGCTTGTCGAAAGGATTGCCGATGCACTCTCCTGAGGCCGTCCCCGTGATGGTGAAGCGCCTGCCCGGCAACGATGACCTGCCCCTGCCCGCTTATGCCACGGCGGGCGCTGCGGGCATGGATGTCGTTTCGGCGGAAGATGTCGATCTCGCCCCCGGCGCGCGCCACGCGGTCGCCACGGGGCTGGCCATGGCGATCCCCGAAGGCTTCGAAATTCAGGTGCGGCCGCGGTCGGGCCTCGCGCTCAAGCATGGGGTGACCGTGCCCAACACGCCCGGCACGATCGACAGCGATTATCGCGGCGAGCTCAAGGTGATCATGATCAACCTTGGCGCGGAGACGTTCAGCATCCGCAGGGGTGACCGCGTGGCGCAGCTGGTGCTGGCGCCGGTGACACGGGCGAGCTGGCTCGAAGTCGATACGCTGGACGAGACCGCGCGCGGCGCGGGCGGGTTCGGCTCTACCGGGGGCCTTGCGGCATTACCCGGCTGAACCGAACCGTTTCGCTAATCAGCCCTTGGTCTTCTTTTCCGGTGCGATCGAGATCTTCACCGTTTCGCCGCTGTGGCCGGGAAAACCGGTAAACATCGCCTCGACCAGATTGGGCACGAGGTAGGGCAGGCGGTTCGAGGTCGAGGCTGCCTCCGCCTTGCCTTCGAACAGGCGTTTGCCATCGGCGCGGCGATCGATCTTGAGATCGACGCCGCTGGTGAACACGGTCACCACATCGACATTGTTGTAGCCGCCGCCAAAGCCCGAACCGAAGAAGAACGGATCATAGAAGCCGTAGCCCCAGGGCCCGCCAAAACCGCGCCGACCGAAGCCACCGCGGCCCCAGCCGCCGCCCCAGCCAGGACCCCAGCCCGGGCCATACCAGCCACCCCAGTAGGGATCTCCGATGCCGGTGGTGCGCACCTTGTCACGGCCCTTGTCGACGCCATAGTCGAACTGGACCACGAGGTCGGCGGCCTGCGGGCTGGCTATGGGCACATAGCCCACCTTCTGCAGCTGCGCCGCGACGAGGCTGGCGTACTGCGAGAACTCAAGCCCGCCGGCATTGCGCGGATCCTGCGGAACGATTGCGAAAGTCTGGCCAGCGGGCGCGGGCAGCTCTGCCTGAAAGCGCGATACATTGGCATTGAAGGGGGTAGCGCACGCACCGAGCGTGAGCAGCAAGGGTGCTGCCAGCATGGCGAAACGATTGCGCATGGGATTAAGGTTCATATCCGGCGACTCCTTGGTGCGGGTTCGGCTCCCCTGTCAGCCAGCACCAGCGCGTTGGTAGCATGGGAACTGGTTGCGCGTCAGGTGCTGAATACTGGTTGAACGAAGGGCCGAAAACCCTGCAATTCCGGGGAACTTCAGCCCCAAAGGGCCAATCTGATGCAATTTGTTACACCCCAGCAGCACGCCGCCAACAGCTAACCTCTGAGCAGCCCGAGCGCGGCATAGGCACGCGACAAGGTGGGCGCAGCAAGCGTGCGGGCGCGCGCGGCGCCGTCCGCCAGAATCGCGTCGAGCGCGGCAGTATCGGTGCGCAGCTCGCGGTAGCGCGCGGTGATCGGCGAAAGCTTCTCCACCAGCAGTTCGCCCAGCGCAGGCTTGAACGCGCCGAAGCCCTGCCCGGCAAACTGCGCCAGCACTTCGGCTTGGCTGATCCCCGCCATTGCGGCATAAATACCGACGAGGTTGGCCGCCTCGGGGCGCTCCTTCAGGCCGTCCACTTCGCCCGGCAGCGGTTCGGGATCGGTCTTGGCCTTGCGCACCTTCTGCATGATCGCATCGGCATCGTCGGTGAGGTTGATGCGGCTCATGTCCGAAGGATCGGACTTCGACATCTTGGCGCTGCCATCGCGCAGGCTCATGATCCGGGCCGCTTCGGGCGGGATGATCGCTTCGGGCTGGGTGAAGACCGGCGCGTCCTCTGTTGCGAAATCGTTGTTGAACTTCTGCGCTATGTCACGCGCGAGTTCGAGGTGCTGCTTCTGGTCTTCGCCCACGGGCACATGCGTTGCCTGATAGAGCAGGACGTCCGCTGCCTGCAGCACCGGATACGTGAACAGCGCGACGCTGGCGCCTTCGCGGTTCTTGCCCGCCTTGTCCTTCCACTGCGTCATCCGGTTCAGCCAGCCCATCCGCGCGGTGCCGTTCAGCAGCCATTGCAGCTCGGCATGGGCGGGGACTTGCGCCTGGTTGAACAGGATCGAGCGCTTGGGATCGATCCCGCAGGCGACGAGCGCGGCGACCATCTCGCGCGTGCCCGCCGCCAGCCCGGCAGGATCGTGCGGCATCGAAATCGCGTGGAGATCGGCGAGGAAATAGAGGCACTCGCCGCCCTTGGCGGTCCATTCGTCCTGCATCGCCACCCAGTTCCGGATCGCGCCCAGATAGTTGCCGAGATGGAGATTGCCGGTGGGCTGGATGCCCGAAACGATACGCATGGGTCGGTTCACTCTGGTGCTTTGCGCCTGCGCCGCAGGAGCAGTTTGAGATCATCCCGCGAGAACGCGCCGAGCAGGATGGCGCTGAGCCCATAGACGAGCCCGCCCGCCGAAACCAGCACGGCGAGCGTGAGAAACCGCACGAACCATGTGCCGTGAACATAGGGCATCAAGAGGCCCTGCCCCGCCCAGAGCACTACGCCCATGGCGAGCGCCGCCAGCGCAAGCCGAGGCACGCGGCGCTTCAGGCGTGCGTCGGTGGTAAACTGGCCGCGCGCCACCAGCGTGCGATAAAGCATCACGACATTGACCGTGGAGGCGATGGCCGTCGCCAGCGGCGGGCCGACATGCTGCAGTGGCACGATCAGCGCGAGATTGAGCGCAAGGTTGACCCCCATGGAGATCGTGGCGTAGCGCACCGGCGTGACCGTATCCTGACGGGCATAATAGCCGGGGGTGAGCACTTTCACGAGGATGTAGCTGGGCAGGCCGATGGAGAATGCGGCGAGCGCCTGCGCGGTGAAGTGCGCATCCTGCGGCGTGAAGCGGCCATATCCGAAGAGCGCAGCGGCAATGGGCTCGCCGCAAAGCACCAGCGCGACAGTGGCGGGCAGCGTGAGCAGCAGTGCCAACTCCAGCCCGCGGTTCTGCGTTTCCATCGCGCCCGCCTCGTCACCGCCGCCAAGCTGGCGCGAGATCGTTGGCAGCAGCACGGTGCCAAGCCCGATGCCGATGAGGCCCAGCGGCAGCTGGTTCAGCCGGTCGGCCATGTAGATGTAGGTGACAGAGCCATGCGCGAGAAGCGAGGCAGCCAGCGCAGTGGAGATGACAAGATTGATCTGCACCGCGCCTGCGCCGGCAGCTGCCGGCCAGATCAGCGCCAACAGCCGCTTCACATCAGCATCGAGCCGAGGCAGGCGCAGGCGCAGGCTGATCCCGGCGCGGCGGCAGGCCCAGACCAGCCACAGGAGCTGAAAGGCGCCCGAAACCGCAACGCCGATAGCCTGATTGCGCGCGGTGATCAGCGGATCGCTGGAGTGAAACAGCAGCAGCGCGGCGATCAGCGTAAGATTGAGCAGGATCGGCGCGGCGGCGTTGACCCAGAACTTGTGCAGCGAATTGAGGATGCCCCCGCACAGCGAAACCAGGCTGATCAGCATGAGATAGGGGATCGTCATGCGCGAAAGCGAGACGGCAAAGGCAAACTGATCGGGGCTCACCCCGTTGAACTGGCCCGAAAGCACCAGCGTGACCGGCCACGCGAAAACTTCGAGCAGCACGGTCATCGCGATCAGCACCGGCAGCAGCACGGCGAGCGCGCGTTCGGCAAAATCGACGCCGTCCGGCAGGCCCCGGCCCTCCGCATCGCCCACCTTGCGGTTGAACATCGGGATGAAGGCCGAAGCGAACGCCCCTTCTGCAAACAGGGCGCGGAACATGTTGGGCAGGCGGAAGGCGACTAGGAACGCGTCGGACGCGAAGCCCGCGCCCACATAGCGGGCAAACAGGCTATCGCGCACAAGGCCCAGCACGCGGCTGGCGAGCGTGAGCCCGCCAATCGTGCCGGTCGCCTTCAGCAGGTTCATGGCCAAAGGCTCATGGGAAGTGGTTCATGGCCGGAGGTGCCATGAAACCGCGCCGAATCAGGCCTGCCCGGCCGTGCCGGCGGCCAGTTCCTCGGCCTGACGGGCCTGAAGCTGCGACAGGTAGAGGCCGTTGAAATCAATCGGTTCGAGCAGCAGCGGCGCGTAGCCCGCATCGCGCACAGCATCGGAAATGATACGGCGGGCGAAGGGGAACACGAGGCGCGGGCCTTCCGCGAACAGGAACGGGTGGGCCTGCTCGTCGGTCACGTTGCGCATGCCGATCAGCGCACCGTAGAGCAGCTCGACCACATAGAGCGCGCCCTGCGGCGCCTTGGACGTGGCGGTGATCTTCATTTCGATCTCGTGCACATCGGGGCCCAGTGGGCGCGCGCCGATGTTGAAATCGATCGAAACTTCCGGCGCGTCGGTCCACTGGTAACTGTCCGGCGCGTTCGGGTTCTCGACCGAGAGATCCTTGATGTACTGCGAGATCAGGCCGATCGCCGGGCTGGTATCTTCGCCATTGGCAAGCGGCCCGTTGGAATCGGAAGTGGCTGCATCGAGATCGAGCGGGGTGATGATATCGCCTTCTTCGGCCATGATCGTGCTTTCGTGCAAAAATGGAGTGGAACGGTTGGATCGCGTTTGGCGGGCGACTAGCACCTGCCGGGGAACGGGGCAATCACGCTTGCGCCGCAGCGGGGGCAGCGACGGCTGCGGCGAAGTGCCCCTAGAGGCAGGCGAAAAACCGCCTCAGGAGGGCAAACAGGGTCCTGTCCACGCGTTGTTCATTTGTATTTCGTAACCACATAAGGCACGATGAAGTGTTGGCGGTGAGCATGACCCGTCGGGTCTGGCTTCCGCCCTGACTATGCAGGATGTGGCCTTGTGATTGTTGAAATTGTGATTCTCGCGATGATCGCGGCATTCCTGGGCCTGCGACTCTATGCTGTTCTGGGACGCCGGCCCGAGCAGAACGAAGAGCCGCTGCGCCGCCGCGTGGAGCAGCCCGATCCCGCCAGCGCGGCGCGCAGCCTGCAGCCGCGTCTGCCGGAAAAGACCACCGGTGCTCCGCGCGCCCTGCCGCTCCCGCAGGACAACCAGCTCGATTCCCGCGCCGAATCCGGCGTGCGCGCAATCGTTGCGGCAGATCGCCGCTTCGATGTCGGCCAGTTCCTTGCCGGCGCGCGCGGCGCTTATGGCATGGTGCTTGAAGCCTTCTGGCGCGGCGACAAGGAAGAACTTGTCCAGCTCTGCGACAGCGATGTGGCTGATGGTTTCGCCGCAGCAATCGATGCACGGGTTGAGGCGGGCGAGTCTGTGGTCGCCAAGCTGATCCGGATCGAGGAGGCGCGCATCATCGATGCGAGCTACACCGCCCCGCGTGCCCGCATCACCGTGAGCTTCGTGGCCGATGTCGCCTCGGTCACCCGCGACGCAAGCGGGGCGGTCGTGGCCGGCTCGCTCGACGATGCGATCGAGACCCGCGATGTCTGGACCTTCTCACGCGATCTGACTTCGCGCGATCCGGACTGGATAGTCGACGAGACCGACGAAGGCTGATCACTGTGACAACGCGTGCGGCACTGCCGGCCGGCCGACTGGTCTGGCTTGCCGCCATCGCGTCTGGGTTCCTGTCCGGTTGCATTCCGATCATTCCGAAAGGCGCACCGGTGCCGCCGGTCCCGCCGCGCGCCGCCAATGCTGCGCTCATCGGCACCAACCGCGGGCCGCTGGCGGCAGGCCTCGGCTTTCGTGACGAAAACGCACGCGCCGCGCTTGCCGCTTTCGCCACGAGCTGTCCGCGCCTCACACGCCGGAACGATACCAGCGGCCTGACCCGCCCGGCAGACTGGGCCCCGGTCTGTGCTGCGGCTGCAGGTTGGCCGCAGGAGGATGCGGCAGGCTTCTTCACCCGCTACTTCGAAACAGCCACAGTAGGGCGCGGCGAAGCGCTGGTGACCGGCTACTACGAGCCCGAGATCGCCGGGGTGCGCGTACGCCAGCCGGGCTATGACGTACCGGTGTATGCCCTGCCCCCCGATCTCGTGCGCGCACGGCCCGGGGATGCGCCAGCGCAGCCCGATGGCAGCCAGCCGCTCGGGCGCTATGACGAAAGCGGGCGCTTCGTGCCCTATTTCGACCGCACCGCCATCGAGAACGGCGCGCTGGCCAACAGAGGGCTGGAACTGGCCTGGGTCGCAGACCGGGCCGAGCTGTTTTTCCTGCAAGTGCAAGGCTCGGGCCGGTTGCGCGCGCCCGATGGCACGGTCATGCGGGTCGGCTATGCCGGGCAGAACGGCTTCCCGTATACCGGCATTGGCAGCGTGATGCGCGCGCGCGGGCTGATTGGCAGCGCATCCGGCCAGTATCCCGGATCGATGCAGGGCATCCTACGCTATATCCGCGAGCACCCGGCTGAGGGCCGCGCGCTGATGCAGCAGAACCAGAGCTATGTGTTCTTCCGCGAGGCGACCAGCCCGGGAACAGTGGGCGCGCTGGGCGTGCCGATTGCGCCGCGCACCACACTGGCGGCAGACCCCGCCTTCGTGCCGCTGGGTGCGCCGGTGTGGCTGCAGGGCCAGGGCGGGATCAGTGGCCAGAACATCAGTGGACTCTGGGTGGCGCAGGATACCGGCGGCGCGATCAAGGGGCCCAACCGGTTTGACAGCTTCTGGGGAGCAGGCGCCGAGGCGCGCACCATTGCGGGCGGCATGCGCGCGCAGGGGCAGGCGCTGATCCTGCTGCCCAAAGGCACCCTCGCCCGGCTGAACGGACAATGAGAGGCGCGCCGCGCGGGTTGAGCCCGGACGAGGCAGCGCTGTGGCGCCGGGTGGCCGCCACGGTGACGCCGCTGCATCCCAAACGGCCAGTTCCCGCTCCCGTTGTTGCCGCACCGAGCGAGCCCCAGCCCCAGCCCCCGCCGCCGAAGCGGGTGAAAGGCCGCGTCCCGCCGCCACGGCTGGAACCGGTGGCTGCGGCAACGCGCGTGCATCCGCTGACTTCAGGCGGGCTCGATTCGAGCTGGGACCGCAAACTTGGGCGCGGGCCGATCCAGCCCGATGTGACCATCGACCTCCACGGACTGACCCTTTCGATGGCCCACGACCGGCTGAACGGCGGCATCGCCCAGGCGCTGGCGATGGGCGCGCGGGTGATCCTGCTGATCGCGGGCAAGCACCGGCCCGTGGCCGAGAACGACTTACGCGGCGAACGGCGCGGGGCGATCCGCGCCAAGCTGCTCGACTGGCTGGCAGCCGGCCCCCACGCGGGCCGCATTGCCTCCGTCCGCCCAGCCCAGCCGCGCCATGGCGGGGACGGCGCGGTTTACATCGTGCTCAGGAAAGCGCGCTGAGCGCGACACGGCGGTAGATCCGCGTCAGCACTTCAAGGTCCTCCACCGCCACCGCCTCATCGGTCTTGTGCATGGTCGCGTTGGTGAGGCCGAACTCGATCACCGGGCACAGCGCGCGCAGGAAGCGGGCGTCCGAAGTGCCGCCGGTCGTGGAAAGCTCGGGCGCAAGACCGGTTTCAGCCTCGACGGCAGCGGCGACGAGCGCCGATTGCGCGCCAGGCAATGTGATGAACGCCTCGCCGTGCAGGGTAGCACGCACTTCGGTGCGGTGCCTTGCTGCGATTTGGGTGACCCGGTCGACAAGCGCCTGCCCGGTGTGGTGATCGTTGTAGCGGATCGATAGCCGCGCGCGGGCTTCGGCGGGGATCACGTTGGTGGCGCGATTGCCAACCTCGAGATCGGTGACTTCGAGGTTCGAGGGCTGGAACCAGTCGCTGCCTTCATCGAGCACGATCGCATCGAGTTCAGCGAGGAGCGCGACAAGGCGGGGGATCGGGTTATCCGCCAGATGCGGATAGGCGACATGGCCCTGCGCGCCCTTGGCGGTGAGCCAGATGTTGACCGAACCGCGGCGGCCGATCTTGACCATATCCCCCAGCCGATTGACCGACGTCGGTTCTCCCACAAGGCAGAAATCGGGGATCGCACCCACTTCGCGCATATGCGCGATCAGCGGCACCGTGCCATACTTCGCGGGGCCTTCCTCATCGCCGGTGATGATGAAGCTGATCGTTCCGGCATCGGCGGGGATGGCCTCCACAGCGCAGACCATGGCGGCAATCGAGCCCTTCATATCGACCGCGCCGCGCCCGTAGAGCACCTTGCCGCCGGGCGCATCGCGCAGATCGGCAGTGAACGGCCCGCTCGACCAGCCCTCACCGGGCGGAACGACATCGAGGTGTCCGGCAAAGGCGAAATGGCGGCTGCCCGGCGGGCCTTGCCGGATCGCGAAGAGATTTTCGACCGGGCCCTCAGGCGGCTCGCCCGCAAGGAAGCGGTGCACGGCAAAGCCGAGCGGCGCGAGCATGGCTTCGAACACATCGAACACCGCGCCGGTGGCCGGGGTCACGCTGGGGGCTTCGATCAGCCTTGCGGCACAGGAGATGACATCAAGGGGTTCCGACATGGGCCGATCGGTAAACCAGCCGGGTTCAGGAGGAAAGCGCTGCCTATGTGCAAAGTGAACGCTGCGCCCTTGCAGGGGCCGGCTTCAAGGCCTGCGCCCAGCTACCGGGAAGGCGGCCCACGGATGAAACCAACAGTGCCAATACGCAATTCGGCACATTTTTCTCGCAGATTAAGCCCGACGCGGGCAACAAGCAGCACAAGCGCAAGTAAAGATTGATGGCTTCAACCTTTTTGCTGGGCAGGCAGGATATGCGATTCGCTTACGTCTTCTGTATGTGTGTTATTAGTCTGCTTGCTTTGTCTGAGCCTTCAGCGGCAGCACCTGTCAATCTCGCCCCCAACAGCCAGTGGGAAGTGTGGTCTGCGGTTGGCTTCGGGGCCCAGCAGAACCCGCAAGGAACAGGACCGGAAGCGCCGATCGCCTCAAGCGGCTACAAGGGCGGGCGCACCGCCACGTTTGCGGTTTCGACAACCGGCAACTTGTCCGTTGGCGATCTCGTGACGGTCAGCGGCGCAAGGGTCGACAGCGCCTTGACGCTGATGCCGATGCGGGTCACGGCGCTTGTAGCCGATACCTCGATCACCGTCCGCGTGCCCCTAGGCCGCTTGCCGAACGATGCGACGAACACAGCTTCGACCATTTTGCCGGTCGGGATCGGCTCCTCCTGGTACACCCTCAACGGCACCGGGGATGGGCCGGATGGATGGGCGCGCTTCCCGACAGGCGCCGCGAACGGGCCCATCCTCTGGCGAGAATTCGGGCGCGGGGCGCATGCGGTCAACATGCCCGCCGCCGTTGCCCCCTATGCGCTGCTTGGGGCACGGTTGCAGCAATCGGGGGACACCTATGTCTACACCGATCAGAGCGCCAATGTCTCACGCTACGCCGGAATGACCATCTCCTTTGGCATCTACACGATGCAGAAAATCAAAGGGGGCGCGAACACGTTCAGGATCTACTTCAACGATTCGGTCAATGGCATCACGCATTGCAACCAATCGGCTGCGGCCGTGGGCACATGGTCGTGGACCGAGTGCTCCTACACCGTTCCCGCCAACGCGGCATTTGTCCACGCAGGCAT
Source organism: Sphingomonadaceae bacterium (assembly GCA_947453945.1). Lineage (GTDB taxonomy): Bacteria > Pseudomonadota > Alphaproteobacteria > Sphingomonadales > Sphingomonadaceae > Novosphingobium. Next base: position 28,524 of record CANGJB010000019.1, read on the forward strand.
CGATTTGAACGGCGTGACCGGCGACACCTATTACCTTTGCGACCCGGTGCTGACCATCGGCTCATCCATTGGTGGTGTGCAGAATTACCTCAAGCCGCCGAATGAAGTTCTGATCCCGAAGGTTCACCTGACCCCGCTTGGTCCTTGGGACGGCGCGACAGGTTCGGGCACCATCACGTTCCCGACTACAACGGCGGTCAAGGGGAATGCCGGAAGCTGGTATGGCTTTTACCACGATCCGTTTGCCGAGACGGGGGGGCAAGTGGCACCGACTGTCGCCCAGATCTGGGGGCAGCTCGAAGGTATCGATAGCGGGGCAGTGCAAGTCGGGACTGGCCGGGTGCGGGGGATGATGTGGTACAATCGCAGTTCGGATACGCCGCCCGGACACAGCGGCAGCTTTCTGCCGCAATACGTCGCCAACGTGAAATCGTTCACCAACATGGATATGCCGCTCAATCAGGCCGATCGCACCTATGATTTGCGCGGGACAGGCATCTTTCAGACCGGGGTTGCCGGTGATGTGTGGACCAATGTCGCGCTGGAATACGACGTGTTCCTTCTGAATTGAAAATGCGCGCCCCCCTTTCCGCAAAAGCACGTGCAGTTGGAGGGTCGGACCGGATCCCGTAATCGGCGCGGACCGACGCTTCAGGCCTGCGCCAGCGCATCGAATTGCGGGATAGCCCACGGCTCTTGCGCCGCAGCGGCGCGCCAAGCCACGAGCCATTCATGCTCCCAGATTGCGTCCATATAGGCAGCGGCAAACCCTGGCACCGGCACGCCATACTGGCGCAGGCGCACCACGACAGGGGCGTAGAAGATATCGGCCGCGCCAAATGTGCCGAACAAGAATGGGCCGCCCTGCCCGAAGCGCGCGCGGGCCTGCGCCCAGAGCGTGAGGATCCGGTCCACATCGGCACGCGCGGCAGCGCTGAGCGGCTTGACCATGGGCGCTATCCGCAAATTGAACGGCAGTTCCCCGCGCAGCGCACCAAAGCCTGCGTGCATTTCGGCGACGAGGGCGCGGGCCATGCCGCGCGCAGCATCCGCCTTTGGCCAGTAGCGATCACGCCCGACCTTATCGGCCAGGTATTCGAGGATCGCGAGACTGTCCCACACCACCCCATCGCCGTCCCACAGCACCGGCACCCTGCCTGCGGCCGGCGCAAGTTCGGGAATGGCGCGCTTCGTCTCTTCCCAATTCTCGCCAAACAGCGGGATCACTTGCGTTTCGAACGCGAGGCCGGACTGGCGTGCGGTGAGCCAGCCGCGCAGCGACCAACTGGAATACGAACGGTTGCCGATGACGAGTTTCATGGGGGCAGAGGCCTATCGCTTGCGGCCTGCACTGTCGAGCAGGAGCGAAAGGTTAGTTTTCTGCGGAACGCCCGGGCGCATTCGTCCTCATCGCCGCCGCAACGCGGCAACAACGTAGTTTGCGACAGAGTACCCCATGGCATCGCGGGCTGACACGGCTGACGAACTGCGCAACGGGCAGGGCGGGATCCCCCGCGGACCCGGTCGGCGCCCGTTGCCTGTTGAACAGTTCCTGCGGCTGCGGCGGCAGTTGCCGCCAATGTACCTCATCCTCACGATGAACGCGGCAACGCTGGCCTATACCCACACGGGTTTTGCTCCGCGCTGGCTCTCGGTCTGGTTGCCCGGCGGACTTATCGCGATGTGTCTGGTGCGGCTGTGCCGATGGCTGCGCCCGATCGACGAGGACCTGGTGACTGAGCCCTATGCCGTGAGCATGTTGCGGCAGATCGAGTTCATGGCAGCCACGTTCTCTGCCGGGTTCGTTGCGTGGGCGCTGGTGCTCGACCAATATGGCGGCTCCGCCGAGCACGGCCATGTGACGGTGTTCGTGGCCATCACCGTGATGGGGTGCATCTTCTGCCTCACCTATCTGCCACGCGCGGCGCACCTGGTCTGCCTGATCGTGCTGGGCGTATTCCTGACCTATTGCGTGGCCGGCGGGACGGTCACGCTGACCGCGATGGCGGTAAACATCCTGCTGGTCGGTCTGGTGGTTCTGAAGGTGCTGCGCGATTCGTTCGAATCGTTCATTGCGCTGGAGGATTCGCAGGCGGCGCTCCAGCAGGAACAGGCCGCCGCGCAGCATCTGGCAGAGGAGAACGCGCGGCTCGCACATGCCGATCCGCTCACCGGGTTGCCCAACCGGCGCTATTTCTTCGCCCGGCTCGATGCGTTGCTGGCGCGGGGCAAGGATGCCCCTCCATTCTCCATCGGCGTGATCGATCTGGACCGCTTCAAGCCGATCAACGATGTTCATGGCCATGCCCAAGGCGACCGGCTGCTGCAGGTCATCGGTGACCGGCTGCGCGGCGCAAGCGGCCCCGAAGCTGTGATCGCGCGGCTGGGCGGAGACGAGTTCGGCTTGATCATCGAAGACACACTCGAAGCGGCAGAGGCCGTAGGCGCAAGGCTGTGCGAGCGGCTGCAGGAGCCCGTGCCGCTGGGTGATCTCGTGGTTTCAGTGGGCTGTTCGGGCGGGCTTGCCGGCTGGCCCGAGGCTGGCACTAGCGCACACGATCTGTTCGACCGGGCCGATTTCGCCCTTTACCACGCCAAGAAGTCGCGGCGCGGCGGGGTCGTCCGTTTCTCGGCCGATCTCGAGCACATGATCCGTTCCGAACAGGCGCTGGAGGCCGCACTGCAGGGCGCGGATTTGAAGCGTGAACTCGCGATGGTCTACCAACCCATTGTCAGCACACGGTCCATGGATATCGCCGGCGTGGAAGCGCTGGCCCGCTGGGAATCGCCGACGATCGGAGCGGTTCCGGCCGAACTGCTGTTTGCCACCGCCGAACGGCTAGGCATGGCGCGCACCGTGACGCTCGCCGCGTTCGACCGGGTGCTGGCTGATTGCGTCCGCCTGCCGCCAGAACAGCGCCTGTCCTTCAATCTCGCGCCGACCGACATTGCCGATCCGGGCACGGTCACCGCCTTGATCGAGCGGATTGCGCGCGGCCAAATCGATGCACGGCGGCTGGTGTTTGAAATTACCGAGACATCGCTGATCGGCGATTTCGCCGTGGCACGCGCCGCGCTCGAACGGTTGCGGGCCTGCGGCGCGCAAATCGCACTCGACGATTTCGGGACCGGCTATTCTAGCCTCAGCACGCTGCACATGCTGCCGATAGACATCATCAAGATCGACCGCAGCTTCGCAGTACGGCTGGATGATGCCGATGGGCGGCGGCTGGTTCGCGCCATCTTCAATCTCACCCGCTCGCTCAATCTCGCCTGCGTGTTCGAAGGGATCGAAACCGAAATGCAGCTGACCGAAGCGACCCTCGCGGGGTTCCACTTTGCACAGGGCTATTACATCGAGCGGCCCGTTGCGCTGGATGTGCTGCTGGATCGGCGCGCGGCGAGGAACGCCGCCTGATCCTTCAGATCGCGGCATCCTCAAGGATTGCGGCGCGCAGTTCGGCAATGCCGAGCTTGAGCTCGGAAGAAGTGACGTGGACCGTGGGATAGGCCGCCGTGCGCTTGCGCGCCGCCGCCTCGGTCGCGGCGACAACGGCGGCAAGGTCGCTCGCCTTGATCTTGTCTGCCTTCGTCAGCACCACGCGGTAGCCGACAGCCGCCTCGTCGAGCATCTGCATCATGTCATCGTCCACCGGCTTCATGCCGTGGCGCGCATCGATGAGCAGTAGCGTGCGCTTGAGCACGACGCGGCCGCGCAGGAAATCGCGCACCAGCCGGCGCCACTGCTCGGTCACCGAGGGCGGGGCCTTGGCAAAGCCGTAGCCGGGCATGTCGACCAGCCGCATGAGCGCCGGTTCACCCACTTCGAAGAAGTTGAGCTCCTGCGTGCGGCCCGGGGTGACCGAGGTGCGCGCAATCGAGGTGCGGCCGGTGAGCGCATTGAGCAGCGAGGACTTGCCGACATTGGAGCGGCCTGAAAACGCAATTTCGGGCACTTCCGGATCGGGCAGGAACTTCAAGGCGGGCGCCGATTTGAGGAACGTGACCGGCCCGGCAAACAGGCGGCGCGCGCGCTCTTCCAGCGCGGCGCGGGCTTCGGCTTCGGCCTCCGTCTGGGTCTCAGCGCTCATCGCGTCTTGGGCTTGCGCGGCCCGCCCTGGTTCTTGGGAGCCGCGTCCTTCTGATCACGCGCGACCGAACGGTCGATATCGAGCTGGTCCTTGCTGGCCTGCGCCTTCAGCTGCGGGTGCCGGCTGTAGAGGTACTTTTGCTGCGCGATGGTGAGCAGGTTCGAGGTGATCCAGTAGATCAGGAGGCCTGCCGCGAACGGCGCCATCACGAACATCATCATCCACGGCATCAGGCTCATCACCTGCTGCTGCGCCGGGTCCATCGCCGCCGGCTGCAGCTTGAACTGCGCCCACATGGTGATGCCGAGCAGGATCGCCAGCACGCCGATCGCAAGGAACGCGGGCGGAGTGAACGGTAGCAGGCCGAAGAGGTTGAGCACATGCAGCGGATCAGGCGCAGAAAGGTCCTTGATCCAGCCGAAGAAGGGCTGGTGGCGCATCTCGATGGTCAGCACGAGCACCTTGTAGAGCGCGAAGAACACCGGGATCTGCAGGAAGATCGGCAGGCAGCCGGCCAGCGGGTTGACCCCTTCGGCCTTGTAGAGCGCCATGATTTCCTGCTGCTGCTTCTGCTTGTCTTCCTTGAAGCGCTCCTGGATCACCTTGAGCTTGGGCTGGATGGCGCGCATCGCCGCCATCGAGGCGAACTGGCGCTGCGCCACCGGGAACATCATGCCGCGCACGATGAGCGTGAGCAGGATGATCGCGACGCCAAAGTTGTGCACCGCGCGGAACAGCGAATCGAGCAGCCAGAAGATCGGCTTCTCGAACCAGCGGAACCAGCCCCAGTCGATCGAGAGCGAGAGGTTGGCGGCCCCTTGCTTCTCGTACGCTTCAAGCACGTTGTTTTCCTTGGCACCGGCGAAGAGCCGCACCGTCTGCGCGGTGCTCTGCCCCGGCGCCACATTGACCACCGGGTAGATCAGGTCGGCACGGAAGATATCCGGCCCCACGGCGCGGAAATCACCTTGCGGCCGCACGGCACCGGCTGCGGTGTCCGGGATAAGCGCGGAGAGCCAATAGATATCGGTGAAGCCGATCCAGTTGGCGGTGCCCGGCGGGCTGACTGTGCCGGCCGTCTTCACGTCGCCGTAGTTGTTGGCAAAGGTCACCGCGCCGTCGAATGCCGCAATCGGGCCGGAATGCACGTTCCAGGTATCGAGGCTGGCGGTCCGGTCGGTGCGGTTGACGAGCGCGAAGGGCTTGATTGCCACGGGCGCGGCCCCGGCATTGCTGACCGACTGCGTCGCCGTGATCATGTAGTTCGCATCGATCGCATAGCGGATGGCGAAAGTCTGACCGGTGGGATTGGTCCAACGCAGCGTGATCGGCGTTGCCGGCGTGAGCCGTGCGCCGTCTGCCTGCCACACTGTGTCCGGGCCGGGCGCGGCGACTCCGTTCTGGCCGATCCAGCCGAGCTGCGCATAGTGCTGCGCCGGGGTGCCGGCGGGCGAGAACAGGCGCACCGGCGGGCTTGCCTTGTCGAGCGTTTCGCGGTGGCGGGCCAGCGTCAGATCATCGATCAGGCCGCCCATGAGGTTGATCGAGCCCTTGAGCCCCGGCGCATCGACCGGAATGCGGTGCCCGGCGGCCAGCACTTGCGCCAGATCCCGCTTTTCCAGCGCGACATCGGCTGGCGCCTGAAGGCCGCCTTCACGCGTGGGCTTGAGCGTTGGCGCAGGCGCGCCAGCCGGCACGGCACCGGGCGCGGCAGTGCTGGCGGCAGGCTTGGGCACGGGCGGATAATAGGTCCGCATCCCAAGGTCCCAGCCGATCAGCATCAGGGCCATGAGCACCATTGCCAGGATCACGTTGCGCTGATTTTCCACTCTGCCTCGCGTTTGTATGTCTTTAGCGTGCCGGATGCGGCTTCACGGCATCGGCCCTAGGGAACAGGGTCGTGGCCGTGGCCACCCCAGGGATGGCAGCGCAATAGCCGCTTCACCGTCAGCCAACCACCCTTAATCGCACCGTACTTGCCGAGGGCCTCGATCGCATAGTGCGAGCAGGAGGGGCTGAAGCGGCAGGAAGGCGGAAGCACCACCGAAGGACCCAGCTGCCACAGCCGCACCAGCACGATCATCACGCGGCGTATCAACGGCTTCTGCCCACGGATTTGCCATTCGGGCGTGGCCGGCGCGGCGGATCGCCCTTGCCGGCGGCGACGCGAGAGAGAGCGGCTTCGAGTTCCTGGCGCAGCAGCGCGAAATCGCGTTCGATCCCGGTCTCCCGGCCAATCAGCACGTGATCCGCCCCGGCAATGCCCAATGCGGGAAGCAGTTCGCGCGCCAAGGCGCGCAAGCGGCGCTTCATGCGATTGCGCGCAACCGCGTTGCCGATCCGTTTGGTGACCGTGACCCCGAAGCGCAGGGAGCCATCCGGCCGCGCGAGCGGGTTGACCAGAAGCACGAAACCGGGCCTTGCGACCCGGATTCCAGTGTTCGCGGCGAGAAAATCGACGCGCTTTGCAATAATGCCGAGGGCAGTGGTTCCGGGCCTGTGCCCTGCCGCATCTGCAGCAGGGGCTACTGGCGAATCCGGGATCAGGCCGAAAGCTTCTTGCGGCCGCGGGCGCGGCGAGCACGAAGGATATTGCGGCCACCGACAGTTGCCGTACGGGCGCGGAAGCCGTGGCGGCGGGCACGCACGAGATTGCTGGGCTGGAAAGTGCGCTTCATCGGTCTGCTCTTTTCAAATGGCTCGGTATGGCGAATCGGTAAGTCCGGCCCACCTGCCTGAACAAGGGGCGGAAACAGGAGCGGGCCGATACGCTGCGATGCCCTTGCAGTCAAGCACTGCGGCGCGGCGTGGACCCTGCCGGGATGCCCGGACGAGGCGCTGCACGCAAACCATCCGGGCAAAAAAAAGGGCCCGGTCGTTGCCAACCGGGCCTGGAAAGTTTTGGGAGAGGATGCCTGAAAGGCCATTTTCGTATGCAACTACCCCCCCTTCTTCGCAAGTGCGAAATGGGCCGCAATGGTTGCAGTTTTTGCAATGCAATCCTCAAAATTCGCGGAGAAACGGGATTTTCGGTCCACATTACAGCGCCATGACTTGAAGTGGAAACCATAATGCCAAAACAAGATGGGCCCCGAAGTTGCGCCGCAACATGCCCCAAGGGGAAGGCCGGCGGTTAGTGCGCCAGCAGCAGCGGCACCATCGAGCTATCCAGCAGCGCGCGCGAAACCCCGCCCAGCAGCAGTTCGCGCAGCCGGCTCTTGCCGAACAGGCCCATTACGATGAGCCCCGCGCCCAGTTCTTGGGCCTTGTCGGCAATCGTTGCAGCGATCGGGCCGGTCCGCGGCACCTCGTGCACTTCGGCATGGATATCGTGGCGCGAGAGGTAGGAGGCGGCATCGCGCGCTGGGAAGCAATCTTCGTGCTCCCGCACCATCAGGATATGGACGCTGCTGGCAAGGGCGAGCAGCGGCAGCGCGGCGCGCATCGCGGCCGCTGCTTCATGGCCGCCATCCCATGCCACGAGCGCCGGTTTGTCGAACGTCAGCAGCGGCAAGCCGCGCGGAAGCGCGATGACCGGGCAGCGCGAGCCCAGCGCAACCTCCTCGAGCGCCGGATCATCGAGGCTGGCAACGATGCAATCGGTAAAGCGCGCCGCCGCCGCGACACTCTCGACCCGGCCCTGATCGGTCAGCACAATATCGAAGGGCACATCCTGGCTGGAAAGGCGCGCATCAAGGTCCGTGCCAAGCTGTTCGTCGGCCGCGCGCACTTCGTTGATCACTTCGGCGGAAATGGCCGCGCCGCCAAACGGCTCCCACAGCGCCATCTGCGCAAAAGGCGTGGCGATCTGGAACGAGACATGGCCGCGCATGGCCCGCGCGAGCGACAGCGCAGTCTCCACGCGGTCATCGAGCGTATCGGCGGTATCTGCCGGGCATAGAATGGAGCGCATGTGGATCCTCCTTGGATTGGGGCGATGGAACACCATTGCGCCCGTTCCGGACGAAAGCCCAATGATCCATATCAATTTGGCGCCCCATCGTTCTGGTAGCCTTGCACACACCGTGCTGACCGCTATGCCGCAGAGCCGGACAACAAGGAGCGGACAGCGTGACGGAACGGACAATCGCGGCGGTGATCTTCGATTTTGGCGGGGTGATCACCTCTTCCCCGTTCGAAGCGTTCAACCGCCTGGAAGCGGAGCGCGGCCTGCCGCAGGATTTCGTGCGCCGGGTCAACGCGATCAATCCGGACAGCAACGCCTGGGCCCGCTTTGAGCGCGCCGAAGTGAGCGCCGCCGAATTCGATGCGCTGTTTGCCGAGGAAGCCCGTGCGCAGGGTTTTGAGCTGAGCGGCAGGGATGTGCTGAGCGTGCTGGCAGGCGCAGTGCGACCGGCGATGGTGCGCGCGCTCGACCAGCTCAAGGCCGCTGGCTATCGCATCGCCTGCATCACCAACAATGTGCCAACCGGGCCCCAAGGACTTCGGGGTGCCGGACTCGCCCGCAGCGAAGACCGCAGCGACGCGCTGGAGCAAATCTTCGCGCGCTTCGAACACACGATCGAAAGCAGCAAGGCCGGCGTGCGCAAGCCCGATCCGCGTATCTATCTGATGATGTGCGAAAAGCTGGGGCTGGAGCCGGCGGCCTGCGTCTATCTCGACGACCTGGGCGTGAACTGCAAACCGGCTGCGCAGCTTGGCATGGCTGCGATCAAGGTGACCGGCGAAGCGCAGGCGCTCGCCGATCTTTCAGCGCTGCTGTCGCTCCCGCTGGGGTGACAAGCGGCGCCTGCGCGCTAGAGAAGCAGTGGATTGCAAAGGAGCCGGATTCGCGTGGCCAAAAAGCTCTACCCCGATGCCGCCAGTGCCCTTGATGGGCTGCTGCGCGATGGTCTGCTGATCGCCTGCGGGGGCTTTGGCCTTTGCGGAATCCCTGAGCGCCTGATCGATGCGGTGCGCGAAAGCGGGGTGAAGGACCTGACCTTCGCCAGCAACAACGCCGGGATCGACAACGAAGGCATCGGCAAGCTGCTGCGCACGCGGCAGGTAAAGAAGATGATCGCCAGCTACGTCGGCGAGAACAAGGAGTTCGAGCGCCAGTATCTTTCGGGCGAGCTCGAAGTGGAATTCTCCCCCCAAGGCACGCTGGCCGAGCGGATGCGCGCAGGCGGCGCGGGCATCCCGGGCTTCTACACCAAGACCGGCGTCGGAACCTTGGTGGCTGAAGGCAAGGAAGTGAAGGCCTTCGGCGGACAGGATTACATCCTCGAAGAAGGCATCTTCGCCGATCTCGCGCTGGTGAAGGCGTGGAAGGCGGACGAGACCGGCAACGTCGTGTTCCGCAAGACCGCGCGCAATTTCAACGTGCCTGCCGCCACGTGCGGCAAGGTCTGCGTGGTCGAGGTGGAAGAGATCGTCCCCACCGGCAGCCTCGATCCGGACGGCATCCACCTGCCGGGCGTCTATGTCCAACGCCTGATCGTGGGTTCGCCCTATGACAAGAAGATCGAATTCCGCACCACCCGCAACACGGATGTCGGCTGATGACCAAGCATGATGGCATGACCGCAGGCTGGACCCGCGACCAGATGGCCGCCCGCGCCGCGCGCGAACTGCAGGACGGCTTCTATGTGAACCTCGGCATCGGTATCCCGACGCTGGTGGCGAACCATATCCCGCATGGGATGACCGTCACGCTGCAGAGCGAGAACGGCATGCTGGGCATCGGGCCCTTCCCGCTGGCCGGCGAGGAAGACGCCGATCTCATCAACGCGGGCAAGCAGACGATCAGCGAACTGCCGCAGACCGCCTATTTCGACAGCGCGCAGAGCTTTGCCATGATCCGCGGCGGGCATATCGACCTCACCGTTCTGGGCGCGATGGAAGTGGCCGAGAACGGCGACATCGCCAACTGGATGGTGCCCGGCAAGATGATCAAGGGCATGGGCGGCGCGATGGACCTTGTCGCGGGCGTCAAGAAGATCATCGTGGTGATGGAGCACTGCGCCAAGGATGGCAGCCCGAAGTTCATTCCGGCGTGCACCCTGCCACTGACGGGCAAAGGCGTCGTCGACATGGTGATCACCGATCTCGCAGTGTTTGCGCGGGCAGACCATGCCTCGCCCTTCCGCCTGATCGAACTGGCTCCGGGCGTGAGCGCGGAGGACCTGCGCGCGAAGACGACCGCGCACTACGTGGAGTAAGCCCCGATGGCCTATACCCTGATCACTGCGAACCGGAACTATTCGAGCTGGTCGCTGCGGCCGTGGCTGCTGATGAAGGCGCTGGGCATTCCTTTTACCGACCGGCTGGAGCCCTTCACCAAGCCTTCGAACTACGACGAGTTCCGCGCGTTCTCGCCCACTGGCCAAGTGCCGGCACTGGTGGATGACGGCGTGACGGTGTGGGATTCGCTGGGCATCACACTCTATCTGGCGGGCCGGCATGAGGGCGTGTGGCCCGCAGATCCCGCAGCCCGCGCCTTTGCGCAGTGCGCTGTCACCGAAATGCACGGCGGCTTTTCGGCACTGCGCAATGATTGCACCATGAACGTGGGCGTGCGGGTGACACCACGCCCGATGCGCCCCGCGCTGGTGCGCGATGTAGCGCGGGTGCGGGAGATATTCGAAGAGGGCCTCGCGCGCTTCGGCGGGCCGTGGCTGGCGGGCGAGGCGTTCACCGTGCTCGATGCGTTCTTTGCGCCGGTTGCCTTCCGCGTCCGCACTTATGGCCTCGACGTGGGCAAGGGACAGGCCTGGGTGGACCATGTGATCGCCCATCCTGCCATGCAGGAATGGGAAGCGGCGGCGCTGGCCGAGACATGGCGCGAAGTGGGCCATGAGGAAGAGCTGCTGGCCTGCGGGGCGATCACCGCCGATTACCGGCAGGCTTAGGGCTTCTCGTCCGCCTTCTCGCGCGCGTTGAGCTGGGCCCAGAGGCCTTCCGTGCCTGCTTCCATCGCGTGGTTGATGTATTGTGAGGCAGCAAGCCAGCCCTTGAACGGGCGCATGGATGCAACGCAGCCGAGCAAGAGGATCGGCAGCGAGGTGAACACGTGCACCCACCACGGCGGATCGAACTTCACCTGAACATAGACCACCACGAACACCAACGGGAACGCAGTGAGGCACAGCGCGAAGAACGCGGGGCCATCATCCGTCTGCGCATAGCCGAAATCGAGGCCGCATTTGTCACAGGTCTTCGCGAGCTTGAGCCAGCCGGCGAACATGTGGCCCTCGCCGCAGCGCGGGCACTTGCCCTGCCAGCCGCAGCGCAGGATCCAGGCGAGCTTCGGGTTTGAAATCAGGGCCATGAGCGGTCGTTAGACCTCGCCGAACCCGCCAGCAACCGCTTAGTGGTCAGCCGCAGCCGCCTGCATCGGCGGGCCGCCCGTGGCAGGCTTGCCGGCCTTCACGAAGAACAGCACCGGGATCGAGGCCCAGCAGAGCAAGCCCATCATGTAGAAATCGTTGAGGTAGCCGATCATCGCGGCCTGCTTGTTGACCATGCCGTCGACCATTCGCATCCCCGCCTCGGAAACGCCGCCATAGGCGGTAATCCGGTCGAGATCGAAGGGCACGCTCATCCGCGTGATCTGCGCGCCCATCTCTGCATGGTTCACCTGCACATTGCGCGCGAGCATGAACGTGCACACCGCGATGCCGATCGAGGCGCCGATGGAACGCATAAGATTGTTGAGGCCCGCGGCATCGGTGCGCAGTTCCGGCGGCAGCGTGGCAAAGGCGATCAGGTTGATCGGCATGATCGTGAAGCTGATGCCCACCCCCTGAATCAGGCCGGTGATGAAGATCGGCGCCATCGGCATATCGGGCGACCAGCCCGACATGAGCCACAGCGACCAGCCCGAAAGCCCCATCCCGATGGTGAGCGCAATGCGCGGATCCATCCGCGTGATCCACCGCCCCAGCAGCGTGATCGTGACGAGAAGGCCGATCCCGCGCGGCGCGAGCAGCCAGCCAGCGTCGACCGCCGGATAGCCATAGATGCCCTGGAGCAGCCCCGGCAGCAGCGCGAGCACCGCCATCATCACGCAGCCGATCAGGAACATGAAGATGAGGCTGGCGACGAAATTTGCATCGGCAAACATGCGCCCCGGGAACAGCGGCTTATCGGCCGTCACAAGGTGGACTACCGCCATCCACGCGCTGCAGGCCCAGATCACGGCATAGGTCACCACTTCGGCGCTCCCGAACCAGTCCTGCGAGGGGCCGCGATCGAGCATGAGCTGGAACGAGGCGAGCGCGAGCGCAACGAGCAGCCAGCCGGTGAGGTCGATCGGGCGGCGGAGCGCGGGCTGGCGCGGCAAGAGCCACCAGAGCACGAAGCCGCAGGCAATCCCGATCGGCACATTGATGAAGAACACCCAGCGCCACGAATAGCTTTCGGTGATGTAGCCGCCGAGCAGCGGTCCGGCGATGGGGCCCAGCATCACGCCTTGCGTGAACAGCGCCATCATCTTGGGGCGCTCTTCGGTGGTGCTCGAATTGAGCATCACGGTCTGCGCGAAGGGCGAGAGGAAGGCGCCGCCAACGCCCTGGATCACACGGAACGCCACCATCTGTTCAAGGTTCTGTGCCAATCCGCACAGGATCGAGGCAGCCGTGAAGGCCACCACCGAAAGCGTGAAGATCAGGCGAATGCCGAACCGATCCACCAGCCAGCCGCCAAGCGGCAGCGCCACGGCTGAGGCGAGAACATAGCTCGTCAGCACCCAGCTGATCGTTTCCTGCGTCGCGGAAAGCGAGGCTTCCATATGCGGCAGCGCGACATTGGCGATGGTGGTATCGAGCACCTGCATGACCATAGCGGCCATCACCGCCGTGAACAGCAGCGGACGGTGGTTGACCAGCCAGGCGGGCGGCTGGGAGCTACTTGCTGCCGACATGCACCGTCACGTTCGCGCTGAGGCCGGCGATCAGTGGGCGGTCCCCGCTGGCGCTATCGATGGCGATGCGCACGGGCACACGCTGTGTCACCTTGACCCAGTTGCCGGTGGCGTTCTGCGCGGGGAGCACCGAGAATTCGGAGCCGGTGCCCGCGCCGATGCTATCGACATGGCCCTTGAGCTTGAGGCCCGGATAGGCATCGAGCTTGACTTCGGCCGGCTGGCCGGCGCGCATCCGGGCGAGATCGGTTTCCTTGAAATTGGCTTCGACCCGCGCGCCGCCTGCGCGCACGATCGAGAGCATCGGCACGCCGGTAAACACCATCTGGCCGACCTGCAGGCGGTTCACTTGCGTGACGCGGCCAGCCACCGGTGCGCGGACAACCGTGCGCGACAGATCGAGCGCGGCCTTGGCACGCGTGGCCTGTGCGGAGGCAACTTGCGGGTTGAGCCCGGGCACTTGCGCCCCGGTCGCGAGTTGGGCGCGGGCCTTTTCCACCTCGGCGCCGACCGAGGCGAGCCGATCACGGGCGGAGGCGACGGCATGCTGCGCCACATCAATCCTAGCGCGGGTGTTGAAGCCGCGATCCTGCAGCGCCTTTTCGCGCGCATACTGTGCCTCGGCCAGCGCAAGGTCATCGCGTGCACCGGCGATATTGGCGGCATTGGCGCCGACATCGGCAGAAAGCGCGGTGACATTGGCCTGCGCAGCGGCGATCTGCGCATCGGCCTGGCGGATCGCCACTTCGAACGAGGAAGGATCGATGCGGAACAGCACGTCGCCCGCCTTGACCTGCTGGTTTTCGTGCACGTTGACCGCCACGACGAGGCCGTTCACCTCGCCGCCGATGGAGACGATGTCCTGCTTCACATAGGCGTTGTCGGTCGAAACATCGCCCGGACTGCCGAACCACCAGAACAGCGCGCCGCCCACGATCAGCGCGGGAACCAGCAGCATCGCCACCAGCCGCAGCCGCTTCATCCGGGTGGCCTTGCGGTGTTCGCCGGCCGCGCTGCCTGCATCGGTATTCGCTGAAGCGGGCTTGAAGGGATCTGCCTCAGCCATGGGCCACGGCTCCTTGCGCAAAGGCCCTTTCGGCAGGCGGCTCCTCAAGCAGGTTTGCGCGGACGCGTTCGAGCAGCGCAAGCAGCAGCTCGCTTTCGGCGGGCGAGAAGCCTTGCAGTGCTTCCTCGAAGACATCGGTTGCACACAGGAACAGCTCGTCGAGCAACGGGGTGGCCGCATCGGTCAGGAACAGACGCCAGGCGCGGCGGTCAGCGGGATCGGCGCGGCGCTCGACCATGCTGGCCTTCTCAAGCCGGTCGATCATGCGGCCCGCGGTGATCGCTTCCACTTCCAGCCACTGCGCCAATGCGCCCTGGTTGATGCCGGGCGTGCGGCGCAGCACGGCGAGCATCCGCCATTGCGGGCCAGTGACGCCGAAGCGCCGGCTCACCACATCGAAGCGTTTGCGCAGCAGGCGGCTGACATCGGATGTCAGGAAAGCGATGTTGTTCTGCATGACTGGGCACATAATAACTATGCTTATTATAGTCAAGGCAGGCTAAAAGGGCAAACCGGAGCGGTTCGTTCCCTTCGACAAGGCCCATTCTCCTCGCTAACCAAGGAGCAAGGGGGAGTGGGGAATGGGCGCAGAGGTTGAGGGCGACGGGCCAGGGAGCAAACGGGCAAGCCTCTCTTCGCGCGCGGTCAAGCGCGCGCTGCTGGAGTTCTACCGGATGCAGGGCTGGAAGGCTGTGGGCACGCCGCCGCCGGGCGGCCGCTATGTGATCATCGCTGCGCCGCACACATCGAACTGGGATTTCGTGTACTTCCTCGGGCTCGTCAACGAACTGGGGATCGACGCGCATTTCATGGCCAAGGACAGCCTGTTCCGCTGGCCGATGGGCGGCTTCATGCGCGATATGGGCGGGATTTCGATCGATCGTTCGGCCCGCAACAATGTGGTCGATGCCATGATCGCCGAATTCGCCCGGCGCGACCGCTTTGCGCTGACCATTGCGCCCGAAGGCACGCGCAGCGCGGTCAACCAGTGGCGCACCGGCTTCTATCATATCGCGCTGGGCGCGGGCGTGCCGCTGGTGATCGGAATGATGGACTATGGCCGCAAGACCGGGGGGCTCGGCCCGGCGATCATGCCGACGGGGGACTACAAGGCCGACATGCAACAAGTCGCCGAAATATATCAGAGCGTGACACCGAGGCACCCGGAACGCGGAATCAAGGACTTTGCGGGGATGTTCGATGCTTGAAGGCCTAATCGTGAATGCGCTGGCGCTCGCCGTGCTGATGGCGCTGCTGGCGCGCGCGGCTGCGCGGATCGGCGATGTGAGCTTTATCGATGCCGTGTGGGGCGCAGCCATGGCTGTGCTGGCGGTCTCCGCATGGGCACAACTGGCAGACAAAGGCCCGCGTGCCACCCTGATCGCGGCGATGGCGCTGCTTTGGGGCGCACGCCTCGGCTGGCATCTCTACACCCGCTGGCGCGCGCATGGTGAGGATGTGCGCTATGCCCGAATGCTCGGCAAGGCGCGCAAGGCTGGCAAGTATGGCAGGGCAGCGGCGCAAGTCTTCGCCGTTCAGGCGGTGCTGCTCTATGTTACCTGCCTGCCCGCGCAGCTGGGCGTTCTGGCCAGCGGGGCAGCCGGGATCGGCCCGCTCGCCATGGCGGGCGCTGCGCTGTGGCTGGTGGGCTTTGCGTTCGAGACGATCGGCGACCAGCAGCTAACCCGCTTCCGCGCGGACCCGGCCAACAAGGGCCGCGTGCTGGATACCGGGCTGTGGCGCTATACCCGCCATCCCAACTACTTTGGCGATGCCTGCGTGTGGTGGGGGATCTGGCTGGCGGCGGCAGAGGCCGGCCTGCCGGTGGCGCTGGCCTCGCTGGCCGGGCCGGTATTCCTGACCTTCACGCTCACCCGCTGGTCGGGCAAGCCGCTGCTGGAAAAGGGCTTGGTCCAGCGCAGGCCTGACTATGCCGATTACGTGCAGCGCACTTCAGGGTTCTTTCCGTGGCCGCCGAAACGCTGAACCGGGCGCCGCCGCTCGCGCCAGACCGGCTTGAGCGCGTGCTTGGCTGGGCGGCGCTGGCGCTGCTGGCCGCCGCGCTGGCCGCCATCGCGCGGGGCCATGCCAGCTGGGCCATGGTGCCGCCCGCCATATGGCTGCATCTCGGCACGGTCATCGTGGCGCTTGTCCTCACCCCGGTGATCCTGTGGCAGAAGCGCGGCACGCGCCGCCACCGGGCTCTAGGCTATATCTGGACCGCGGCGATGTTCATCTCGGCGGTGGACAGCTTCTGGATTCTCGAAACCAACCACGGGCGTTTCAGCGCGATCCACCTGCTCTCCGCCTTTGTGGCGGTGCAGACCCCGCGCCTCATTCTCACAGCGCGGGCGCACGACCATGCCGCCCACCGCCGCACGGTGCGCGGGCTGGTGATCGGCGGCCTGCTGACGGCGGGCGCGCTGACCTTCCCGTTCCACCGACTGCTGGGGCGCTGGCTGCTGGGCTGAGATTCAGCCGACGGTCACGCGCTCTTCAAGCGGCACATCGAGCCGGGGCACACTGCGCAGCCATCCTTCAAGCGCTTCGATATCGGTCGGCCCCGTCACCGCATCGCGCCCCGCCTTGAACACGGTGAAGCCATCGCCGCCTTGCGCAAGGAAGCCGTTCATCGTGACGCGGTAGCGCCCTGCAGGTTCAAGCGGCTTTCCGCCGAAGGTGAGCGCGGTGATCCGGCTGCCGGCGTGCTGGCGGCGATCGACGCGGTAGGCAAGGCCCGCCGAGGGCGCGAGTGCCTGATCCGGCCCCACATCATCGAAGCCCTGTTCAAGTGCGGCCTTGATCTCTGCCCCAGTGAGCGTTTCGGTGACGAGCGCGTTACCGAACGGCTGGACAAGATAGATATCGCCGAACGTGACCGTGCCATCGGGCGCCGGGACAAGCCCCGCGCGGATGCCGAACGGGTTCATCAGCGCAATCTGGGCGCCCGCCGCACGCGTCGCGGCAAGCTGGGCATCGGCGATCAGATTGCCGAGCGGACCGCCGGCTGCCCCCTCCCCCTTGCCCGCCGGGCCGGAAAGCTGGCCCACTGGCCGCGTGGCAAACGCGTTTGCCGCATCGACATAGCGCTGGACATAGGCGGCAATATCGGTGCGCGGCGCATACTGGTCGGCCAAGGGGGACAGCGCGACCGGCCCCTTCGCGGAGGTGAACGGCTGCGACTGGACGATCAGGTTGCGCGCGCTGCGGGTGATGACCCGGTGGTGCGCCGGATCGACGAATAGGGTGATCTCGGTCAGTTCCTTGCCATATTGCCCCGCACTGGTGAGCAGCACAGGGCGCGCAGGATCGGCCGCGGGCCATTCGCACACATAATCGGCATGCGTGTGGCCCGAGACGACGACATCGACGCCGGGCGCCAAACGGCGGAGTATGGGCAGTATCCCGCCATCAAGCCCCGCACAGCCATTGGGATCGGCTGCGCCACTGGTCTTTCCGCCCTGGTGGATCAGCACCACCACGGCATCGGCCCCTTGTGCCTTGAGCCGGGGCACCTCGGCGTTGATCGTATCGGCCTCATCGGCAAACGTCAGGTCAGCGATGCCCGCTGGATTGACCAGCGTGGGCGTGTCTTTAAGCGTGAGGCCGATCACGCCAACGCGCACCGCCCGCGCGCCCGTGCCGAAAGTGCGGATCGCGCTGGCCGGGAACAGCGGCGCGCCAGAGGCGGTCAGCGTGCTGGCCGCAAGATACGCGAAACGCGCGCCGGCAAAGCGCTCCAGCTGGCAGGGCTCGCGCAGCGTCAGCTTCTCGCAGCCGCCAGCTTGCATCCGCAGCAATTCGCGCGTGCCCCGGTCGAACTCGTGGTTCCCGACAGCGGCGAAATCGAGCCCGAGGCGGCTCAGCACCTCGATCGATGGTTCATCGAGGAACAGCGAGGAGGCCAGCGGCGAAGCGCTGATGAGATCGCCCGCCGCGACGGTCAACGAATAGCGGTGCCGCGCGCGCAGCGAATCGAGCGCGCTCGCCAGCCACGCCGCGCCGCCCGCCGGCACTTGCGCGGTGCCGCCCTGCCCATCAGGCATACCGACACTTTGGCGCGGAGCTTCGAGGTTGCCGTGAAAATCATTGAACGCCAGCACGGCGATTTCCACCGGAGCGGACGGCAGTGCTGGCACTGAAACGGCGCCGGCCGAGCCTTGCGGCGCGGCACAAGCGGCGAGCTGCAAGGCAAGCGCCACGGCTGCGGCCAGCCCAAGGGGGCGGCCAAGGCTTGCTCTGATCATCCTGGGCGTTCCCCCCTTTGTGCTGCCAACGCCAGACCGGACTCGATCAAAGGCTTGCGGCTTGATTGAAACCGGCACCCGCAATCCCTAGAATGGAGCACGAGGTCTGGAGCAGCATATAGGCCTCTTCGGCGACAGGATCATAGCACATGGCACGCGCGCAGACCGATATAGAAGCCGGACAGGAGCGTCTGGTCGACGTGGCTTGTGCGCTGATCGAGGAGCGCGGCGGGCAAGCGCTGACGATGCAGGAAGTGGCAGTGCGAGCGGGCATGTCTCCGGCCCAATTCCTGCGCTATTTTGAAAGCCGCGAGGCGCTGCTCGAAGCGATCGGCGAGTTCTGGTTCCGCCCCAAGGTGGCGATCATGGAGGAGGTGGTCGCCAGCGACCTGCCGCCGCGGCGCAAGATGTATGAGTTCTTCGCGCGGCGCTTTATCATGATGCGCGATGCCTATCGCGCCGATCCGGTGGCGCACGAAATGTACGTCGAGTTGGGCAACCAGTATTTCGAGCAAGTGCGCAGCTATGTCGATCTGGCCGATCACTATCTCAGCATGATCATTGCCGAGGCGATGGGCGAAGGGTTTTTCGACGGGCTGGAGATCGACACGACGCTCAGCCTGATCAACCAGATGGTCCAGCCCTACTGCAACATCAACCTGATGCGCGTGATGATGGACCGCCTGGCCGAGGAAAAGCTCGCTCGGATCATCGATGCAATGTTCGAGGGGCTTTCCGCGCAGGATCGCGGGGCCAGAGGCCTCAGCGGGCTGCGCGCCGCCTGAAGCGTTTTCACGGCTTTAGGCCCGGCACCAGTCTCCGCGCCGGCCGTGCCAGTGTTCGGCGAGGCCCTCGCGCTCCAGCACTTCGCCCAGACTGCGCCCACCGCGCATAACCACACGCAGCGCGCGGCCATAGCGGTCCGTCTCGCGCCCATCGATAGCGAGGGTGAACGGCCCGGCGTTGAGCAGATCAGTTAGCCGCCGGGTCGCCGCCTCGGCGAGGCGGGCCTCGTAAGCGCAAGAAGGATGGCCGAGTTCGGGCGCATTGATATCAGCGATACGGATCTTGAGGCCGCGGTACCAGAACGTATCGCCATCAACGACGCATGTGACGCGGTCCGGCCCCTCGCACTGCGCAAAGCGCGCTACCTCCCGATCTGCTTGCAACGACGCGGCGGCAGCGGACATGTGAAAGCTGGCCGGCGCAAGGGTGACAGCGGCCGACGCCACAAGAGTGGAGAGGGACGCGGTGAGGAACATTTTCGCCATTGCTTCGAAATGGCGCATTTTCTTGTTTTGTTCCATATCGGTAAGTACTGATAGAACAAAAACTTAGGCATCCATCTTAGCAAACTTACATCCACGCCGGATCCTTTGCCATTCCTTAACCATGACATCCGTAGGATTGCGCAGCCACCACAAATCGGACCGTATGACCCGTGTACGCATTGCTCTTCCGCAGCCGCTGGTACGCATTGGCTTGGGCGCTGTTCATGGCGGCCAGCGCCGTGATGTTCACCACCACAGGCGCCGGCGCCTGGCTGACCGGCGCGCAGAACGATGCCCGAACGCGCGAGGAAGTGCGCGAACATCAGTTCAGTGCCTGGGCCGAGGACGACAAGCCCAGCAGCCCTGACGATCTCGGCTATGATCCCTCAAGCCCGGAACGGCTGCGCGACGGTATGCCGCAGCGCGAAACGCTCTCCGAAACAGAGCACCGCACGGCCCCCTTCACGCAGGACGATGCGGACACGAATTGAGCGAACGGGCCAGTGAGCCCAAAGGCTCAGCGCGTGGGGACCGGAACTTCGCCGCTATAGTCATAGAAGCCGCGGCCCGACTTGCGGCCGAGCCAGCCCGCCTCGACATACTTCTGCAGCAGCGGCGCGGGGCGGTACTTGGGATCGCCGGTCGATGCGAGGTAGATCTTCATGATCTCGAGCAGCGTGTCGAGCCCGATGAAGTCCGCCAGTTCGAGCGGGCCCATGGGGTGGTTGAGGCCCAGCTTCACGCCCTTGTCGATATCCAGGATCGATCCCGTACCGCTGCCGAGGACGAACGCCGCTTCGTTGATGAAGGGCACGAAGATGCGGTTGACGATGAAGCCCGGCTCATCCTGCGAAAGCACGATTTCCTTGCCGATATCGCCCACGAAGCCGCGCACCGCCTCGATCGTGGCGACCGACGTGGCGAGGCCAGGGATGACCTCGACCAGCTTCATCAGCGGCACGGGGTTGAAGAAGTGGATGCCGATGAAGCGCGCCGCATCGGGCGAGGAGACCGCCATGCGCGTGATTGGGATCGACGAGGTGTTGGTGGCCATGATCGCGTTTGCGGCAAGGTGCTTGCCTGCCGCTTCGAAGATCTTGTGCTTGATATCCTCGCGCTCGGTCGCCGCCTCGATCACGAGATCGGCCTCGCCCAGCCGGGCATAGTCGCCCACGGGGGTGATGCGCGAAACGGTGGCGATGGCATCTTCGGCCGGGATCTTGCCGCGCTCGGCCAATTTCATCAGGCCTTTTTCGATCTTCGCGCGCGCAGCCTCTGCAAGGGCGAGCGAGATATCGGACAGCAGCACGGCCTTGCCGGATGCGGCCGCGACCTGAGCGATGCCCGAACCCATCTGTCCGGCACCGATGACTGCGATTGTCTGCATGGTATCTTTCCCGCCTGTTTGCACTTTGGCGGGCTGCCTAACGGGGTTCGGCCCGCATGGGAAGCTGCGGAATTGAGAGGAAGGCTAGCGCGAGCCGCCCGGAACCCAGAGCGGGTCCTTGCCCGCGTTAATCGCACGGGCCAGCACGAACAGATAGTCCGACAGCCGGTTGAGATAGGCGAGCGCGGCGGGGTTCACCGGCTCGCTTGCGGCTAGCGCCGTGGCGGCGCGTTCGGCGCGGCGGGCGATTGCGCGGGCGAGGTGGATGCGCGCTGCCCCCTCGCTGCCGCCAGGTAGGATGAAGCTGGTAAGCGGCGGAAGCGCGGCATTGAGTGCGTCGATCTCCGCCTCCAATCGCTGCGGCTGGGCGGAGACGACCCGCAGCACCATCTCGGACGGCGTGAAATCAGCCCCGCCGATATCGCCGAGCGGGGTCGCCAGATCGGCGCCGAGATCGAACAGGTCGTTCTGGATTCGGTGCAGCGCCGCGCCGCGGTCTGCTTCCAGCGCGAGCGCGGCAAAGCCGACGGCGCTGTTGAGTTCGTCCACCTCACCGATCGCCTCAAGCCGCAGATCGTGCTTGGCACGGCGCGACCCATCGACGAGACCGGTCGTGCCGCCATCGCCGGTGCGCGTGTATATCTTGTTGAGTTTGACCACGAAGCGAGTTCAGCGCTGCTCAGCGGCCGCCGTGGGTGAACAGAAGCAGGATGACCACGGCCGCAACCGCCAGCCCCTGATATTTGATGCGGTTGAACATCATCTTGTTCTGCAGAAGCTGCATCTCGGTCGCCCGCGTGCCATCGCCCTCAAGGTCAGCCTTCGTGCTGCTGAGAAACGCGCCGATGCCGCGGATCAGCGAATAGACCGTCAGCGCCATCAGCACCAGGATCACGGGAACGAGGATGATTGTCATGGCGCGAGGTTTAAGCCCTCATCGAGCGAAATGCCAGTGTCAAAGCGGGTAGCCCGCAAGGCATCGGCCAGTGCGCGGCCATCCTCTCCGGCGCGGCGGCGATCCGCGAGCGAGGGCGCATCTCGCCTCTTGGCCAGCTTGCGTCCGTCCGGCCCCGCGAGCAGGCCATGGTGGTGCCAGCGCGGCTCGGGCAAGCCCAGCAGCACCTGAAGCAGGCGGTGGATGTGAGTCGCCGCGAACAGATCGGCGCCGCGTGTCACCACGCTCACGCCGTCCTCGGCATCATCCAGCGTGGCGGCCAGATGATAGCTGGCGGGGGCATCGCGCCGCCAGATGACCACATCGCCGAGCATGGCTGGCCGTGCGCTTTGCGGCCCACGGTTCTCGTCGAACCAGGTGAGCGGACCGCAGAGTTCGGCCGCCTGCTCGACATCGAGCCGCCAGACCGGATCGGGGCCGCCCCGACTTTGGCCAAGCGGCGGATTGCGCAAGCAAGTGCCGGGATAGATCGGCCCGTCTGGCCCGTGAAGCGTGGCCGCTGCGGCCACTTCGGCGCGGGTGCAGCGGCAGGGATACAGCAGACCCATCGCGCGCAGATTGTTTGCCGCCTCGCGGTAGCTGTCGATGCGAGTGGACTGGGCGGGCACTTCCTCAAACGACAGGCCAAGCCAGGTGAGATCGGCGCGGAACTCGTCCGCAAGGTCGGCCCGGCTGCGCGCGCCGTCGATATCCTCGATCCGCAGGAGAAAACGGCCACTATCGCGAGCCGCGCGATCATGCGCCATGATCGCAGCATAGGCATGTCCCAGATGCAGCGGTCCGTTCGGACTGGGGGCGAAGCGGGTAACCGGTTTCGAGTTGGCAGGTAGATCGTTCATGCGGGCCGACCATAGCCTTGCCCCGCAAAAACAAAAACGGCTGCCTTAAAGGGTAAGGCAGCCGATTTCCGGTGGGATCCCGTCCTGCGGGATGTCGCTCACGGCAGCGCGCTCAGACGAGCGTCGCGCCGAAGAACATGCTGCTGATGCTGGCAGCCAGCACGAGCGAGACGATAGCCGAAGTGATATTACGCATAATGTCCTCCTGTTTTTGTAGGCTCTTTCAGGGGACTCTCCCGTTCGTGGCGCGCCGGCAGGGTGGTGGATTGCACGGAGCGTTTGGAACGAGGGTGCAAATAGGCCTCCGATCGCTTGCTGCAAGTGCGAACAAAGCAAGCCTAGTTGCAAGATATGCAATCAGTACTAAATTAAGACTTGTTTGCTGAAAAATAAGGATTTTTAGGAGATATGCCCTTTTGGGAAGCACAAATATTTCAACGTGGAAGCATTTTATAAACCACGTGCACAGCGCGCAATTGCTCTCGCCGCCTTTTTTTCCGGCTCGCTGGACAGACAAGACGCGCCCCTTTATCCGCCTGACATGAGCATCCAGCCTTCAGAATCGATCCTAATCGTCGACTTCGGCAGCCAGGTCACCCAGCTGATCGCCCGCCGCGTGCGCGAGGCCGGGGTATACTCCGAGATCGCCCCCTTCACCCAGGCCGAAGCCGCGTTCCACCGGATGAAGCCCAAGGGC
This sequence comes from Sphingomonadaceae bacterium, assembly GCA_947453945.1. Taxonomy (GTDB): domain Bacteria; phylum Pseudomonadota; class Alphaproteobacteria; order Sphingomonadales; family Sphingomonadaceae; genus Novosphingobium. The sequence goes on from CANGJB010000019.1 coordinate 51,943, forward strand.
ATCATCCTCTCGGGCTCTCCGGCAAGCGTCCCCGCCGATGGCAGCCCCCGCGCGCCGCAAGTGCTATTTGACAGCGGCTTGCCGATCCTGGGCATCTGCTATGGCCAGCAAGTGATGAGCCAGCAGCTCGGCGGCGAAGTCTTGCCGGGCGATGCGGGCGAATTCGGCCGCGCTTTCCTGACCGTGACCGAGCCTTGCGCGCTGTTCGACGGCCTGTGGGCGCCGGGCGAGCGGCACCAGGTGTGGATGAGCCACGGCGACAAGGTGACCCAGTTCGCGCCGGGCTTCCGCATCGTCGCCGTTTCGGATGGCGCACCTTTCGCGGTGATCGCGAACGAGGAAAAGAAGTACTACGGAACGCAATTCCACCCCGAAGTGGTTCACACGCCGGACGGCGGCAAGCTCATCGCCAATTTCGTGCGCCATGTCTGCGGCTGCGCGGGCGATTGGACCATGGCAGAATTTCGCAAGACCAAGATCGCCGAGATCCGCGAACAGGTCGGGACAAGCCGCGTGATCTGCGGGCTTTCAGGCGGGGTCGATTCCGCTGTGGCCGCCGTGCTGATCCACGAAGCGATTGGCGATCAGTTGACCTGCGTCTTTGTCGATCATGGCCTTATGCGGATGGGTGAGGCCGAACAGGTGGTCGGCCTGTTCCGCAATCACTACAACATTCCGCTGGTGCACAAGGATGTCTCGGCGCTGTTCCTCGGCGGCCTTGAAGGCGTGACCGACCCGGAAGCCAAGCGCAAGTTTATCGGCAAGACCTTCATCGACGTGTTCGAGGCTGAGGCCAAGCAGGTCGGCGGCGCAGACTTTCTGGCGCAAGGCACGCTCTATCCGGACGTGATCGAAAGCGTCTCGTTCACCGGCGGGCCTTCGGTGACGATCAAGAGCCACCACAACGTGGGCGGCCTGCCCGAGCGAATGAACATGAAGCTGGTCGAGCCGCTGCGCGAGCTGTTCAAGGACGAAGTCCGCGCGCTGGGCCGCGAACTGGGCCTGCCCGAGGTGTTTGTCGGCCGTCACCCCTTCCCCGGCCCCGGCCTTGCCATCCGCATCCCCGGTGAAGTGACGCGCGAAAAGTGCGACATCCTGCGCAAGGCCGATGCGGTCTATCTGGATGAGATCCGCAACGCCGGGCTCTATGATGCGATCTGGCAGGCCTTCGCGGTGCTGCTGCCGGTGCGCACCGTGGGCGTGATGGGCGATTTCCGCACGTATGATGCAGTCTGCGCGCTGCGCGCAGTAACCAGCACCGACGGGATGACCGCCGATATCTATCCCTTCGATGCCGCCTTCCTGAGCCGCGTTGCGACCCGCATCGTCAACGAGGTCAAGGGCATCAATCGCGTGGTCTACGACTACACGTCGAAGCCGCCCGGCACGATCGAGTGGGAGTAGCTTTTAGGCGCTATCCATTTGAAAAATAACGAATAAAAACTTACACGAAAGTTTCACGCTTGAAATAATGTTGTTGATTTTCAGTCCGTGAAGAAATTATGTTACACGTAATGTTGCAAGGGTGCGAAATTACGGCGGACCGTAGCTATCAACACCTGTACCAAAAATCTGGGCGCGGGGGATTATGGGCCTGAAGAAGAAGCACTTTACGGATGATGAGGTCGTCATTTTTGACGAAGCCCTCATCCAGAAGCGCGGCGACTACTGGCACTTCCGCATGTGGCTAGAAGGTGAAGGCAAGTATGCCCGTGTCAGCCTGCGCACCCGCAACCGGGAAGCAGCAATTGGCAAGGGCAAAGACTACTTCCACCAGATCAAAGCCAATCAGTCGGCCGGCAAGACCTACTTCTCGCTCACGGCGCAGCAAGGCGTCGATATGTATCTTGAGCAGCGTAAGAAGGACGTTGCTGCAAAGCTGATTGTGCCGGGACGTTTGAGTACGATCCGCACACATCTCATGCATTGGGTCGAGTTCATTGGCCCGAAAACCAAGCTCAAAGAGTTGGAACGCACTGACTGCGAAAACTACTACGCCGAACGTTCGCAGGACAGCCACAAGGGCAAAATCAGCCTAACCACGGTCAAGAACGAGCAGAGCACGATCAACGCCATGATCGAATGGCTCTATAAGCGCAACGAAGTCACCATTCGGGAGTTCGACTTCAAAAAGCTGCCGAGGGTCGATCATAGTGAAGAGGCAATCCGCCGCGCAACTTTCACCCGTGAGGAAGTCACGGACCTACGTAAGGCACTGTTCGCTGAGGCGACGAAGGCGGCGAAGGACCTCTCAGCCCGTGGAAACCTCAAGAGGGTCATCACCGCGTACTTTCTTATGATTGCCTCGATCACAGGACTGCGCACAGGCGAGCAGCGGCAGCTCAAATGGGGCGACATACGCTTCGAGACCGTCACCAAGGGCAAAGAAGAGATCGATGTCGTCGCCATCACCGTTCGCGCCGAAACCTCTAAAGTCCGCAAGCGGCGGCAATTCTACGTCCAAGATGACGAGCTGTTCGACAACCTGCTCAAGATCCAGAAGCCGCTGCTGGGGAAGCAAAAGCTCTCGGATTGCCTGATCTTCAGCAAGGACGGCAAGACGATGCTCAAAGAGCAGGACACGCTGGAAACTTTTGCGTGGGCGCTCAAGGAAGCAGCGGTTAAGAACCGCGAAACACGCAAACTCGTGCCATACAGCTTCCGTCACTATTTCATCACGGACCGCATCAAGAGCGGCCTGACTTACCAGCGTGTAGCCCAAATCTGCGGCACCAGCCTTGCGCAGATCGAACGGACCTACTTCCACATCGATAAGGAGATTATGATCTCCAATGCGCTGGCGGGCTACTTTGTCAGCGATGAAGGTACGATCGTAACGACCTGACGCTGGCTCTTGCGCAATGCAAAGTCGGCTTTTCTGCCTTTGCTGATAAATACGAGCATGAGAATTTCAGAGATAGTTTCCATCAAAACAAAGAAGCCGCTGACGCCTGCGCAGGCTCGCATTGCGAGCATTCAAAGGCAGGTCGATACCGCGCAGAAACAGCTCAAGACTGAGCGGGAAACTCAGCGGCAGGCCAAGCAGCGCGAGCAGGAGCGAAAGGCGCGATTGGCCAAGCGGTGACCATTGCAGCTATGCCTGTCTGCCCCATCGGTTTACGTCGCCCGCAGCCTCAAATGGCAGTGCAGCAGCCCACAAGGGCGTTTTGACGAACAGGCGTTTGCGCTCAAATCCTTGGCCCTGCCGCTGTTCCTCCAGCAAGCCCACCCAGCAAAGTGGCCGCAGCACATGGATATAGATGATCGAGGTCAGGTGAACATCGCTGTTGTCGTTGGCACCGAACAGGACTGAGCAAAGCTGATCCTGAGTGACGCCTGCCTCGGCTTCTCGGTCGATTACGTGCAAGAGCATGCCCCAGTCCCCGTCCAGCTGATCGCCGTACCGGGTATATTCGCTGTGATCGAGGACGCAGAGCAGGTGATGAGCCAAAAGCGTCCACAGCACCGCCGGATGCGATCTGAGCTGCTTGCCCAGCTTCGTGATGTGCATGGCGCCTTTGTAATGTCTTACCGGCTTTGCGCTCAGCAGCACGTCATGCAGCACCATTAATGGCGGGAAGTCGGGCTCATTGAGCACCTTGTTCATGTGATACAGCTCTTCCGCCGTATAATGCGGCCAGCTAAATGCCTCAGCTGCCCACGCCACGAAATACCGCTTAAGCGCCTTTGATGGCGTCAATCCAATCGGCCCATTTGCCTCTATATAGTCCAGTGTCAGTAATGCCGCCTTGAGCATGGGGGAATGCACAAGCGCGGGCTCATCATCGGTTATGGGCTCGAAGGGGATCATACTCCCGCATGTTATCAATATATGCCGATATGCCAATCAGGCACAGACCTCAGCTATGCAGTGAGTTTCATTGAGATGCTCAAGCAGCAAGTGCTCGACCTCACCAAGCGCACATATCTGCACAAGGTCCAACGCTGCGTCACGCTGCTTATATAAGCGTA
>CANGJB010000020.1 GCA_947453945.1 Sphingomonadaceae bacterium
CGGGTTGGCCACGACGATGCCCGCGTCCTTCAGCCCGATAAACCCGATGAACAGGCCGATGCCACCCGCCACTGCCGCAAACAAGTGCTGCGGGATGACCGAGACGATCAGCTGCCGCACCCCCGTTAGCGTCAGGATCAGGAACGCGACGCCAGAGATGAACACACAGCCCAGCGCCACCGGCCACGGCACGCCCATCTGCTGCACCACGGTAAAGCTGAAATAGGCATTGAGCCCCATGCCCGGCGCCAGCGCCAGCGGGGTGTTCGCGACCATGCCCATCAGGATCGAGGCAAAGGCCGCCGCAAAGCAGGTCGCCGCCGCCACCGATGCCACCGGCAGCCCCGCCTGCCCGAGGATCGCCGGATTGACGAGCACGATGTAGGCCATCGTCAGAAACGTGGTGAAGCCCGCCAGCACTTCCGTGCGCACGCTGCTCCCGCGTTCGCTCAGCTTGAATTGGCGTTCGAGCAGGCCTTGGCCTTGATCCGCCACTACCGCAGTCATCTCATTTCCCCCGCAAATGCGCTTTCCGGCATGGTCACGCCGGTTATTCCCTTGTGTTCCAGATCCGCCGCCAGCCGCAGCAGCGCGCCCTCGCGGCCCGGCTTGCCGATCAATTGCAGCCCCAGCGGCAGCGCGCCCGGCCGCTGCAGCGGCACTGCCAACACCGGCAGGCCTGTAAATGTGATTGGCTGCGTATGAATGCCCAGATTGGCCCGCGCCGGGCTTGCCTCGCCGTCGATCAGGATCATCGGATCATCGATGAGCGGCGCGGCACACGGCGCAGATGGCGCCAGCAGCACGTCGAAATCCGCCACCAGCGCCTCAACCCGTGCGGCATATTCGGCGCGAAACGCCTGCGCGCGGGCGTAGAGCGCCTCCGGCAGCAAGGCCCCCGCGATCAGCCGGTCACGCACCGCCGGATCATAGGCGAACGGATCGGCGGCCAGCGCATCCCGGTGCAAGTGCCCGCCTTCATAGGCCGTGATCACAAAGGCTGCACTGCGCGCCCGCGCCACATCGGGCAGATCGATCAGCGGCGCGTCTGGCGCAATCGCGTCAATCGCGGCCAATTGCGCCGGATCGGCGTTCTCGCGAAACCGCCCGCCCAGCCGCGCGATCCTCGGGCTGGCGACCCCGCCCACGCAGGCGCCGCCCCGCAGCACTTGCCAAACCAGCGCCAGATCATCGAGGCTGGCTGCAAGCGGCCCGATCTCGTCAAAGCTCTCGGCAAAGGGGAATGTCCCCGCCAGCGGCAGATCGCCCCGTGCCGGCCGCAGCCCATAGAGCCCGCAGAGGCTTGCGGGCACGCGCACCGAACCATTGGTGTCCGATCCCAGCGCGAACGGCACCAGCCCCGCTGCAACCGCTGCCGCCGATCCGCCCGAAGAGCCGCCCGCCAGCCGCGCCGCATCATGCGGATTGCGCGTCGTGCCATAGTCCGCGTTCACCGTGGCAAAGCCATAGGCGAAGGCATCCATGTTGAGCGTGGCACACAGCACGGCGCCATGTTCCCGCAGCCGACCGATTGCTTCGGCATCTACAAGCGCCGCCGGCCCCTTCGCCCGCGCGGCCGATCCTGCCGTCGTCGGCAGGCCCGCAACGTCGAACAAGTCCTTCACCGCATAAGGCACGCCCGCCAGCATTCCGGGATATTCGCCGCGCGCGATCCGGGCATCGACTGCCGCCGCCTCGGCCATGGCGCGTTCGGCCTGCACGCGCGTCACCGCAACATGGCGGTCTGCGCGCAGACGCTCCAGCGCCTCGGCAGTTACGCTTGCGGCAGTCCGCGTGCCAGCGCGCACCGCCGCTGCGATTTCGGTCGCAGACTTCACGCGCCGTCCTCGCCCAGTGCAATGCGCGCATGGCGGGTTAGCAGCGCCAGATTGGCGCTCACGCCCGCGCGGCATTCCGCCGGCACCGGCAGCCCGATCTCCCCGGCGCGCGCCAGCATCGCCGCCTCGTCCTGCGGGGGCAGCGAAGAAGCGGCGGCAGCCGCCGCCAGCGCCTCACCCTCGCGCCGCCAGCGCCCCGCCAGCCATGCGCAGACAAACAGCTGCAACTGGTGGAAGATCATCAGCGGCAGGATCACCATGCCCACCTCAGCCGGGGCAAACAGCGCGCCCGCCATCGGCACGCCCGAAACAAGGCTCTTTTTGGAGCCGCAGAACAGCAGCACGATGGTGTCCGCCCGGTTCAGGCCTGCCCCGCGCGCGACCACGCCATTGATCGCGATTACGATCCCCAGCATCACCCCCGAAGCCGCCAGCAGCACCGCCAGATCAAACGGCCCCACGCGCAGCCACACCCCATTGACCACCGCCGCGCTGAACGAGGCATAGACCACCAGCAGCACCGAAGAACGGTCCACCGGCTGCAGCAGCTTCTTGTGGGTATCGACCCATTTCCCGATCAGCGGACGCAGCAAATGCCCTGCCACGAACGGCAACAAGAGCTGGCCGGCGATCTTCTCGACCGAGGCGAGCCCATCCATTGCGCTTCCAGCAGACCCGCCGGAATGGATGAACACCGCCACCAAGAGCGGGGTCAGCACCACGCCGACAAGGTTGGAAAGCGAAGCGCTGCACACCGCCGCCGCCACGTTGCCACCCGCCATCGCGGTCATCGCGATCGAGCTTTGCACCGTGGATGGCAAGAGCACGAGGAACAGCAGCCCCATCGCCAGCGTCGGATCGATCAGCCGCCCCGTCACCGCCTGCGCGATCAGCCCCAGCACCGGAAACAGCACAAACGTGAACGCCAACGTCATCAGATGCAGCCGCCAGTGCCCAATCCCGGCCAGCACAGCCTCACGCGAAAGCTTGGCGCCGTGGAGGAAGAACAGCAGCACAATCGCGGCATTGGCCGCCATGTCAAAGCCCGCCAGCACGGCCCCGCGCGCCGGAAGCACGCTCGCCGCCACAACGCAGCCCACCAGCCACAGGAGGAACGGATCAATCGAAGGCAGTTTTACGCGAATGGCCATATCTCCCCTCGGCTATGCCGCGCTCGCCCCGCTCTAGCGAGTGCAATGAAGCGGACGGTTTGTTGCAAAAAAGAGAGCGCTCGTCACCATCGCCTCAGGCTCCATCCCCGGTGATCGCCGCTGCAATAGGCTCCTCATGCTCTGCCGTCTCCTCCGGCAGCACGAGATTGAGCACGATGGCCATGATCGCCGCCGGCAGCACGCCCGAAGACAGCAGCATCCGCGCCGTCCCGGGCAGATGCGCCAGCGCCTCCGGCTCCAGCTGCAAACCCAGCGCCAGCGAGAGGCTCACCCCGAACACCAGCATGTTGCGCTGGTTCCAGGTGACGCCCGCCAGCATGGAGAGCGCGGCGGAGGCGACCATGCCGAACATCACGATCACACCGCCGCCCAGCACCTCGATGGGGATCGTGGTGATGACCGCGCCGATCTTCGGCACCAATCCGCACAGGGCCAGGAACACCGCGCCAAGCGTCACCACATGGCGGCTCATCATGCCGGTAATCGCGATCAGGCCCACGTTCTGGCTGAAGGTCGTGTTGGGCATTGCACCGAAAATGGCCGCGAGCGCCGTGCCCACCCCGTCCGCCGCCACCGCGCCTTTCAGCTCCGCGTCCGTCGCGGGCCGCCCTGCCGTGCCCTCGCAGATCGCCTCGACATCGCCGATGGATTCGATGGAGGAGACAAACCCCGTCAGCACAAAACCCAAGATCGCGGAGGCCGAAAGCGCAAAGCCGAAATGGAACGGCTGCGGCACCATGACCAGCGGCGCATCGGCCACTGCGGCAAACGAAATGCGCCCCATCATCAGCGCCGCCACATAGCCCGCAACCAGGCCCAGCAGCACCGAAGCGGTCGACCAGATGCCCCGCGCAAAGAACTTGAGGCCCAGAGTCGCCAGCACGACCACACCGGCCAGCAGCCAGCTGCTCCCGGCGCCGAAAGCGGGCGTGCCCACGGCCGGCACCCCGCCGGCTGAATACTGCACCCCGATCCGCATCAGGGAGAGCCCGATCATCAGCACGACCAGCCCCGTGATCAGCGGCGGCAAGGCAAACCGCACGCGGCCCACGAACACGCTCAAGGCCCCATGCACCAGCCCGCCGATCAGCGCCGCCGTGGTCAGCTCCGCCATCGCCTCCACGCCGCGCCCCGCCACGATGGGCACCATCACCGGGATATAGGCAAAGCTTGTCCCCTGAACGAGCGGCAGCCGCGCGCCGATGGGGCCAAAGCCCACCGTCTGCATCAAGGTGGCGATCCCGGCGAAGAGCATCGCCATCTGGATCATGTAGATCAGCTCTGAAGGGTCCGCCGATCCGAACCCGAAGCCCGCCGCCCCTGCAATGATGATCGGCGGCGTGAGATTGGAAACGAACATCGCCAGCACGTGCTGGATGCCCAGAGGAAGCGCGAGGGCCATGCCGGGAAAGAAGTCCGGATCACGGGCCTGCGTTCGGCTGACCGTCCGGCGACCAACTGGGGCGGGCAATGGCACGGCAGGCAGTCTCCTATCCGGTGGCGATGAGCCTATCGAGCGAGCGGCGCGCGGCGCCAAGAATGGCCGCGCGCGGTGTCTGCACAAGGTTACCCCCGCGCACGACTGCGCGGCCCTCGACAAACAGATCGCGCACCCCGCCGGGCGGCGCGAGCACAAGCCCCGCAACCAGATCCCACGCGCCGGTGGAGGCCACATCGGCCATGTCCCACACCGCGATATCAGCGCGCATGCCGGGCACGAGCTGGCCCAGATCACGCCGCCCAAGCACCGCCGCCCCGCCGCGTGTCGCAAGGCGCAGCGCCTCGCGCGCGGCAAAGGCGGTCGCACCATGCGTCACCCGCTGGAGCAGCATGGCCTGCCGCGCCTCGCCCAGCAGGTTGGCGGTATCACTGGAAGCCGAGCCATCGACGCCAAGCCCCACCGGCACGCCTGCATCAACCATCGCGCGCAGCGGCGCGACGCCCGAACCCAGCCGGCAGTTCGAGCTTGGGCAATGCGCCACCCCGGTCTTCGTGCGCGCAAACAGGTCAATTTCGGCATGGTCGAGCTGCACGCAGTGCGCGTGCCACACATCAGGGCCGGTCCAGCCAAGGTCTTCGGCATATTGACCCGGACGGCACCCGAAGCGTTCAAGGCTGAAGGCCACGTCATCGGCATCTTCGGCCAGATGGGTGTGCAGCATCACGCCCTTGTCGCGCGCCAGCAGCGCCGCATCGCGCATCAGTTCGCGGCTCACGGAAAAGGGCGAACACGGCGCCACGCCGACGCGCACCATCGCGCCGTCAGCCCCGTCATGGAACCGGTCGATCACGCGGATGCAATCGGCCAGGATGGCGTCTTCGCGCTCGACGAGACTGTCGGGCGGCAAGCCCCCAGCGGTTTCCCCCACGCTCATGCTCCCGCGCGTTGCGTGAAAGCGCATACCGATCCCGGCGGCAGCATGGATCGTGTCATCCAGCGTCACGCCATTGGGGAAGAGATAGAGGTGGTCGCTGCTCAGCGAACAGCCCGAAAGCGCCAGCTCCGCCAGCCCCAGCTGCGTCGCGGCAAACACATCATCGGGCGTATAGCGCGCCCAGATCGGATAAAGCCGCTTCAGCCAGCCGAACAGCGAAGCCTCGGTCGCGCCGGGCACCGCGCGGGTCAGCGTCTGGTACAAGTGATGGTGCGTGTTGATAAGGCCGGGCGTTACCACGCAGCGCGCCGCTTCGATGATCACATCGGCATGGCCCGCCAGCGGCGCCAGTTCGGCTGTTGTCCCCACCGCGAGGATCACCCCATCGCGCAGCGCAATCGCGCCGCCCGCAATCTCGCTCCCGGCATCGTCCATCGCCGCGACAACGGCAGCGTTGCGAATGAGCGTCAGGGTCATGTCAGCGCCCGCGCATCATTTCGGCGGCGCAGGACCAAACCTGTCCCAATGCGTCACGATCTCGTCAACCACCTTGCCGCCCACCGTGTAGAGGCTCTCCAGCGCAGCGGTCATCCCGGCATAGCCCTGGTTCTCGCTCAGCAGATAAGTCGCCGCATCCACGCCCGGCGGCGGCATCGTGAAATTGCTCCCCGCGCGCAACACCAGCACCCGGTCACGGTCTGCCCGGCCGACTTTGGTGAGGTATTCGATCGACTGGAACGTGCCCGTCTCCTCCATCGCGGAGGTCACGAACGCGCCTTTCCCGCGCGTCCAGAACTTGGTCCAGTCATTCGCCCACTGGGTCATCTTCGCGCCGTGCCAGAAGGTCATCGCCGCAAGGTTGTCGCCCTTGAGCACGAAGGGCGGCTTCTGCGCATTGGGATAGCCGGTGAAATGCGCGCGCGCCTCGGCAATCCGTGGATCATCAGGAAGCGCGATGTCCTTGGTCAGCGCAAAGGCCCAGTCCTGCAGCGCGGGGTTGAGCTCGAACATTTCGCCGTTCACAGGATCAAGCGGCGTCGGGTCCTGCGGCCCCTTGCTGTGGAGCGCAAAATAGCCGCTCTTCCAGTCCTTGGGAATCTCGCGCGCATCAATCTCGTGCGCGATATCGCCGTCGATCAGGTAACGCGCCCATGCGGCCGATCCGACCGAGGCGTCTTCGGGATCGATCCCGGCAATCCCCGCCACCAACCAATAGGCTTTGGAAAGATCGAGCCGCTCGTCCAGCCCCAGCGCCAGCGCGGCGGTGGCCGATTTGATCGAGCCCATGCCGGTCACGATGGCGAGCACGCCGCATTGCGGATCATAGGCCAGATCGTGCCAGCCTTGCGGGAACGGCAGCGTTTCAGTGAGATTGCGGCGCTCTTTCCAGAGCTGGAATTCGCCCGGCTTGTCGCCGCTGTCCTTGCCGATCTCGAACATGGTAACGACCACCACGCGCACCGGCAGTTTCGCCGCGCAAGGCCGCGCAGGCGCGCAGGCCTTCACCGCAGCCAAAGTCGCCGCGTCCGCTACCGGGGCCGCATGGGCCGCTGCCGTGCAGGCCAGAAGGGCTGCAGCAAAGGAAACAAGGCGCGCGAAAAAAGGCATGATCGGTGCAGCCTTGAGCAAGAAAATCAGGAAATCGGGTGCGGGAGGCAGCGCTGCCGCCCCCCGCACCGGTCAGATCGTCAGAACTTGTAGACGACCGAGGCCTGCCAGTTGCGCGGACGCTCGGGCAGGGCAATCGTCGCGCCGAACAGTTCGGTGAAGTTGGCGCGGAAGTACGAGGCGTTCGTCGCGTTCTTCACCACCGCGCGGAACAGCCACGGACCGGTCGTGAACGAAGCGCTCACGTCCACCAGCGTGTAGGCCGGCAGCCGGACCGTCTGCGACTGACCCGAGAACACCGAGGGCACGTGGCTCACGCTGCCCGCGAAGGCCAGACCGTTGTCGAACGAGTAAGTCGCGGTTGCCGAGTACAGATCCTCCGGAATACCGGCGCGGCGCGAGGCATTGGCGTTGGGGATCGGCACGAGACCGATCGGCTGGCCGCCAAGGTACAGCGCCGGGTTCAGGCCCTTCAGATCCTCGATGCCGAAGAAGCTGAACAGCACGCCGTCGCCAATCGCGGTCAGGTTCTCGACCTTGGTCTTGGTGTAGTTGGCCGAAAGCAGGAAGTGCTTGTCCACCGACCAGCGCAGTTCGGCCTCGATACCCTTGGTCTGGACCGCCTGGTTGGTCACGATCGCCTGCGAATTGCGATCCGTGCGGGTCTGTTTGTAGACCGAGACCGCCGCATAGAGCCGGTTGTTCAGGAAGCTGCCCTTGATGCCGCCTTCATAGAGCTTCGAGGCGCTGATGAACGCGCCCGAAAGCGCATCAGCCGTCGTGATTTCCGCGCCCTGCCCGGCGATGATCGTCGACTGGCGCGAAAGGGTGACATAGGGGATCAGTCCGAAGGGCAGCTTGTAGTTCGCGCTGGCCGACCACGACCATCCCCCCTTCGAGCCCTTCGCCGAGCCTGCGCTGGCTGGATTTTCAAGCTTCGAAGCCAGATCGGCCGTCGTCACCTTGACGTGATCGTAGCGGGCACCAAGCGTGAGATCGAGGCCGAAGTTGAAGTCGAGGTTAGCGAGCCCCGCCATGCCGAGGTCGGTGTAGTGACCCACGTTGTAGCTGGTATAGTTGCAATCACATTCGGTCGAAAGCAGGCGATCCGAAAGCGCGTTATACCCCACGGTCAGATCGACGCGGTTGAAATACTCATAGTTGAAGTCGTCCCCGTGCCTAAAGTTCGTGTAACGGATGGAGGGCGACACTTCGAGCGAGAACTTGCCGATATCGGTCTTGAACACCTTCGAGACGACGATACGGTCTTCGATCACATAAGACTTATGGAACTGCGAGAAGCCGTACTGGTTGTCGTTATCGTTCTTGTAGCCATCGTAGAACAGCTGGTTCTTGATCTCGAGGTCGTTGCCGGCATCGAAGGCGAGATCAAGATAGGCCGTATTGGCCACGTTGTTCAGCTTGTCATCTTTTGCGGTCAGCGTGTCGCGCCGGCTCAGCTTGGCGGTGCCCACGCCGGTCAGCCCGGAATCGGGGTACAGCGTGGCAAGGCACGCATCGTTCAGGCCGCCGAACGGGTTCGAAAACGGCGGGCTGGAGCAGAACGCGCTGCCGAACGGATTGAGGCCGAAGCCGCCGTTGGCCACTTTGGCTTCGGCGTGGGAAATCTGGCCGTCACCGTTGGTATCGAGCGGCTTGGCCGCGCCGGTGATGTAGTTGCCGTTGTCGACGAGGTCCTGCGTCAGGCGGTTCCAGCCGCCGTTCTGCTGGCCTTTGAAGTTGTGGTGCATGCCGCCGAACTCGAGCCGCAGGTTGGGCGCAAGGTCGGTATCGAAGGCGGCCTGCAGGATCGTCTGCCGGGTCGACATGTTGCGGTAGTAACTGCCCGAATCCTCGACCTGGCCATAGAGGCTGTAACCGAATTCCTGGCTGCCGATCTTGCCCGGGCCGCGCACCTGCGCGCTCAGCACGTTACGCGCCCAGCTGCCGCCCGTGTACGAAAGCTGCCCTTCGGGCGTGTCGAGGAACTTGCCGCCCGCCGCACGCGCGGTCAGCGGAACGAAGTTGATGTAGCCGCCGGTCTTCGACGGGCCATAGATCGGCGAGGCCGGGCCGCGCACGATGTCGATACGGTCCGAAGCGCCGATCGGGGTCGGGTAGTTGCCCGGGTTGTCGAGGCGGCGGATCCCGCGGAAATAGACTTCGCCGGGGGTGCCGCGAATGTCGAGCGCGCCGCCGACGCCGAAGAACGAGTTGGTGAACACGCCCGGCGATTGCGAAACGAGGTCATAGATCTCGGTGATGCCGAAACGCTCGATCTGCTCCTTGGAGACGGTCGAGGCAGAGCGCGGGGTTTCCACCAGGTTCTTGTCGAACCCGAAGATCGAACCGACGTCCTTGACCGGCAGCGCGTTGAGCGAACCGACGACGACGATTTCGTCCTTGGCAGGCGGCGCGTCGGCCGGGGCTTCCTGCGCAAAGGCAGGTGCGGTCAGCGCGGTGCAGCCGAGAAGGAGGACAAGCCCTTTCACAAGCTTGCGGGGCGCAGCAGACTGCGTGGACGTGTTCGGATAGAGCATTGAGATAACCCCCTTGGAATGCAAAAGGCGCCCCGTCCTCACGTGCCGCGAAGACCGGAATGCGCGTGGTTGAACCGCGCCTCTCCTGCAAACCAGCGGATGTTCTCCCCTGTCGCTATGCCGCTTTGCGGCATCCCCGAGACAGGGCGCACCCGTTTTATATGCCACCGAAGCGGCGCTTTGTATTATCGTCTTAAGATACCTTCTTTGCCCGCGCCAGACGCTCGGTCTCGTAAGTTGCAAAATGGTGTTCAAGATCTGCCTGCAAGCGTGCCTTCTCGTTCGCTGCCAGATACTTGGCGCAAGCGGGTGTGGCAAAATCAGCACAGAAAGCGACCGGTTCCAGCCGCCCGAAATCGGCCCAAAGCGCCAATCCCGGTATAAATGCATAGTGCAATCCGGCCCGCGCAATCTGCTTGAGATCGCTGTATCCAAGCCCCTGTTCACGCACCGCGCGGACATACTCATTGGTCATGTCGGAACGCAGCACGCCCTGATCGTCGGTCGAAAGCACCACCGGCACGCCGTGCGCGCGGTAGAGGTTCAGCGGATGGTCCGCGCCCTTCACGCCAAGGATCACCGCATTGCTGGTCAGGTTGATCTCGACCGCAATGCCCTCGCGCGCCATCCGCGCCATGGTGTCTTCGGCCTTGTCTTCAAACGCGATACCGGTGCCGTGCCCGATGCGCCGCGCCCCCACCGCCACGGCCTGCGCGATATGGTCCTTGAAATCCGCCGGCGGCACCTGCCCCAGCGTGACCTCGCCGGCATGAAGCGTCAGCTTCACGCGCGGATACTTCGCGGCCAGCTGGCGGATCATCGCCATGTGCAAGGCGTAGTCGCGCCGCGCCAGCCACGCATCTTCGGGCATCACGATGTTCACGCCGACAAAGCGCGGATCGGCATCGGCCATCATGAAGCCGAGGATCAGCGAACGATAAACCTGCCGCGGCGGCAGAGCGCGCAGCGCCTGAAACAAGTAGTGCACCGCCACCTTGCAGCCGGGCTCGGCAGCCGGCGTGCCGCAGGCCATGGCCTTGGCAGAAGCCGCCTCGTCTGCATCAAGCTCGGCCCGCGCCTTGGGGACGAGCGCGGCAAAAGCCTTGGCCTCGCTGGTATAGACCGCGCCCAGATCGGCTTCGGCCAGCGGATCATCACCCGCCGCGCGCACCACCGAAACCAGCGTGTTCGTATTGTGATCAAGCTCGAGGTAGGAAACGGTGTCCCCCGCTGCGATGCGGCGCACGCTCGCCAGCATCTTCGCCGTCTCGCCGCCCATCTTGCCGAACCGCTCGAACGAACGGAAGAACTGGGTATGACCGGAAACGTCGTTCTGGCCCACACCGCGCTGGAAACCGCGCGTCGACATCGCATCAATCAGCCGGTCCATGCCGAACTCGTTCTCGCCGGCAAACCGGGTAATCGCGCGCTCCGCCGGGCACGGCGGCGGTTCCACGCTGAGGCCGCTGGTATCGACGCAAAAGCCCTTTTCGCCGGCCCAGGTGAGGAAATCCTCGGCATAGATCGCGCCAGCCAGATGATTGTGCAGATCGCCGCCCTTGGGCATGCCGCGCAGCAGCACGCGCAGCATCGGCGGACTGGTCCGCGCATCTTCGATCAGCCGGGCGACCGCAGCCTCGCGCGCAGGATCATTGGCAACGGGCTCAGCCCATGCAGAACCGGGCATGACAGCCAGCAGGGCCGCGCCCAGCGCGCCACGTGCCGCTGCCCACTTGCCCCCTGCCATTCGCGCGCGCTCCGACCCGATTGTTGCGTTGCAGCACGATTATGGCCTTGACCTGTTTCACGCAACTGCAATGAATCGCGCACCACGTTGCAAAAATTAGGTAGGGGTCCTTCGTGCCCGCATTCTCGCGCTTCCTGCGCTATTTCACGGCGGTTGGCCGGCTTGGCTCGATCCGCAAGGCAGCGGACGAACTCAATGTCTCGGCCTCCGCGATCGATCGCCAGATCCTCAATGTAGAGGCGGAGCTTGGCATGCCGCTGTTCGAGCGCCTGCCAACCGGGCTCAGGCTCACGGCAGCGGGCGAAATCCTCATGGCGGCCGGCGGGCGCTGGCAGAAGAGCCTTGCCGAAGTGCGCGCCCAGATCGAAGACTTGCGCGGGCTCAAGCGCGGCCATGTCGAGATCGCGGTAATCGATGCCCTCGCCAAAGGGGTGATCCCCAGCGCAATCCAGGCGCTGCAGACCCGCTATCCCGGCATCTCCATCGAAGTGAAAGTTGCCGCCAACGATGCCGTGCGCGGCATGATCGCCAGCGGCGCGGTTGATTTCGGCATCTTCTTCGGCCCGGAATCCTACCGCGACATCACCGTGCGCGCTTTCGTCGATGTCCACCTCGGCTTCATCACGCCCGCTGGCCACCCCTTTGGCGAACAGGCCGAGGCGCGTTTTTCGGCCTGTGCGGGTACGCCCCTTGTCGTGCCGTCCAGTCCACTTGCAGTCCACCAGCAGATCGCAGTGCTCGAAGGCACAAGCCGCCTCACGCTTGATCGCAAGGCCACCAGCAACAACATTCAGATGATCACCAGCCTCGTGCTGCAGGGCGTGGGCATCGGCATTCTCACCTCGCTCGATGTGGTGACCGAAGTGCGCGCAGGGCTGCTTTCATTCACGCGGATTTCCGATCCCGTGCTGCGCCCGATGACCCTCGCGCTGTGCACCGCGTCGGCCCGTCCGCCCAGTTATGCCGCCGATATCGTGCTGGGCGAGATCCAGACCGCGTTCGCCGAGCTGGCCTGGCCGCCGGCGAGCGCCCGCAATAGCGGTTGAAAACGCCTGCCTCCCGCAATTGCGGTCTGCGCGCCGAACCGGTAACCGCATGGAATTATCGCCCGACGAACGGACCCCAACGGACATGACCGATACTGCCGCCCCCGTGCTCAACTACATTGCCTACGAGGATTTCCTGCGCAGCGTGCGCAAGCTCTCGCGGCTGCTGGCGGCAGATAGCTGGAAGCCCGATTTCATCATCGGCATCGGGCGCGGCGGCCTCGTCCCGGCGGTCTATATCAGCCACGAACTGCAAGTGCCGATGCTGTCGATCGACCATTCATCCAAGGTTCCCGGCTTTGCCGACGAACTGCTGGGCAAAGTGGCGGATAAATCGGCCACCGGCACGCGCCTCCTGTTCGTCGATGATATCAACGATAGCGGCGGCACCATCGTCTACATCCGCAATCTCCTTGCGGAAAACGGCTGCAACCCGGACAATTTGCGCTTCGCCGTGCTCAAGGACAATTGCCGCTCGAAGGCCCGCGTGGACTACACCGCCGAAGTGATCGACCGCGCCGAAGACAAGCGCTGGTTCGTGTTCCCGTGGGAAGCGGTGATGACCGCCGAAACGCTGGCCGAAGAAGCGCAGGCCGTGCCGGAGCGCCTTTCCTAAGCTATCGTCACCCCCGCGAAGGCGGCGCCCCAGAGCGCAATAGCGCACCTAATAAGTGAACCCGCTCTGGATTCCCGCCTGCGCGGGAATGACGAACGGCGTGAATTCAGCCGAACCTGAAGCCCGTCATCACCATCCACGTCAGCGCGCCGACGAGCGCAATCCCGCCCAGCGCAGCAACCGGGGACCACGTCACATCCTCGACAGCCTCACCCTTCGCGCGGTCGCGCCGTCCGGTGATCATCGGCCCAATCAGGTTCTGCGCATTGAGCACCTGATAATAGCCGATCGCCAGAATGTGCAGGCCGATCACCGCCAGCGCCGCCTTGAACACGCCCTCATGCCATTCGGAAGCGGTGCGGCCCGCATCAAAGCTCACCCAATCTGCCAGCGGGCCGGACTCGATCCCGTCGACATCGACTGCAAACAGCCCCGCCAGCGTGATCGTCAGGATCACCGCCAGTAGCGCCGCCACGCTCCACCCGCCCAGGGGGTTGTGCCCGTCAGAGGGCGTCTCCCCGTCATGGGTGCGCACATAAGCCAGCACCGCGCCCGGCCCCTTGAGGAACTGCGCAAAGCGGGCGGTGCGCCCTCCGGCAAAGCCCCAGAACACGCGGAACAGCACCAGCGCGAGGATGGCGTAGCCAGCCTGCCGGTGCCGATCCATGTCGTGGTTCTCGCCCGTGTACCAGGCCGCGCCGAACAGCGCGATCAGGCTCCAGTGGAACACCCGCACAAACGGGTCCCACACCTTCACTGTCTCGGCATCTGTGCTCATCGCGCCTCAGTCCTCGGCGCGGAACTGCCGGTGGCAGGCAGCGCATGTCCCGCCAACCACCTTGAACTGCGCCAGCACCGCCGCCGTGTTGCCCGATCCGGCAAGGCCCGCCAGCTTGTCCGCCTCGGCCACCAGTTTGCCGGCTGCGGCATCGAACACCGGCTTCTGCGCCCAGATCGCAGGCAGCGCATCGGTCTTTACGCCCGAGCTCGGCCCGGTGCCCGCCGGAAACAGGCCGCCCTGCATCCGCGCGGTTACAGCCAGCGTGCGCGCGGCGGCGAGCAGCTTGGCCTTGTCCGCCCCGCCGCCCAGCTCGTCCTTCAGCGCCTTCATCGCGCCGCCCATCTTCTTGAAATTGGCCTGCCGCGCCGCAATCGTTTCGGCGGGTGAGGCAGCGATGGACGCAGCCCCGCCGGCCAGCAGGGCGGCAAAAGCGGCAGCCATCAGGATCGGTTTCGTTCGGGTCATCGGCAGTGGTCCTTCTGCAGAGAAAATCAGTGCGCCTGCGCCAATGCAGCCGGCGCCTTGTCCGGATAGACTTCATGAAATGCGGCCTGCACCGTGGCAAGCCCGTCTGTCAGCACCTGCAGCGCCGTCTTGCCCGTGGCATTGGGAATATCCGCCCGCGCGCCGTGCGATGCCAGCACGCGCAGCATGGCCGGAAGCTCGGGGAAAAACGGCCCGCCCGCCAGCATGTGGAGCGCCGTCGTCTTGTCCAAATCCGCCGCGTTGGCATCCCCTGCCAGCTCGATCGCCAGCGTCAGCGCGGTCGGATCGCGCCCCTGCGCAGCGGCAAGCACAAGGTTCACCCCCGCGCCATCGACGAAATGTTCATCCGCCCCTGCCCGCACCAGCTGCCACATCGCATCGGCCTGCCCGGCCTTCGCCGCCATCATCAGCGCGGTTGTCGGCTGGACGGGCGGCGGCGCGATGCCGAAATTGGCCTCGGTCACCCAGGTGATCTTCGATGGCCCGGAAAGCGCATCGGCTTCCGCGCCCTTTTCCAGCAGCGCCGCGATCAACGCGCCCTGCCCCGCCGCCGCCGCCACATGCAGCGGCCGGTGCCCCTCGCGGTCCAGCTCCGCCACATCGGCGCCCAACCGCACCAGTTCCTCGGCCGCCGCCCAGTTCTTCTGATAAAGCGCCATCTGCAAGGCGCTGGTGTTTTCCGGCCCCCGGTGCTGCACATCCGCACCTGCCGAAATCAGCGCCGAAACGGCTTCCGGCCGCCCGCTCGCCAGCGCGAAAAACAGCGGCGTAAACGCTCCGGTCGTCACGCGGTTCACATTGGCCCCCGCCCCCAGCAGCGCCGCCATCGCACCAAGCCGCCCTGCCGAAGCCGCCCACATCAGCGGCGTCTGCCCGCGCGTATCGGCGCTTTCCACCGCCGCACCCGCTGCCAGCAGCGCGCGCACTGCCGCCGCATCGGAATGGCGCGCGCACATCGCCAGCGGGGTCACGCCATCGGGATTGGCCTGATCCGCCGGCGCCTTTGCCGCCAGCAGCGCGGCCACAACCGCGCTGTCCCCGCGCTCGCAGGCAAGCAGTAGCGGCGTCACCCCAAGCGCATCGGCCAGGTCCGCCTTCGCCCCTGCGCGCAGCAGCACATCGACCAGCGCCGGGTCCTGCGTCTCCACCGCGCGGGCCAGCGGCGTCTCGCCATAGTCGAGCGACGCATTGGCATCCGCCCCGGCAGCAATCGCGGCGGCAAGCGCGGCCACATCATCATCCGCAATCGCACGGGAAAGCGCATCCGCCCCGCGCGCCAAGGCGGGCAAGGGCATGAGCACCATCAGCAGCGCCAGAAGCCTACGCATCCGCCAGCCCCGCCAGCGGCCCGGTGCTGTCACCAAACTTCGCGGCCGGCACATCCAGCAGATTAAGCCCCGCCAGCAGCAGGTTTGACATCGACGTGCCCTTGTCCACCGCCAGATGCCGCCCGCCCTTCACCAGTCCGCCCGCCACGATCACCGGCAGGTCCATGAAGTCATGATCGTTGGAATCGCCAAACGCGCTACCCCGGATCACCAGCGTGCTGTCGAGCAGCGATCCCGCCCCGTCGCTGGTCTCCTTCAGCCGCTTCAGCGCATAGGCAAAGAATTCCATGTGATAGCGGTTGATCTTCGCAAGCTGCGCCATCTTGTCCGGGTTCTTGCCGTGGTGGCTCAGCATATGGTGCGAATCCGGCACGCCGATTTCGGGATACGTCCGGTTCGAAATCTCGCGCCCCAGCATGAAGGTAGAGACGCGCGTCAGGTCCGCCTGCATCGCCAGCACTTCGAGATCGATCATCAGCCGCACATGTTCGGCAAAATCGGCCGGAATGCCTGCGGGCTGCGCAAAGCTCCCAGCTTCGGCCTGTGGCCCCATCGCCGCGCGCTGGATGCGCTTTTCGATGCTGCGCGTCGCATCGAGGTATTCGTCCAGCTTGCGTTTGTCCTCCGCGCCCAGTTGGCCCGAAAGCCGCGCCGCATCCTCGCGCACATAGTCGAGGATCGAGGCCTGCCGCCGCGCCTGCGCCAGCCGGCTCGCGGGATCGAGCGCCTCGCCATCGCCGAACAGGCGTTCAAACACATCGCGCGGATTGGCCATGACCGGCAGCGGCACTGTCGGCGTCAGCCACGAAATGCCGTTGGTGTAAGCGCAGGAATAGTTGATGTCGCAGCTGCCCAGCAGGCTCGCCTGATCGATCCCCAGCTCCAGCGAAGGGATCGTCGTCGCCTCCCCCAGATGCGCGGCATAGATCTGATCCATCGAGACACCGCAGCGAATGTCCGGCCCTTCCGTCTGCCGCGCGTGCGCGCCGGTCAGGAATGCCGGGCAAGATCGGCCATGCCCCGCCGGGCGATCCCCGAATGCTGCTGCCTGCGGATGGCCCAGCCCGCTCACCACCACCATGTCGGCGCGGAACGGTTCCAGCGGCGCGAGCGTGGGCGGCAGGGCATAGTCCGCCCCCGCCGTGGCCGGGCGATAGGCATCCATCGTCATGCCGTTGGGCGTGTAGAACACCGAAAGCCGCTTGGGCCGCTGCGCCATATCGGCAGCCCGCGCAGAAGGCATCATCGCCTCAAGGAACGGCAGCGCCAGCGTGGCGCCAAGTCCGCGCAGCACGGTGCGGCGGCTGAGCGCAGGGCGTTTCACGATCATCGATGCGGCCTCCATCCGCCCATCTTCGGCTTACTCGCCGCGAGCGCGACATTCGTCGGTGCAGCCGGCACGCGGCGCATCGTGAAGCCGGGGCTCATCACGATGCCCTTGATGATCGTCTGCACCCGCCAGTCATCCTTAGCCGCCGCGCGCGCGATGGCCCGCACCGCGGGCATGTCCTGCGGCCCCAGCCCGCGCCCCAGCGCATAGGTCATCAGCCGCTCTGTAAAGGCGCGGGCAAATTCCTCGCGCCGGTCCAGCAGTATCTGCTGCAAGCCGCTGAAACCCTTGAACGCCGTGCCATCGGCCAGCACAGCGCCCGCGTCGATGACCTGCCCCGCATCCTGCGCGCGCCACGCGCCCACTGCATCGAAGTTTTCGAGAGCAAAGCCCAGCGGGTCCATCCGCTTGTGGCACGAAGCGCAGGCCGGATTGGCTCGGTGCAGTTCCAGCTGCTCGCGCGCCGTCAGCAGTTTGCCATCATGCTCGGTCTTGAGCGCGGGCACATCGGCGGGCGGCGGCGGCGGCGGAGAGGCCAGCATATTGTCGAGGATCCACTTTCCCCGCTTCACCACCGAAGTGCGGTTGCCATAGCTCGTCACCGTCAGGATGCTCGCCTGCCCCAGCAGCCCGCCGCGCGGCATGTCCGCCCCCAACATGACCTTGCGGAACGCAGGCCCGCGCACCCCCTCGATCCCGTAATGCCGCGCCAGCCGCTCGTTGAGGAACGTGTAGTCCGCGCGGATGAAGTCAGTCACCGGGCGGTTCGCGCTCAGCACATGCGCAAAGAACATCCGCGTCTCGGTCGCCATGCCCTCGCGCAGCGGCACGTCAAACTGCGGGTACGCCGTGATATCGGGCCGCTGCGACGCGAGATTGCGCAAATAGAGCCACTGCCCGGCAAAGTTCTCGGTCAGCGCCTCGGCGCGGCGGTCCGCCAGCATCCGCGCGATTTCCGCGCTCAGCACCAGGGGCTGGTGCAGCTTGGCCTGCCCCGCCAGCGTGAGCAGCCGCTCATCGGGGATCGAGCTCCACAGGAACAGCGAAAGCCGCGTCGCCAGATCGTAATCGGAAACCGGATAAGCGCCCCCCGCCTTTCCGGCCGGCGGCGGCGTTTCCACCGCAAACAGGAAGCGCGGCGAAACCAGCAGCGCCTCAATGGCCGCTTCCACGCCGCTTTCAAAACCAGCCGCCGCGCGCTCGCCGTCATAGATCTTCATGAGCGGCGCCAGATCCGCATCGCGCACCGGCCCGCGCCATGCCCGCCGCGCAAGTCCCGCCAGAATCCGCCGCGCACACGGCGCTTCCTCCGCCGCGCGTTTCGGCTGACAGACGAACACCGCGCGCCGGCTGGCCAGATCATCATTGCCGCCCGCATCAAACGGCCCCGCCACATCGAGCTGCAGCACATCGCGCGGGAAATTGGCCTGCGAATAGCGCTGATGCACGCGGAATGAAGGCACAGTCATGGTGCCTGCGCGCACGCCGTCCACCCACACATCGAGCGGCAGCTCGGCCGGCTTGCCCAGCGGCAGCGGCACATAATCGGTCGTGTTGCGCAGCACCTGCACCGCCTCGTTCGGCCAGGTCTGCCGCCGGAACGAAACCGCGAGCTTGTGCACTCCCGCCTTCATCGGCACGCGCAGCGCAAAGCGGTCTTCCGGCAGCCTGTCGCTTTCGTTGTTGGTATTGGAATTGAGCCAGACCGCGATGTCATAGGCGCCGTCCCAGCGCGCGACATAGCGCACCGCCGTCCCCCCGCGCGAAGCCAGCGGCAGGTCTGCCCCGGCGCGCTCGTTATAGGCGGGAATGCCCGAATTCATCACCGAGCCGTCCTTGGCCACTTGCCATGTGGTGACAAAATCGCGCTTGGGCACCAGCCCCGTGGCGGCCCGCGCCGCCTTGCCCGCCACTGCAACATAGCGTTCCATCAGTGTGGGCGAGATGCTCAGCACATCAGAGATATTGTCAAAACCGAAGCCGGAGTTGTCCGGCGGCAGCGCGGCGGCAAAATCGCCTTCCACACCCAGCAGATCGCGCACCGCATTGGCATATTCGTGCCGGTTCAGCCGCCGCACTGGCGCCGCGCCCGGATCGGGGTTCGCCATGACATAGCGCGCCCGTCCTTCGTCGAGCCAGCTCACGAAATCGGCGCGCATGGCCGGATCGGGCTGCTTCTTGGAATGCGGCGGCATTTCGCCCGCCGCCACGCGCCGCAGGATTTTCTCCCAGGCCTCTGCATTGCGGCCCGCCGCAATATCGCTGGCCTTCAGGTCCGCGACCGAAAGTCCCGCAACATGGTCATCATCGTTGTGGCAGCGCGAGCAATAGTCCTCGAGCATCGGCTCGATCAGCGCGGCGCGGCGCTCTACCAGCGAAGGCGCGGCCACCGGGGCACCAGATTCGTCCGCCGCGGCATAAAGGCACGATCCTGACACCAGCGCACTCAGCGCCAGCAATCCGCGCCCGAAGGATATCCGCCGTAAATCCTCGACCAAATGTCTGCCCCTGAACTTGCGCCGAGCTTGCAAACCTACACAAAGCGGGCAGCAAGGCCACTGCCCTATCTGCCGCACTGCAGCACGTCCATTGCCTAAAACCGTACAGGGGATAGCGAATTTTCGCGCACCTCGAAAAGGCATCAAACCATTTTCCTACATGCGCTTTTGCCGCTATCTGGTCCGGCGTCCCCATCCGCCCCGCAAAAGGACGCAGCCCCCATGCCAGTAAGGCCCGCTTCAAGCCGCTACACCGCGCTTGCCCGCCCCACCTTTCTCTATGTGATGTATGCGATGATCCTCTGGGCCATCCCGCTCAGCCTGATTGGCGCGGTGCGTCCGGCGGCAGCGCAGGCGATGACCGAGGCAATGACCACTTACTTCGCTGGCCTGCCCGAACCGCTCTATGCGCTCTTCGGCGCGGCCTACCTCGGCTATACGGCGGCCCGCCAATGGGGCAAGGCGCGTGGCACCGATCGCTGAAAACCACCTCGCTGGTTAGTTTCGGGTAATGTTTGGCTGCTATGACGTTCAGCGACATGGAAGCACACCGCCTCTCTCTCGCCTGCCGGCCCACCTCCGGATACACCCGGGGCTCACGCCGCCTTGCACTTGCCAGCGTTGCCACCGGGCTTGCGCTGCTGCTGTCCGGCTGCGACGTGGACCGGGTGGGCGCGCTCGAAGAGCGGGTCAACGCGGTCGAGGCCAAGGCCAATGCCGCCGAAAAGCGCGCCAAGGCTGCCGAAGCGCTGGCCGCCACCAACCAGCCGCAACCGGTCGTGCAGCCCGATCCCGCGCCGATTACCGATGACAACGCCGACGCCGACAGTTCGGACAACAACATCAACGACGGCAGCGATGCCCAGCCGCCACCGATGGCCGATAACGGCAAAGGTTGACCCAGAGGGGCTGACGCAGATGCAGCGAGCCTGACGCGCGAAGTCTGAGCGCCCATCCCGCGCCCGCAGCACTTGCGCGCCGGACTTCGTGCTTTATCAGGGCGCATCGCGATCCTGTCCCTTCGCGCGGAGCCTGCCATGTCCGAGACCGTTTACGTCCTTAACGGCCCCAATCTCAATCTGCTCGGCACGCGTGAACCTGAGATCTACGGTTCGGCCACGCTTGACGACATTGCCGGCATGCTCGAAGACCGCGCCCGCGAACTCGGGCTTGAGATCGATCTGCGCCAGTCCAACCACGAAGGCCACCTCGTCGATTGGCTGCATGAGGCGCAAGCTGTTGGCGCAAAGGGCGTTCTGCTCAATGCCGGGGCCTTCACGCACACCTCTGTCGCCCTGCACGATGCGATAAAGGCGATCCGCACGCCGGTGATCGAAGTCCACCTCTCCAACCCGCACACGCGTGAGGCGTTTCGCCACAAGTCCTATGTCGGCATGGCCGCCAAGGCCACGATCGCCGGGTTCGGGCCGCTGAGCTATCTCCTTGCCCTAGAGGGTGCCTCGCGGCTCTAGTTCAATTCTGCCAAAACACTGCTCGGGTCAAAGCGTCGGGGGGCGGCAGATTAAGATGGATACACTGGCGAATTTGCGCCGTGCGGTCGCGGTGTGGGCGTTCAGCGGCTTGGTAGGAATTCCTACCTTCGTCTTTTTCGATCCGCTTGGCGGCTGGAAGTGGCAGCCCTACAATCCCGTCTACGATCAGATGATGGTATCGATCTATTTCGCCTTGGGTATCTGTGCGCTTCGTGCCTTTCGCAGCCCCCTCGAGCACGCCAGCTTCCTGTGGTTCGTGGTGATCTCCAGCCTAACCCATGGCAGCGTCATGCTGTTTCATGCAGTCACCCATCCCATGTATATCGGCCACCTCCTTGGCGATGTTTGGATTCTTGCCGGTGGATTGAGCCTGGCAATACCGCTGTGGCAGTTGGACCGCTCGCATGACATCCACGCAGGCTCTGGCCCTGAGGCTTGAGTGTCCCTTTTTAACGCCGTCATTTTCGGTTTTCCTTGCCACTGCGCGGCGCTGCGGGCATGGAAACCGCTTTGGATACGATCACCCGCGAGGAAAACATAATGGGGCACGACCGCGGCGACGAGGGCGCCAAGACCATGATGGAAATCGATAGCGCGCTGGTTCGCGAACTGGCGGAACTCCTTTCCGATACCGGCCTTTCCGAGATCGAGGTCGAGGACGGCCACCGCAAGATTCGCGTCGCACGCACGCTCACCGCCGCGCCCGTGGCGACTTATGCGCCCGCGCCCGTTGCTGCACCGGCCCCCGTTGCCGCGCCTGCGGCTGCTGCCGAAGCACCGGCCGTAGATGCCAACGCGCTGCGCTCGCCAATGGTCGGCACCGTCTATCTCTTCCCCGAACCGGGCGCTGCTCCGTTCATCACTGTCGGGCAGACGGTCAAGGCGGGCGACACGCTCGTGATCGTTGAGGCGATGAAGGTGATGAACCCGATCACCGCGCCCACCGGCGGCAAGATCACCGCGATCCTGGTCGAAAACGCGCAGCCGGTCGAATTTGACCAGCCGCTCGTCGTCATCGCCTGAGCACGCGAAACCCATGGCCATTTCCCGCCTGCTGATCGCCAACCGCGGCGAAATCGCGCTGCGCATCCACCGCGCCGCGCACGAAATGGGGATCGAGACGGTCGCGGTGCATTCCACCGCTGATGCCGATGCCATGCATGTGCGCCTCGCAGACCACGCCGTCTGCATCGGCCCGCCCGCCGCGAAAGACAGCTATCTCAACATGGCCGCGATCATCTCTGCGGCAGAGATCACCCATGCCGATGCGATCCACCCGGGCTATGGCTTCCTTTCGGAGAACGCCCAGTTCGCCGATATCGTCGAAGCGCACGGCATCACCTGGATCGGCCCCAAGCCCGAACACATCCGCACGATGGGCGACAAGATCGAGGCCAAGCGCACCGCCGGCAAGCTCGGCCTGCCGCTGGTCCCGGGCTCGGATGGCGCGGTTTCCGATATCAAGGAAGCCAAGGAAATCGCCGAGGCCGCCGGTTATCCGGTAATCATCAAGGCCGCTTCGGGCGGCGGCGGGCGCGGCATGAAGGTCTGCAACGGCCCGGATGAGCTCGAAACGCTGATCCAGCAGGCGGGCAGCGAGGCCAAGGCCGCGTTCGGCGATGCCACCGTCTATATCGAGAAGTACCTCGGCAACCCGCGCCACATCGAATTCCAGATCTTCGGCGATGGCAACGGCAACGCCATCCATCTGGGTGAGCGCGATTGCTCGCTCCAGCGCCGCCACCAGAAGGTGCTCGAAGAAGCCCCCTCCCCCGTCATCTCCGCTGCCGAGCGCGACCGCATGGGCGGCATCGTCTCAAAGGCTATGGCCGACATGGGCTATCGCGGCGCGGGCACGATCGAGTTCCTCTGGGAAGGCGGCGAGTTCTACTTCATCGAGATGAACACCCGCCTGCAGGTGGAACACCCGGTCACCGAAGCGATCACCGGCGTCGACCTCGTGCGCGAACAGATCCGCATCGCCGATGGCAAGCCGCTCTCGGTCAAACAGGAAGACATCGTCTTCAGCGGCCACGCTATCGAATGCCGCATCAACGCTGAAGATCCGTTCAACTTCACGCCCTCACCCGGCCTCGTGACGAGCTATCACGCCGCCGGCGGCATGCACGTGCGCGTCGATTCCGGGCTTTATGCGGGATACCGCATCCCGCCCTACTACGATTCGATGATCGCCAAGCTCATCGTCTACGGCCGCACCCGCGAAGGCTGCATCATGCGCCTGAAGCGCGCGCTGGAGGAAATGGTGATCGGCGGCATCAAGACCTCGATCCCCCTCCACCAGAAGCTGCTGACCGACCCCAAGGTCCTCGATGGGGATTACTCGATCAAGTATCTGGAACAGTGGCTTTCCGAGCAGGGGTGAGCGGAACGGCAGGCGCGGCATGGCAACGACGCGCTATTTCGAGGAACAGGTGCTGCGGAAGCGGCCCTATCTGACCATCGAAAACTGCCGTGCTGTCATTGCCGCGCCGCTCCGGATCGAGGTGCAGGACGACGGCCGCATTCGGCATTGGGGCCATGTCACCTTGCCAGACGAAACGGAAACGCGCATTTTACGCGTTGTAACGTTGGAAGACGGCGTGACGATCCACAACGCGTTCCTTGATCGCGGCTACCGCGAGGATGCCACATGAAACTGCACTATTACCCGGAAACCGACAGCCTCTACATCGAACTAAGCGCGCAGCCTTCCGCCGAAACGCGCGAGATTGCGGCCGGACTGAATGCCGATTTCGATCAGGCCGGGAACCTCGTCGGGCTGGATATCGATGGTGCATCGGGGAAATTGGATCTGGCGACCCTTGAAACGGTATCGCTACCGTTCGGCACGCTGAAGGCTGCTTGAAGCAAGCCCTCCATTTGCACTTCGTGAAAACAGGGAGGGCAAAGGAAGCGCTGGCTGCGCTGGGCATTATGGTGATAACCTTAGAAAATGATGCCGCGCCTCTTCGCTGTGCCGATCATTGTCGCCCTTGCGGTCTTGGCGGCATGCCATGTTCGCCAAGCGCCTGCCGATCAGGTCTATGCCCAGAACAGGTGTGGGAGCGCCTCCAGCCTTTGGCGACCATTCGATGCTCCGCCAGGTGATCTTAAACCGCCTGCGAACAAGGTCGAAATCACCGCATCAACTATTCGTTGGAATGATCAAACAGTTTCGCGGGCACTCTTTAACAACCTTGCTGCTGCTGCCGGCACCATGAACCCGGTTCCGGGAGTTAAGCTCGTCTTGCACGCCAATGCAGCTTGCGATCCCGTACAGTTCGCAAGGACAACCCTTGAGCGAAACTTGCACTGTTCCGACTTGAGTCGGTGTCAGGAATTCTCGGAAAAGGAATGGGCGTGGCGATACCAGAAGCCTCCCCCTTGCGATGAAAAATGCAGTGCTAGTTCGGACACCAGTGTTTCGGAAGACCGAGAAATACCCTAAACTCGCCCCTCAATCGCATCCCAGATCATCCCCGCCGTGTCGGTCCCATTGAACCGATCGATGGCAACAATCCCCGTCGGCGAAGTCACGTTGATTTCGGTCAGCCACTTGCCGCCGATCACGTCGATGCCCACAAAAATCAGCCCCAGCCGCTTCAGTTCCGGCCCCATCGCGGCGCAGATTTCCTGCTCCTCACCCGTCAGCGCGGTCTTCTCCGCATAGCCGCCCACCGCCAGGTTTGAGCGGAACTCGCCCTCGCCCGGCTTGCGGTTGATCGCGCCCGCCACTTCGCCGTCCACCAGCACGATGCGCTTGTCGCCCTCGCTCACTTCGGGAAGGAAGGCCTGCACCATGTGCGGCTCGGGCCAGGTCTGGTTGAACACTTCGAGCAGCGCGCCGAGGTTCTCGCCCTCTTCCGAAACGCGGAAGATCGCCTTGCCGCCGTTGCCGTGGATCGGCTTGATCACGATGGCGCCGTGGCGCTTCTGGAACTCGCGCACTTCTTCCACCGAGCGCGTCACCAGCGTGGGCGGCATAAAGCGCCGGTAATCGAGCACCATGACTTTTTCGGGCGCATTGCGCACACTGCGAGGGTTGTTCACCACCAGCGTCTCGGCCTCGATCCGCTCCAGCAGATGCGTCGCGGTGATATAACCCATGTGGAACGGCGGATCCTGACGCATCAGCACCACATCGATATCGCGCCCCAGATCCAGCCGCCGCGCCTCGCCTGCATGGTAGTGATCGCCCGCCACATGCTGCACGGTGACAGGCACGGCCCGCGCCGTCAGCCGGTCGTTCTCGTCGAGCGACAAGGCGCCGACGTCATAATGGTAAATCTCATGCCCCCGCGCCTGCGCCGCCAGCATCAGCGCGAACGAGGAGTCCCCGTTAATATTGATCGAATGCAACGGGTCCATCTGGACGGCAACGCGAAGGGTCATCTGGCCTCAATCCGTTAAAGGGGGGTGCGTGATACCCCGCAGCCGCGCCTTAATGCGGTTTGCGCGGGTTTGCGACCATGAATGCGCTGTGCCCGGTCGACCTGCCGCCTGGCACCGATTTTCACGAAAAGGGACCAGACCACATGCGCAAGACCTTGACCGCGATCGCCTGCACCGCCGCCATCCTCGGCTGGACCGCCACCGCTTCGGCCAACCCCGAAAAGCACCCGACCGAGCACCCGAAGGACGGGGAGCACAAGGATGGCCATGACGGCGATCACAAGGACGGCCACGAAGGTGAGCACAAGGATGGCGAGCACAAGGACGGCCATCCCAAGCCGTAAGCTTTGAAGTTCATGCGCCGGGTTGCCACGCATTGGCGATCCGGCGCGGCCAGGTTCCGGGGGCGATCAGGATCACGTCGATCCGCACATCGTCACCCGGCCCGGCAAACCGCGGGGCCAGGGCTTCTGCCGCCCGCGCCACGCGCCGCAACCGCCGCGCATCAATGGCCTGATCCAGCGCCGCCCGGCTGCTGCGCCACTTCACCTCGATGAACGCGACCGTGCGCCCCTTGCGCGCCACGAGGTCCACCTCGCCCGCGCCCACGCGCTGCCGCCTTGCCAGAATGCGCCAGCCACCAAACCACAAATACCATGCCGCGAGGGCCTCCCCGCGCCGCCCCCTCCGCTCGGCCTCCGCCCTATTCATCTCCGGGCGGCTCACCCCTTCAATTCCAGCGCGCGCGCATAGAGCGCCTTGCGGTCCAGCCCATGCGCCTTCGCCACCAGCGCCGCCGCCTTGGAAACCGGCAAGTCCGCCAGCGCCGCCAGCAATTGCGCGTCGATATCCGCCTCGCCCGGCTTCTCCGGCGCGCCCGGCGGCCCGGCGAGCAGCACAATCTCCCCGCGCGGCGGATGCGCGGTGTAATGCGCGGCCAGCTCCTCGGCCGTGCCGGTGCGGCATTCCTCATGCAGCTTGGTCAGTTCGCGCGCCACGGCAATCTCGCGCCCCGGCATGATCCGCGCCATCGCCTCTAGCGAGGCCACCAGCCGCGGCCCCGTCTCGTAAAACACCAAGGTCACAGGCATCGCCGCCATCTCGGTCAGCACGTCTCCGCGCGCCTTGTCCTTGCTTGGCAGGAAGCCTGCAAACAGGAAGCGGTCCGTCGGCAGCCCTGCCAGAGTCAGCGCCGCCACCAGCGCACTCGCGCCCGGAATCGTTGTCACCGCAATGCCCCGGATGCGCGCCTCGCGCACCAGCCGGTAGCCGGGATCGGAGATCAGCGGTGTCCCGGCATCGGACACCAGCGCCACCGCCCCGCGCGTCATTTCCCCCAGCAGCGCCTCACGCGCCGCATCGCTGGCATGATCGTCATAGCGCCGCAGCGGGCGTTTCAGTCCTAAATGGTGAAGTAATCCGCCTGTCACCCGCGTATCTTCGCAAGCAACAACGGTGCATCCCGCCAAAACCTCGATTGCACGCCGACTGATATCGCCGAGATTGCCAATAGGGGTTGCTACAATATAGAGGCCGGGTTCGAGTAAGGGCGTATCCATACGCTGACCAATGGACCGGCTACCAGGGAGCGGCAAGCCAATGATGATGGGCAGCATGAAGCAGGCAGGCACAAATCTGCGGCGCATCGCGGTCGCGGGGGCTCTCGCGCTCCTCGCAGGCTGCGCCGTGATCCCCAAGCCTTCCGCCCCGCCGCCGCCTCCGCCCAAGCCCGTGGAAGTCACGCCCGATGCCAACGTGCTCCCCACCGATGCGGATCGCCACCGCGTCGCGCTGCTCGTGCCGATGAGCGGGCCCAACGCGCCGGTCGGTCAGGCCATCGCCAATGCAACGACCATGGCGCTGCTCGATACCAATGCGCAGAACGTGCGCATCACGACGTATGATACCGCGATGGGCGCCGGCCTTGCGGCCAACAAGGCGATCCTCGATGGCAACCGTCTGATCCTCGGGCCGCTGCTGGCAGACGAAGTCGTGGCGGTCGCCAGCGTGGCGCGTCCGGCCAAAGTGCCGATGATCACCTATTCGAACGATGCCGCCGTGGCAGACCGCGATGTGTTCGTGCTGGGCCAGGTGCCCGCGCAGGCCATCGCCCGTGTGGTCGGCTTTGCGAAGGACAAGGGCATCACGTCGATCGGCGCGATCATCCCCACCGGCGCCTATGGCCAGCGCATCTCCTCGGCGCTGGGCGCCGCGGCCCGCGCGCGCGGCCTCACCATCACCGCCATCGAAGCGTATGATCGCTCCAATACCTCGGTTTCCAGCGCGGTGCGCCGCGTGCTGGCCAAGGGCCAGGTCGATGCGCTGCTGATCGGCGATAGCGGGCGCATCGCGCTGATGGCCGCGCCCGCCGCTGCCGGCACGCGCCTGCTCGGCACCGAACTGTGGAACGGCGATGCCTCCATCGCAAAAAGCCCGTCCATGCGCGGTGCATGGTTTGCCGCCGTGTCCGACAGCCGGTTCGGCCGGTTCGAGCAGTCCTACCGCACCCGCTTCGGCGCCGCGCCCTCGCGCCTCGCCACGCTGGGCTACGATTCGGTGCTGCTCACGCTCAATGTCGCGCGGGGCTGGAGGCCGGGCACCTTGTTCCCAACCGCCAAGCTCTATGCACGCGATGGCTTCGTCGGGCTCGACGGCGTGTTCCGGTTCGAGGCGAACGGCGTGGCCGAACGCGCGATGGAAGTGCGCGAAGTCGGCGCAGGCACGTTCCTCACGGCCAGCCCCGCACCGGCCAAGTTCGTTCCCTGAGCCTGAGCCAGCAAAACCGGGGATATTCGCGGATAAGCACCTATCCCCCATTGCGGCGGGATTCGCGCGTGTTCTATAGCCGTTCCCATGTCTGACGACCTGTTTGAACAGCTCCCTGCCCGCCGCGCCGACGAAAGCTACGACGGCAGCGCCATCGAGGTGCTCGAAGGGCTCGAACCCGTCCGCCGCCGCCCGGGCATGTACATCGGCGGGATCGACGAACGCGCGCTCCACCACCTCGCCGCCGAAGTGCTCGACAACGCGATGGACGAGGCCGTTGCAGGCCACGCGAACCGCATCGAAGTCTCGCTTGAGGAAGGCCCCCCGGGCACCGCGGGCAAGATCACGATCAGCGACAACGGCCGCGGCATCCCGGTCGATGAACACCCCAAATACCCCGGCAAGTCCGCGCTCGAAGTCATCCTCACCACGCTCCACTCGGGCGGCAAGTTCTCCGGCAAGGCCTATGCCACCTCGGGCGGCCTCCACGGCGTCGGCATCTCGGTGGTCAACGCGCTGTCCGTGCTCACCCGCGTCGAAGTCGCACGCGGCAAGGAGCTCTATGCGCAGGAATTCTCGCGCGGGGTCGCCACCGGCGCGCTCCAGCGCATCGGCGCTGCGCCAAACCGGCGCGGCACGCAGGTCACGTTCGTCCCTGATGGGGATATCTTCGGCGAAGACGCATGCTTCAAGCCCGCGCGCCTGTTCCGCCTCGTGCGCTCCAAGGCCTATCTCTTCGCCGGCGTCGAAATCCGCTGGAAGTGCGCGCCCGCGCTGATCGCCGGAACAGACATCCCGGCCGAGGCCGTATTCCAGTTCCCCGGCGGTCTTGCCGATCACCTTGCCGAACAGATCGCGGGCCGCGAATGCGTGACGAGCGTGCCGTTCGCCGGCAGCCAGGATTTCCCCGCCGGCCCGAATGGTGAGGAAATGGGCCGCGCCGAATGGGCCATCGCCTGGCCCTTGTGGTCCGATGGGTCCTACAGCTGGTATTGCAACACCATCCCAACCCCCGATGGCGGCACGCACGAAGCCGGCCTGCGCGCCGCGCTCACCAAGGGCATCCGCGCGTTCGGCGAACTCGTCGGCCAGAAGAAGGCCAAGGACATTGCGCCCGAGGACATGCTGACGGGCAGCGAGATCATGCTCTCGCTATTCATCCGCGATCCCCAGTTCCAGAGCCAAACCAAGGACCGCCTCACCAGCCCCGAGGCCGCGCGCATGGTCGAGGCCGCGATGCGCGATCACTTCGACCACTTCCTCACCGACAATATGGAGCGCGGCAAGGCCCTGCTCGGCTCGGTCATGGAGCGGATGGACGAGCGCCTGCGCCGCAAGGCGGAGCGCGAGGTCAAGCGCAAGACCGCGACCAACGCGCGCAAGCTGCGCCTGCCCGGCAAGCTCACCGATTGCAGCGGCGAAGGCAGCGGCGAGACCGAACTGTTTATCGTCGAGGGCGATTCGGCAGGCGGCAGCGCCAAGCACGCGCGCGACCGCAAGACGCAGGCGATTCTGCCGATCCGAGGTAAGATCCTCAACGTCGCCAGCGCCAGCGCCGACAAGATCCGCGCCAATGCCGAAATCGCCGATCTCGCGCTCGCCTTGGGCTGCGGCATGCGCAAGGAGTGCAACGCCGATGCGCTGCGCTACGACCGGATCATCATCATGACCGACGCCGATGTCGACGGCGCGCATATCGCCACCTTGCTGATGACGTTCTTCTTCCAGGAAATGCCGGAAATCGTGCGGCGCGGGCATCTCTACCTCGCCCAGCCGCCGCTCTACCGCCTCACCAATGGCGCCACCTCGGTCTACGCCAAGGACGACGCGCATCGCGCCGAACTCGAAGCCACGAAGTTCAAGGGCAAAAAAGTCGAAGTCGGCCGCTTCAAGGGCCTCGGCGAAATGAACCCGCAGCAGCTGCGCGAAACGACGATGAGCCCCGCCAGCCGCAGCCTGATCCGCATCACCCTGCCCCCCGAATACGAAGGCCGTGCGGCGGTGAAAGACCTTGTCGACCGCCTGATGGGCCGCGATCCCGCCCAGCGCTTCATGTTCATCCAGAACCGCGCCGGCGAACTCGATCCTGAAATGATCGACGCCTGATGCACCCCGCCACTCACGCCCTCGGCCAGTTCACCGTAAACCGCATGGGCTACGGCGCGATGCAGCTCGCCGGCCCCGGCGTCTACGGCCCCCCGCGCGATCCGGCCGAGTGCCTTGCCGTGCTGCGCGAGGCGGTGGAGAGCGGGGTCAACCATATCGACACCAGCGATTTCTATGGCCCCGAAGTCACCAACAAGCTGATCCGCGAGGCGCTCGCACCCTATCCCGCCGATCTCGTGCTCGTCACCAAAGTCGGCGCGCGCCGCGGCTCCGATGCCTCGTGGATCATGACGCCGGAGCCCGCCGCGCTGGTCGATCAGGTCCACGGCAACTTGCGCAACCTTGGCGTCGAAGCGCTCGATGTCGTCAACTTGCGCATCGGGCATGCCTTCAGCACCGACGAGACCAGCCTTGCGGAGCGCTTCGGCGCGCTGATGGACCTCAAGCAGCAAGGCAAGATCCGCCACGTCGGCCTCAGCAACGTGACGGCAGCCCAGATCGCCGAAGCGCGCGCCATCGGCGAAGTCGCTTGCGTCCAGAACGCCTACAACATCGTCCAGCGCAGCGATGACGCGCTGATCGATGCGCTTGCCGCAGACGGCATTCCCTACGTCCCGTTCTTCCCGCTCGGCGGCTTCTCGCCTCTGCAATCCGCCGCGCTCGATGCCCATGCCGCGCGGCTGGGCGCCAGCGCGATGCAGCTGGCGCTCGCATGGCTGCTCCACCGCGCACCCAATGTGCTGCTGATCCCCGGCACATCCTCGCGCGCCCACTTGCGCGAAAACCTCGCGGCAGCCCGCATCGCGCTCTCGGCAGACGACATGGCCGCGCTCGATGCCATCGGCGCCGCATCCGCCTGAGCGTTCAGCCGGGTTTAACCGCGCCGTCCGGGTTTCACCCTAGGCCCAGCCAAACCCCCTCGCAGCCCCAGCGCGCCTAGAACGCCGCCGACACCCGCCGCGCAGTCCCGCGTGGCGGCAGGGACGGGCTCACTCGGCATGGATTATCTCAGGAACGCTCCGATCGGACGCAAGCTCGCGGTTATGTTCGCGGTGCTTTCACTGGTCGTCGTCGCCGCCATCGGCATGATGGTATGGAGCATGAGCTCGATGCGAGCCTCCGAAATCGAAGTGGCAGAGGAACACGTCCCTCAGGCGCTAGCGGCCGACAAGGTCAACACCGCCATGGCCGAATTCGAAAACGCGCTGCGCGCCCACCTTCTTGCCGCCGACGAATACGAGCGCGCCGATGCCGAAGCCGTGATCGCAGCCAACCAGAAGATCATCAGCACGCAGACAGCGGCGTTCGAGGCGACCGATCTCGACAACCGGGAAAAGAACTACCTCAAGGCCTTCAAGTCCGGCTGGCAGCAGATGAGCCAGGATACCAGCCAGATCATCCAGCTTTCTTCCGAAGGCCGCACTGCCGAGGCGCTGGCCCGGCTTGCCACCTCGAATGAACCCGTCCAGGTCACGATCAAGGCGCTCAGCGACCTTGCCAACTACCAGAAGCAGCATATCGATCTGGCCAACAAGGAAGCAGCGGTCTCCTATGATGCTGCGCTCTGGACTGGCCTGATCGCCACGCTGATCCTGCTCGGCACGCTTGGCGGGATCTACCTCTTCATGGTGCGCCTCGTTGCCCGCCCAGTCGGCCAGATCACCACGGCGATCCAGGATCTTGCCGAAGGCCGCCTCGCCGGCGCGCTCCAGGTTGCTGATACGCAGGACGAAGTCGGCGCACTGGGCCGCGCCATGCGCGCGCTTCAGGGGCAGCTCGCCCAGGCCGAGCAGAGCAAGGCCGAACAAGTCGAACTCATCGTCAGCACGCTCGGCGCAGCGCTCGCCCAGTTCAAGGAAGGCGATCTTGCCGCCCGCGTCACCGCCGCGCTCGAAGGCCCCTTCGCCCGCCTCAAGACCGATTTCAACGCGATGGCGAGCGAGCTTGAGCAAGTCATCGGCTCGGTCGCGGGTACGGCCACCGGCGTCCAGACCGGCTCGACCGAAATCCGGGCCGCCTCCGATGATCTGGCCAGCCGCACAGAACAGCAGGCCGTCAATCTCGAATCCGCCGCCAATGCGATGCGCGAAGTGACGGCCAAGGTGGAGCAGAGCGCGCACAATGCCGGCGCAGTGCGCGAAACCATCGTGCGCGCCACAGAGCGGGCCAATGCGGGCGGCGATGTGGTCAAGCGCGCGGTCGGCGCGATGGATTCGATCGTCGATAGTTCAAAGCAGATCACCCAGATCATCGACCTGATCGATGGCATTGCCTTCCAGACCAATCTGCTTGCGCTCAACGCCGGGGTCGAAGCCGCGCGGGCTGGCGAAGCAGGCCGCGGCTTTGCCGTCGTCGCCAACGAAGTACGCGCGCTCGCCCAGCGCTCGGCCGAAGCCGCGCGCGATATCAAGGGCCTGATCAGCGGCAGCGCGCAGCATGTCGAAATGGGCGTCCACCTTGTCGGCCAGACCGGTGAGGCGCTCGATGCGATCATCACCCAGGTGGCCGAAATCGGCACGCTGGTCGAAGGCATCGCCACTGCCGCAGTCGATCAGGCCGCCAGCATTTCCAAGGTAAACGTGACCATGGGCGAGCTTGACCGGATGACCCAGCAGAATGCCGCAATGGTCGAGGAAAGCGCAGCTGCCTCGCGCAATCTCTCGGGCCAGGCCGCCAATCTTGCCAATCTCGTCACGCGCTTCCGGGGGAGCGGGATCACGGCCTCTGCCACCAGCTATGCCGCGCCGGTCGCCCCGCGCGCGGCTCCGGCCCCGCTGGCTCCGCAGCCGCGCCCGATCGCGGCTGCCGCCCCGGTCCGCGGCAATCTCGCGGTCGCGGTGGACGAGGACAACTGGTCCGAATTCTGAACTACGCCATAGGACCCGAGCCTTGTGCGAAGGTGAGGGCCCTGGCCGGCCGGGATCTAATCCTGGCCGGCCGCATTGTCCTCGCGTTTGGCGGCCTTGAAATCGAACCGGATCCGCACCCAGGTGCCCAGCTGCGGCTTGCCGTCCACGCGCGGCGGCCGCACCAGAAATTGCCAAGCCGCCTGCCGCAGCGCACGCGCCAGCCCCGAACCGCGCGGGCTCTCATCCACTTCGCGGCAATCCTCCACATGGAACCGCTCGACCGTCCGGCAGATGATCAAGGCCCAATCGCCGTTCGATCCGCCCCGCGCCCCGCGCATATAGGGCGATAGCTCGGCATTTGTCGGCTCGCGGTACCATTCGGCATTATAGACCCGTGCGCCGCCCGGCCCGTCGCCCGTGCCTTCCGCACTGCCGCCTCCGCCGGCGGAAGCGCCGGTAGAACCGCCGCCACCGGCCGGCTTGATCCGGCTGATGTCGGCCTTGGCGATGTCCTCGCGGCTCATGTGGATGAAGCCCGGGGGCCATTCGACCTGGTTCTTGCTTCGCACCTCCACGCGCGGCAGCAGCTTGGGCGGCGGCGTGGTGACTGTCTGCACCTGCTCCTGCTTCACATCCTGCTTGGGCGCGGCCTTTTCCTTGGCCTTGTCGGCCGAGGGCGGGGCAATGTTGATGGCCACAAGCTGGCCCCCGGCCTCGCCCCCGCCGCCGCTGATCGCGCTCATCGTCACCAGCACGAACACGAGGAACAGGCCGACCAGCAGCGCCATCACGAACGACACGGCTCGGTCCCGGCGCGACGGAGCGTAGCGCGCGGGGCTGGCAGCGGAAACGGTCGGCATGGAGCCCGGCCTACACGCGCAGCCCCGAGGCGGCAACGGTGCCCTCTGTAACTAAGTGTCGCTTCCCCGCACAAACCCGGCGGTTCAGCCCACTTGCCAGCCCCACTTGCCAGTCCGGTTCTCTGGCCCTATCCGTTAAGCAACCGATTAAGTGGGATGCAGGACAGAACATGCGCTTTGAAGGCACCAGCAATTACGTCGCCACCGATGATCTCAAGGTCGCGGTCAACGCCGCGGTGCTTCTGCGCCGCCCCCTGCTGGTCAAGGGTGAGCCCGGCACAGGCAAGACCGTGCTGGCGCATGAAATCGCCAAAGCCGTCGGCGCGCCGCTGATCGAATGGAACATCAAGTCCACCACCAAGGCGCAGCAGGGCCTCTATGAATACGATGCGGTCGCCCGCCTGCGTGATGGCCAGCTGGGTGACGAGCGCGTCCACGACATTTCGAACTACATCCGCAAGGGCAAGCTCTGGGAAGCCTTCACCGCGCCCAAGCTGCCGGTGCTGCTGATCGACGAGATCGACAAGGCCGACATCGAGTTTCCGAACGATCTCCTGCAAGAGCTCGACCGGATGAGCTTCGACGTTTACGAAACGCACGAAACGATCGCCGCCAAGGAGCGCCCGATCGTCGTGATCACCTCAAACAACGAGAAGGAACTGCCCGACGCGTTCCTGCGCCGCTGCTTCTTCCACTACATCAAGTTCCCGGATCGGGCGACGATGCAGTCGATCATCGACGTCCACTTCCCGAACATCCAGAAGACCCTTGTCACCAAGGCAATGGATATCTTCTACGAAGTGCGCGAAGTCCCCGGCCTCAAGAAAAAGCCTTCGACCTCGGAACTGCTCGATTGGCTCAAGCTCCTGCTGAACGAGGACATGCCGCTCGACGTTCTGCAAAATCGGGATCCGACCAAGGCGATCCCGCCCTTGCACGGCGCCCTCCTCAAGAACGAGCAGGACGTGATGCTGTTCGAACGCCTCGCCTTCATGGCGCGCCGGCCTTCGAACTGAGACTGGCCAACTGATGACCCACCCCGGCGGATGCCTTTGCGGCGCGGTGCGCTATACCATCGCCGCAGAGCCCGTCGGCGCGCGGATGTGCTGGTGCCGCGATTGCCAGCGCATCGCGAGCGGCTCGGCCACGGTCAACGTGCTGTTTCCGGAAGAGGCGGTCTCCATCACCGGGGATCTGGCGCTGTTCACGATGATCGCGGACAGCGGCAACACCGTGGAGCGCGGCTTCTGCAAGACATGCGGCGCGCAGATGTACAGCCGCACCGTCACCCCCAAGGGCTTGCCCATGCGCGTGCGCGCCGGCACGCTGGATGATCCCGAACTCTGCCCGCCCACCGCTGCGATCTGGACCGAAAGCGCCCCCAGCTGGGCGCCCATCCCCGATCACTTCATCCGTCACCCGAAGGGCCCGCCCCCGGTCTGAGAAGCCCTCTTCCCTTCAGGGGGGAGGGTTGGGAGAGGGGAACAACCGCAGCGCCAATCCCCTCTCAACTTCGGCTAGAGCGGGATGGCGTCAAATGGATTCGTCGGCCCGTGCTTGACACGGGCCTTGGCTTTTTTTCGGGCGCCACGCCAGACGAACAGCCAAACCCCGTGTCAAGCACGGGGTATCGGGAAGAGAGCAATGAATCCGAAGCTCACTCCCGCGGCCCGAGCTTCTCCAATTCCACCTCAGCAAACATGGCCTTCACCGCCGGCCGCGCGTTGATCTGCTCGATCCAGCGCACCAGCCCCGGCGTGGCTTCCTTGTTCACCAGTTCGGCAAAGCCGAACTGCATCCCATTGGCGATGGCGAAGTTGCAGATATCGGCCAGCGTGAATTGCCCCGGCACCAGCCACTCATGCTCCCGCAAGTGCGCATCCAGCCGCTCGACCGAATAGGCGATCTTGCGCATTTCCTCGTCCAGCATGTCCTGCGGAAAGCCCTCGCGCGCGCGCCGCCATTTCACCTGCTGCTCGACCACCGGTATGGCCCTGACCTTCTCCTCGAACTCCGCGTCCGAAAGCGCCTTCACCATATTCCCCACATAGCGGTGCCAGCCGATGGTGGAGACGCACCAGCAGAAATACTCGTCCACCCACTTGGTCCACACCCGCATCGCCGCCTTGCCCGCAGACGTTGCGGGCCGCAGCGAAACCGCAGTCGGGTATTCGTCCTCCAGATACTCACAGATCACCGTACTTTCGGTGATCACATGATCGCCATCGACGAGCGCCGGCACCTGGCCCCGCGGGTTGATCGCCTTGAACCAGTCGGTATGGTGTTCGAACTTTGCCGGATCGAGCCGGTTCTTCTCGAAATCCAGCCCCTTCTCATACAACGTGAGCAGTGGCTTCATCGAGTTGGCAGCAGGTCCGAAACTGTAGAGCTTGAGCATGGCTGGCGGGTATCCTCTCCGGTTGCCCCCAGCCTACAAATAGTAAGCAACACTAACAATCCCATTTGTGAGGGTACAGCCATGGCCTATACCGGAACTTGCGCCTGCGGCGCCGTCACCGCCGAAATCGCCGCCGAAGCCCCCATCGCGGTGCGCCAGTGCTGGTGCCGCCAGTGCCAGCAGCTTGCGGGCGGATCGCACACCACCAACGCCATGTTCCTGACCACCGACGTGGCGATCACCGGCACCCTCGCCACCCACGCCTACACCGCCGCCAGCGGCAACACCCTCACCCAATCGTTCTGCCCCGCCTGCGGCACGCCGGTCATGGCGCAAGTTTCCGCGCGCCCGCAGTTTCGCACCATGCGCGTCGGCTTCCTCACGCCGCCGCACGATCTCACCCCGCAAATGGTGATCTGGACAGACGACGCGCCCGCCTGGGCCGTGTTCCCAGAAGGCCTCGAACGCCACGCCAAGCAGCCGCCCCCATCGCCACCGGTATCGGCCGCCAAATCCTAACGCTTGCCCCAACACCCCATTCGCCTTAATCACCCGGTTAAGACGCGAGCGAGGCCCGACCACCCATGTTCTTCAACTTCATCGACGAGCTGCGCGCGGCGGGCATCAAGGCCAGCTTCAAGGAGCATCTCACGCTGCTCGAAGCGCTCGAGAAGGACGTGATCGAGCAGACGCCCGAGGCGTTCTACTACCTCTCCCGCGCCACCTTCGTGAAGGACGAGGGCCTGCTCGACAAGTTCGACCAGGTGTTCAACAAGGTCTTCAAGGGCCTCCTCACCGATTATGGCCAGCGCCCGGTCGACATTCCTGAAGACTGGCTGCGCGCCGTCGCGGAGAAGTTCCTCACCGAAGAGGAAATGGCCGCGATCGAGAAGCTCGGCTCGTGGGAAGAGATCATGGAGACGCTCAAGAAGCGGCTCGAGGAACAGCAGGAGCGCCACCAGGGCGGCAACAAGTGGGTCGGCACCGGCGGCACCAGCCCCTTCGGCAATTCGGGCTACAACCCCGAAGGCGTGCGCGTCGGCGGCGAAAGCAAGCATGGCCGCGCGATCAAGGTCTGGGAAAAGCGCGAGTTCGCCAATCTTGATAACACCAAGGAGCTCGGCACCCGCAATATCAAGATCGCGCTGCGCCGCCTGCGCCGTTTCGCGCGCGAAGGCCATGCCGACGAGCTTGATCTGCCCGGCACGATCGAAGGCACGGCCAAGCAGGGCTGGCTCGATATCCGGATGCGCCCGGAACGGCGCAATGCCGTCAAACTGCTCCTGTTCCTCGATGTCGGCGGCTCGATGGACCCGTTCATCAAGCTGGTGGAGGAGCTGTTCAGCGCCGCCACGGCGGAATTCAAGAACATGGAGTTCTTCTATTTCCACAACTGCCTCTACGAAGGCGTGTGGAAGGACAACAAGCGCCGCTGGTCCGAGCGCACCAACACCTGGGATCTGCTCCACAAATACGGCCACGATTACAAGATCGTGTTCGTGGGCGATGCTGCGATGAGCCCCTACGAGATCAGCCACCCCGGCGGCTCGGTCGAGCATTTCAACGAGGAGGCCGGCGCCATCTGGCTCCACCGCGTCGCGCAGACCTACCCGGCCACCGTCTGGCTGAATCCCGTGCCTGAAAAGCAGTGGAACTATTCGCAGTCCACCAAGATGATCAAGGACCTCGTCGGCGGTTCGATGTTCAGCCTCACGCTCGAAGGGCTGGATGCGGCCATGCGCGAACTGACCCGCAAGAAGCACTAATTCCTGCCTCCCCGGGTGTGCCTGGGGAGGCAGACTGCCGCCATAGCCGATGACCAGAGGGGTAAATCGGGAATGGTCCAGACCGGACTTGAACCAAGCCCCCGCAGGCGTAAACTGCGGCAAAACAGGAGAGGTCGCACCCCATGTCCGACAACGAAATCCTCAACCTCCGCCGAACCGGCAGCCGTGTCGATCTCACGCTGAACCGCCCGCAGCAATACAACGCGCTGAGCGAAGACTTGCTCGCCGCCCTGAAGGCTGAGCTGACCAGCCTGGCCGCCGATCCCTCGATCAGCTGCGTCGTGCTTTCCGGCGCGGGCAAGGCGTTCTGCGCCGGCCATGATCTGCGGCAGATGCACGGCCAGCGCCGGCTGGACTACTACCGCACGCTGTTTGCCGCCTGCGCCGAAGTGATGGAAGCCATTGTTGCGCTCCCCGTCCCCGTCATCGCCCGCGTCCACGGCATCGCCACTGCCGCCGGCTGCCAGCTTGTCGGCGCCTGCGATCTCGCCATCGCCAGCACGGATGCGCGCTTTGCCGTCTCAGGCATCAACGTCGGCCTGTTCTGCTCCACGCCTGCGGTCGCGCTCACCCGCAATGTGCCTGCAAAGCCCGCCTTCGAAATGCTGGTGACGGGCGAATTCATCAGCGCGCAGACTGCAGAAAGCTGGGGGCTGATCAACCACGCCGTCCCCGCCGATCAGCTTGACGCAGAGATCGACACGCTCGCTGCCACCATCGCGGCCAAGAGCCCGGACGCCATCCGCCGCGGCAAGGCACTGTTCTACGCTCAGCGCGAAGTCCACCGCGCGGAGGCCTACACGCTTGCAGCTGAAGTCATGGCGCAGAACATGATGGACGAGAACACGGCGGAAGGCATCGAAGCCTTCCTCGAAAAGCGCGCCCCCGTCTGGCGCTGAAGAACCCCTCCGGCCTGCCTGCGGCAGGCCACCTCCCCATTTGCACTTCGTGAAAATGGGGAGGGAGTAAGAGAGGTCTACTTGATTTCCCTCCCCATTTTTCCCGCAGGGACAAATGGGGAGGTGGCTCGCGAAGCGAGACGGAGGGGTACTTCCTCCTACCCCCCCATTATTCCTACCCCACCGTTATTCCTATCCCACAGTCACACCCTTCCAGAACGCCACCCGCCCCTTGATCGCAGCAGCCTTTTCCTTGGGCTCGGCATAATACCACGCTGCATCGCGGTTCTCCGCGCCGTCCACCACCAGCGTGTAATACTGCGCGGTGCCCTTCCATGGGCAGCCGCTGGTCGTGGCGCTGGGCTTCAGCACCGCCGGATCGACCGAATCCAGAGGAAAGTAGTGGTTGCCCTCAACCACAACCGTATCATCGCTGCGCGCAATCACCGCGCCGTTCCACCGTGCCTCGACCATCCGTGTATCTCCTTCGAGAACACAGGTCGGGCTTCGGCCACCAGCCGTCAACCAGCCAGCAGGGCAATCACCCCGCCTTGCGCGCGGTCACATAGATCCAGTCGCCCTGCCCGATCTTCGGCCCCAGGGCCGCCATCGGCGCAAACAGCCCCGCATCGGCCAGCCTTTTCGGCATCTTCAGCAAGGTCTGCATCTGCCCGAAGCTATAGGCCAGATCGATTGCGAAATGCCGCGTATCGCACCGGCCAAAGTCCCCCTTCTCCAGCATCGCCCCAAGCGTCTTGCCGGAAAACTGGCAGAGGTGATACGGCGGCGATCGCGAGCAAGGGGGAGAAACCGCTGTCCTACAGACCTTGCGCTGTCGTAATCTGCGCCGTGCTCCGTGAACGCTCGCCAAGCCCCCAAAACCGCGCCCGCGCCGCGCGGCGAGGCGGCTATCTCCGCAGAAAATCCAACAAGAACCGCTCATGCTGAGCTTGTCGAAGCATCGCAGCAGAACCCTTGCGCCGCCGCCCTGCAACACGCATGGGGTGAGCGGAAAGGGCACCAATCCGCCTCGAAAAACCGCCCCCGGCGTTCTCCCTCAGGAGCGTGTCAACCGTGTCAACTTGGCGGCATTCTGTCCCGTTTCAGTACAGAAGATACGGTGCCCGCGTCTCGATCCACGCCGCCTCGTCCGGCCCCGCCAGCGCGTCCAGATCGGCCGGCGTGCTCGCCGGATTGTCCACCCATTCGCGCAAACCCGGCCCGCCGTTGATCACATCGATCGCCAGCTTGTCGGTGACATACTCATACGGAAAATCGCGCCACAGCGGATAGTCCGGATAGAGCCGCCGTACCGCCTTGAACGCCAGCGCCTGCAGCCGCCACGGCCGGAACGCGTGGTGGTCGTAAAACGCGCCCTCGGCATGGATCATCAGCGCGTTGCACAGCTTGCCCGCATGCTTGTGAAACGTCGGCTCGAACCAGCATTCCCTGATGGCGCAGCCCGCCAGCCACTGCGGCGCAAAGCTGCGCATCTCGGCCAGCACGGCCTTGGCATCGACATCCGGCGCGCCAAACAGCACTTCCAGCGGCCGCGTCGTGCCCCGCCCTTCCGAAAGCGTCGCGCCCTCGATCATCACCGTGCCGGCATAGGCCCGCGCCATGTTGAGGCTCGCGGCATTTGGGCTCGGGTTGATCC
This sequence comes from Sphingomonadaceae bacterium, assembly GCA_947453945.1. Lineage (GTDB taxonomy): Bacteria > Pseudomonadota > Alphaproteobacteria > Sphingomonadales > Sphingomonadaceae > Novosphingobium. Next base: position 40,573 of record CANGJB010000020.1, read on the forward strand.
AGATCCGGTCCTGCGGCCAGCCGAAACCCGCGCCTTCCGGCTCCCAGCCTTCCATCGCCACCACACGGTAGTCCACGTCGAGCTTGAAATGGTCCACGAACCAGCGGCCCATCTCGCCCAGCGTCATCCCATGCCGCATCGGCATTGGCCCCGCGCCGACAAAGCTTTCCCAGCCCGCCAGCAGCGTCGTGCCTTCCACCGGGCGGCCAGCCGGATTGGGCCGGTCGAGCACCCACACCGCTTTGCCGGTGCCCCCAGACTTGTTCACCTCAGACGCCGCTTCCAGCAGATAGAGCAGCGTCGTCACGAAGGTATAGATCCGGCAGCCCAGATCCTGCAGATCGAACAGGAACACATCGGCGCTGTCCATCATCCGCGCCGTCGGCCGCCGCACTTCGCCGTAGAGGCTGAACACCGGAATGCCGAGCGCCGGATCAATGAAGTCCTCGGTCTCGACCATGTTGTCCTGCTTGTCGCCGCGCAGCCCGTGCTGCGGGCCGAAAGCAGCGCTCAGGCTGATGCCAGGGCAGGCCGCCAGCGCATCGAGCGAATGGACGAGCCCCTCCGTCACCGAAGCAGGATGGGCAACCAGAGCGACGCGCCGCCCTTCAAGCGGTGCGCGCAAGGCCAGGTCGGCCAGCAGGCGATCGATACCGAATTTCATGGGGCTTCCGGTGCCGCAAGCCGCGCGGCCATGCAAGCCGGATCATGAAAGTCGGGCTTCTCGGGCGGATGCGCCATCGCCCAATAGGATTTGGTCCCGCCCTCCTCCTCGATCACCGCCGTCAAGCCATAAGCCCACGGCAGCGGCGGCAAGGCGAAGGCCGGGATCGCCGCATCGAAGATCAGCACCGATCCGCCCCGGCGCGGAGTGCACACCGGCGCGCGCTCCACTGCTCGCTCCGCCATCCCCGCCCGGTATCCGGCAAAATCATAAGCCGCCCAGCGCTCGGAGGGCGACAAGTTGAACTCGGCATACCCCTCTCCGTCCGGCCCCTTCAAGAACATCTCGAAGCAAGTCGTCTGCCACAGCCCATCGGTCCGCGCCCGACCGGCAAACGGCGGGAGAACCAGTGCGCCTGCCCCCTCCACCTTCCAGCGCAGGGTGAGCCAATGGGCATCGAGCGAGAGAATGCGCGCGGCAATCCCGGTAACGGCGCGGGCCGGGTGCGCCGGGTGGCAGGTAAGGTCGAACGTTTCCAAGATTCACTCTTTCGTGCTAGGCGCGCCGCGTTATGACCCAGAACACCTCTGCCTACACCTCTTCGCTCCTCCGCCTGCTCAGCGAGCGTGGCTATATCCACCAAGTCACCGATGCCGCCGGCCTCGATGCGCTTGCCGCCAAGCAGATCGTGCCGGGCTATATCGGCTTCGACGCGACCGCGCCATCGCTCCACGTCGGCAGCCTTGTACAGATCATGATGCTGCGCCGCCTCCAGCAGGCCGGACACAAGCCGATCGTGCTGATGGGCGGCACCACCACCAAGGTCGGCGATCCCTCCGGCAAGGACGAGAGCCGCAAGATGCTGACGAGCGAGGGCATCGCCGCCAACATCGCCTCGATCCGCACTGTGTTCGAAAAGCTGCTCACCTTCGGCGACGGCCCGACCGACGCGGTGATGGTCGACAACGACACCTGGCTCAGCGCGCTGGGCTATGTGGATCTGCTGCGCACCGTCGGCCCGCACTTCACCATCAACCGGATGATGACCTTCGATTCGGTGAAGCTCAGGCTCGAGCGCGAGCAGCCGCTGACGTTCCTCGAATTCAACTACATGATCCTCCAGGCCTACGATTTCCGCGAACTGGCGCTCACCGCCGGATGCCGGTTGCAGATGGGCGGCTCGGACCAGTGGGGCAATATCGTCAACGGGATCGAGCTGACGCGCCGCATGGAGAGCACCGAAGTCTTCGGCCTCACCACCCCGCTGCTGACGACGGCAGACGGCGCAAAGATGGGCAAGACTGCCGCCGGCGCGGTCTGGCTTAACGACGATGCACTCCCCGCCTGGGATTTCTGGCAATACTGGCGCAACGTGGACGACCGCGACGTCGGCCGCTTCCTGCGCCTGTTCACCGATCTCCCGCTGGACGAAATCGCCCGCCTCGAATCGCTCGGCGGCAGCGAGATCAACGCGGCCAAAGTCGTGCTGGCGAACGAAGTCACCAAGCTGGTGCGCGGCGCGGAAGCGGCGGCAGCGGCAGAGGCGACGGCGGCAGCGACGTTCGCTGGCGGCGGGGTCGGGCAGGATCTCCCCTCGCTTGAATGCCCTGGCGGCAGCATCACGCTGATCGACGCGCTGGTCGGCCTTGCCTTTGCCGCAAGCCGTGGTGAGGCCAAGCGCCTGATCGCCGGCGGCGGCGCGCGGGTTGAAGGGCAGGCGGTGACCGATGATGCCCACGTGATTGCGCTGAATGGCGCGGAAGTGCGCGTATCCTCGGGCAAGAAGAAGCACGGAGTCCTGCGCCCCGCCTGATGGAAAAGGCCATTCGTTAACCGGCAAGTCCTTGCCGGGAAGCGGCAAAACGGTGCCGGGCCTTTACGAAATATAAGCCAATAGCCGCCAAAAACGCTCTTGCTTGATCATCTCGAGGAGCGGCCATGGCCAGCGGCGCACAACTTTCTGTCACCGACCAGCGGCTTACAACCCGCCATCCGGTCGACTTGCCGATGATCGGCGAACATCGCCGGCTCGGCGATGTTATGCTGCATGTCACCAACCTCTCGACCACCGGCTTCATGGTGAAAGGCGAGGTTGCCCTGCAGCGCGGCGAGCGGATCACCATCCGCCTCCAGCACATCGGGCGGATCGAAGCATTCCTCGTATGGAGCGACGGCGGGCGCGCCGGCTTCCAGTTCGAACGGATCCTCAGGAATGATGATTTCCTGCTCATGATCAAGTCGATGCAGAGCAACCCGAAGTTCCACCGCACGCGCTGACCGGATTTTGCAGTGCATCCACCGCACTGCAGCACGTGTGGTCGATTGTTACTTGATATATTATATCATCACGCTAAAGCGACACTCGAAACAGCAATTCGAGTGTCCAAAATGCAGAAATCCCCGCTTGCCGCCGGCTGTGCCCTCGGCGCCATGCTTCTCGCGATCACCACGCCTGCAACAGCCGCACCTGATGCGCCAGCTGATCCGGTCGCCACGGGCACAGCGCCACAAGCGCAGGGCGGGCAGGTCGACACCACCCAGACTGATGATGCGGGCCATGCGCCCATCGTCGTCACTGGCCGCCTGATTTCGGGCGACCGCGATGCCATCGTCGCGCCGGTCGTGATCAGCGGCGAGGATCTCGCCCGCCGCGCAGCCGCGCAGATCGGCAGCGTGCTTGCGCATCTCCCCGGCGTCTCGACCAGCGGCTTCGCCCCGGGCGCCTCGCGCCCCGTGCTGCGTGGCTTCGACGGGCCGCGCGTTCAGGTGCTGACTGATGGCTTGGGTTCGCTCGACGCATCCTCGGTCTCGGCAGATCACGGCGTCGCCATCGACACCTTGAATGTAGATCAGATCGATGTGCTCCACGGCCCCGAAGTGCTGCTCTACGCGGCTGATCCCGCTGGCGGCGCAGTCAATGCGCTTGACCGGCGCATCCCGCGCCGGGTGCCGGATAAGCCCATCGCGCTCAACGCGCTGACCGCATATGGCAGCGCAGCGGACTCGGTGAACCTTGGCGGGGCGTTCGATGTCGCCATCGCGCCGCGGCTCGCGGCCCATTTCGATGCCTCCTACAACCGCGCGGGCGATGTCCGCATCGGCGGCAATGTCGTCTCAGAACCCTTGCGCACGCAGTTGCGCGCCGAGGCGGACACGCTCACTGCCGATGGCGATGCGCAAGGCGCGGCCAACCTCCTCGCCGGGCTCGATGCGCGCGGCCGCCTTGCCAACTCATGGGCGCGCGGCAGCACCTTGGGTGCAGGGCTTGCCTTTATCGACAGCGGCGGCTCGCTCGGCGTTTCAGTTCAGCGCCTGACCAGCGACTATGGCATTCCGCCCCGCCCCTCGGCCGAGACACCCGAAACCGTAGCGCTCTCGCTGCGCCAGACGCGCTATGACTTGCGCGGCAGTGTCAAACTCGGCGGGTTCTTCGACCGGCTGGAAGCGCGGGTGGCCTATGGCGACTATACCCATGCCGAAATCGCGGACGGGATTGCCGGCACGCGCTTCTTCAATTCCGCCATCGAATCGCGGCTTGTGCTGACACAGGCCCGCCACGGCGGCTGGCGCGGCGAAAGCGGGCTGCAATTCGGCACGCGCAACTTCCGCATCGTGGGCGAACCGCTTCTGCCCAATTCGGTGACCGACCGGATCGCCGCCTTCACCCGCCAGCAGCTTTCGCTCGGGTCTGTTGATCTGGAAGGCAGCGTGCGCGGGGAGCATGTGACAGTGCAGCCCAAGGGCCTCGGCCCCGACAATGCGGAGCGCGACTTCAATCTCTTCGCCGCCGGCGCCGGTATCGCATGGCATCCGGTCGAAAGCGTGACGCTCAGCCTTTCTGCCACGCATGGCGAGCGCGCGCCGACCGCTGAAGAACTCTATATCGACGGGCTTCACGACGCGACGCAATCGTACGAGCGCGGCAACCCTGCCTTCCGCATCGAGCGCAGCAATACGGTGGAAGCGGGCCTGCGCTATCACAGCGACCGGTTCGCCGGGGCCTTCACCGCTTATGCCACCGATTTCAGCAACTTCATCGCGCCAATCCCGACCGGCGAGCGGATTGAAGGAGCGCCAGTCTATCAGTATGTGCAGCTGCCAGCCAAGTTCCGCGGCCTTGAAGCCGAGGGTTCATGGAAGGCGCTCGCATGGGATGACGGCCGCTCGCTCTCGCTCGAAGGCGCGGTGGACTATGTCCACGCCGCGCTTGCGGGCAGCGGCCCGGCCCCGCGCATCCCCCCCTTGCGTGTGCGCGGCGGACTCACATTCGAATCCAACCAGCTCGGCGCGAACATTGAAGCCATCGTTCACGCCCGACAGGACCGCGTGACGACCTACGAGAACCCGGTGGACGGCTATACCCTGGTCAATGCCAACCTCACCTGGCGCCCGATGGGCAAGGACGGGGCACTGGTGCTGATGCTTTCGGGCGAGAACCTGCTCGACAAGGTTGGCCGCCTCGCCACCTCGGAAACGCGGGATTTCGTGCCGATTGCCGGGCGCGATGTGCGGCTGACGGCGACGCTCAAGATCTAGTGTCCTGACTCTGGCGGCAAAATTTTAGTGGCGGTGTAGTTTTGCTTGCTTGGCAAGGGCGGCCTGCGCTGCCATGCGAACAGCGTGAACGCACCTGCTGACGAACCCCGCTCGCCGCTGGATATTCCGGACTACCGCCGCTTCTGGCTGGCCCGGTTCCTGTCGGTATTCGCGACGACCGGGATGGTCGTGGTGCTGGGCTACCAGCTCTACGATGTCGCGCGCAGCCACTATGGCATGAGCATCGGCGCGGCGGCGTTCCAGCTGGGCCTGCTCGGCCTCGCGCAGTTTCTGCCGGTGCTGCTGCTCACGCCGTTGGCAGGCCTGATCGCAGACCGGTATGACCGGCGGATCGTGGCCGGGTGCGCCGTTGCCATCGATATGGTGGTGGCGCTCGTGCTGGCGGCGGCGACGCTTGCCGGGCATCTCAATCTGCCGCTGCTGTTCGGGCTTGGCGCGCTTCACGGCACGGCGCGCGTATTCATCGGCCCGTCCATGGCCTCGATCGCGCCCAATGTCGTGCCGGTTCACCTCATGCCGCGCGCCGTCGCGATCAATTCGATGGCGTGGCAGACCGGCTCGGTGGGCGGCCCGGCGATTGCCGGCCTGCTCTTCGCACAGGCTCCGGCGCTGCCTTACGGTATTTCGGCGGTGCTGCTGGGCCTTGCCACGATCTCGGTGTTCCGCATCCGCCCCCTGCCCCCGCCGGACGAGAACAAGCGCGCGCATCCACTGTCGCAGCTGGTCGGCGGGCTCAGCTTCGTGTGGCACGACCGGTTCCTGTTCGGCTGCGTCACGCTCGATCTGTTCGCGGTGCTACTGGGCGGGGCAACCGCGCTGCTGCCAGTCTATGCACGCGACATCCTCCTGGTGAACGGGCATCCGGTAGGCGCAAACGGCCTTGGCATCATGCGTGCGGCACCCGGCGCGGGCGCGGTGCTGGTTGCCCTGCTGCTGGCGCGCAAACCGGTGGAAACGGGCGTGGGCGCCAAGATGCTGATCGCGGTCGCGGTTTACGGCGCTGCGACCATCGGCTTCGGTTTGAGCCGTGATTTCGTGCTGTCGCTCTTCATGCTGGCTGCACTCGGCGCGGCCGACATGATCTCCGTCTTCATCCGCAACACTCTGGTCCAGCTGCACACACCCGATGGCGTTCGGGGGCGCGTTTCGGCGATTTCGGGGCTGGCCATCTCAGCCTCGAACGAGCTGGGCGAAATGCAGTCCGGCGTCGCAGCGGCGCTGCTTGGCGCAACCGGAGCAGTTGTATTCGGCGGCGTCGGTGCGATATTCATTACCGTGCTGTGGGCGGTCTGGTTCCCTGAACTCCGGCTCGTGCGCACATTTGCAGACAAGACACTTCACCAGAAGGAGCAAGCGACATGAAGGCGGCCAACATTCTCGCCACCATCGGCAATACCCCGCACATTCGCCTCTCCCGCCTGTTTCCGGGTCACGAGGTATGGGTGAAGAGCGAACGCACCAATCCCGGCGGCTCGATCAAGGACCGCATCGCGCTGGCCATGATCGAGAGCGCAGAGGCCGACGGCAGCCTCAAGCCCGGCGGCACGATTGTGGAGCCGACTTCGGGCAACACCGGCATCGGCCTTGCCATGGTTGCGGCGGTCAAGGGCTACAATCTCGTGCTCGTCATGCCCGAGTCGATGTCAATCGAGCGGCGACGGCTGATGCTGGCCTATGGCGCCAGCTTTGATCTCACCCCGCGCGAAAAGGGCATGAAGGGCGCTATCGCCCGGGCTCTCGAAATCGTCGAGCAGACGCCGGGCGCTTGGATGCCCGCCCAGTTCGACAATCCGGCCAATGTTGCTGTCCATGTGCGGACCACCGCCGTGGAAATCCTCGAAGACTTTGCCGATACGCCCATTGACGCGCTGATCACCGGCGTCGGCACCGGCGGTCACCTCACGGGCTGCGCGGAAATGCTGAAGCAGCACTGGCCCGCGCTCAAGGCCTGGGCTGTGGAGCCCACGCTTTCGCCGGTTATCTCGGGCGGCCAGCCCGCGCCGCATCCGATCCAGGGCATCGGCGCCGGGTTCATCCCGGGGAACCTTCACACCCAGGCCATTGACGGCGCGATCCAGGTCGATCCCGCCGATGCCAAGGAATGGGCCCGCCGCGCCGCGCGCGAGGAAGGCATGCTGGTGGGCATCAGTTCAGGCGCCACGCTCGCCGCCATCGCGCAGAAGCTGCCCGAGCTGCCCGCCGGCAGCCGCGTGCTCGGCTTCAACTACGATACCGGCGAGCGCTATCTCTCGGTGCCGGACTTCCTGCCGGAGTAAGCAGGATGGCGCTTGAACCCATCGCCTACACGGATGGAGATACCGCGCTGACGGGGTGGCTCGCCCGCCCTATCGGCGCGGCGCGCGGCGCGGTGCTCGTGCTACCGACAATCATGAACGCAAACCCGCCGATGGAGCGCCGCGCCGCGATGCTGGCAGAGGCCGGGTTCATCGCGATGATCGCCGATTTCTATGGCGAGCCAGTGGGCAATTTCGAGCATTCGATGCAGCTTTCAGGCGTACTGCGGGCGTCGGTCGATGGTTACCGTGCGCGCCTAAGCGTCGGGCTCGCTGCGCTAACTGGACAGCCCGAAGCGCAGGGGCTCAAGGCCGCCGCCATCGGCTATTGCATGGGCGGGCAGGCCGCGCTCGAACTGGCACGTGAAGGCGCCGATCTGGTGCTGGCGGCAAGCTTCCACGGCATCCTCGAAACCGGCCGCCCCGCCGTACCCGGCGCGGTCAAGGCGCGCATCCTCGTCTGCCACGGCGATGCCGATCCGCTTGTGCCGCGATCACACGTCACCGCCTTCTGGGAGGAAATGGACGCAGCCGGGGCGAACTGGCACTTCCATGCCTATAGCGGCGTCCGCCACGGCTTCACCGATCCCGGCAGCGACGCACGTGGGCTTCCCGCCATCGGCTATGACGCCAGCGCAGACCGCCAGAGCTGGGCAGCGCTGGCGGGCCTGTTTGCGGAAGTTTTCTAAGCGGCGAACTGCTCCGCCGTCAGCCCCATCACCGTCTCCGCGCCGGCCTCGACCTCATAGCGCAGCGAACCCGCCTGCGGAGCGAAGCGCAAGGCCCAGTGCTTGGCGCAGAGCAGCTTGGCTTCGTAGAACGCGCGGTCCGCGCCTTCGGCCTGAAGTGCCGCTGCGGAAACCTTGGCCATGCGCAGCCACATCAGGCCCAGCGAAACCACGCCGGTCAGCGTCATGTAGGCATAGGCGCCTGCGCCGATCGCGTTGCGGTCGGCCATGCCGTGCTGCATGAACCACATGGTCGCGGCCTTGAGGTGCGCGGAGGCCTTGGCGAGGCGCTCGGCCACCAGCTTCACCGTCTCGCCATAGGTATCAGGCGCGCTCTCTTCGGCGCATTCGGCATCGATGATCGCAAACAGCCGCTGGATCGCACGCCCGCCATTCAGCGCCAGCTTGCGGCCGACGAGATCCATAGCCTGCACGCCGTTGGCGCCTTCGTAAATCATCGCGATGCGCGCATCGCGCACGAACTGGTCCATGCCGTTCTCGGCAATATAGCCGTGCCCGCCCCACACCTGCTGCATGTCGGTCGCGGTCTTGTAGCCCATGTCGGTGCCGTAGCCCTTGATCACGGGGGTTAGCAGGCTGATGAGATCATCGGCGTCAATCCGCTCCGCCTCGGTCGCGGCCTTGTGCGAGAGATCGACCTGCAGCGCCCCCCACAGGCACAGCGCGCGCATCCCGCCGATGAACATCTTGGCGTCCATCAGCATCCGCCGCACATCGGGGTGGACGAGGATCGGATCAGCCTTCTGCTCGGGCTCTGCCGGGCCGGTCAGCGCGCGTCCCTGCCGCCGTTCCACCGCATAGAGCACGGCGTTCTGGTACGAAGCTTCCGCCTGCGCGAGACCCTGAATACCGACGCCGAGCCGCGCCGCGTTCATCATGATGAACATCGCGGCGAGGCCCTTGTTCTCCTCGCCGACCAGCCAGCCCTTCGCGCCATCGTAGTTCATCACGCAAGTCGCGTTGCCGTGGATGCCCATCTTGTGCTCGATCGATCCGACCGAGACGGCGTTGCGCGCGCCCAATGAGCCATCCGAGTTCACCATGAACTTCGGCACAATGAACAGCGAGATGCCTTTGCTCGATTCCGGCGCGCCCGGCGTCTTCGCCAGCACGAGGTGGACGATGTTCTCGCTGAGGTCGTGATCGCCTGCCGAGATGAAGATCTTGGTGCCGGTGATGGCGTAAGAGCCATCCGCCTGCGGCTCCGCGCGGGTGCGGATGAGGCCGAGATCGGTGCCGCAGTGCGGCTCGGTCAGGTTCATCGTGCCGAGCCACTCGCCGCTCACCATCTTGGGCAGATAGGTCGCCTGCTGCTCGGGCGAGCCCTTGGACACCAGCGCCGAGATCGCGCCGTTGGCAAGGCCGGGATACATCGCGAAGGCCTGGTTGGCGCTGGCGAGGTACTCCTCCACAACAAAGCCCATGACATGCGGCAGCCCTTGCCCGCCCAATGCTTCGGGCGCGGCAAGCGTACCCCAGCCCGCCTCGACATAGCGGGCATAGGCTTCCTTGAAGCCCTTGGGCGTGGTGACGCTGCCATCCGGATGACGCGTGCAGCCTTCCTGATCGCCCGAAAGATTGAGCGGGGCGATCACTTCGTTGACGAAGCGCCCGGCCTCTTCGATCACGCTGTCGGTCAGATCGCGCGTGGCCGCCGCGAAGCCCGGCAGATGCCCATAGGCTTCAAGGCCCAGCACTTCGTTGACAACGAAACGGGTGTCGCGGGTCGGCGCCTGGAAAACGGGCATGGGTCAGGTCCTCTCGAAAGACTATTCGGGGTCGACGTATCGACCTTCCTGCTTCTCGCGGTCGATCAGCAGCGCCACGAAACTGGTCAGTTCGGCAATCGTAGCGTTGATATCGGCCTGCTGGCGCTTCAGGTTGTCGATGCGCTCGCGGCATTTGTCGATCGTGACGCGGCGCTGCTTGGCCCGCCCGTCGCCCAGATCGTACAAGTCGATCATGTCGCGGATTTCGGAGAGGCTGAAGCCCACGTTCTTGGCGCGCATGATCCACGCCAGCCGCGCGCGGTCGCGCTTGGAATAGATCCGCGCCAGGCCCACGCGGGTCGGCGCGATCAGCCCCTCGTCCTCATAGAACCGCAGCGCGCGCGCGGTCACGTCGAACTCTGCCGAAAGGTCCGAGATAGTGAACTGCTCGCGCGCCAGGGCATCGGGCTGGTGCAAGTGGCCCGTATGATCTTCACGGGCAGCGTGATCGCCGCTGCGGACTGGACCAGCCCGGCGGGCCTGTGCGGCGCCCCTGCGTTCGGGGCTCGCGGTATTGGCCGGACTCGTGGTGATGGGGCGCGAGGACATGCCCTGCGACCTAACTACCCTTTACGTAAGCGTCAATCTTCGATCCGCTCAAGCCCGCCGTCTGCCGCAAGCCGCCGGTAAAAGCACGATGGCGCCATGGTGTGGCAGGCCGGCCCCGCCGCCTCGACCCTCAGTTCCAGCGCATCCTGATCACAATCGACCCGGATCTCGATCACCTTGAGCACGTGACCCGAGGTTTCACCCTTCATCCACAGCCGCCCGCGCGAACGCGAATGGAAGTGGGCAAAGCCAGTCTCGCGGGTGCGGGCGATCGCCTCGGCATCCATATGCGCCACCATCAGCAGCCGGCCGCTGGCATGATCTAGGGCGATGGCGGTCACAAGGCCCGCAGAATCGAAGCGCGGCATGAACACGTCGCCCTGCTCGCGAAGGTCGGTTTCGGAAGATTGCGTGGAAATGAGACGGGCCTTTCGCTTTTGAAGCCGATGTCGGCATCATTTTGTTGCACGATAACCACATGCCCCTCCCAAAATCCACGGCTACTGCACATGGCTCTTTCACCGCGGCCCGCAATCGCGGATGAACAAAGTGCGGCTTGAGGGAGCTGCACCGCGCACTGGGTGAACATCCGGGCGCAGGCAAAAAGGCCAGAGTTCAGGGTTTTCGGCACCAGTCGCCGTCCGTCACAGACCAGCACAAGCTGGAAACCGCTAGGGGGCGGTTGATGACAGGATGGAGCCGGTGCTGATCAGATATCGTCACGGGAACGCCCGGAGTTAACGCTCCGGGCGTTTCGTGTTTCAGGGCCGGGTTCTGGGGCCGGTTCACGCCGCCAGTGGCGCATCCCCACGGCCCGCCTGATCCAGCGCTTCATCGAGAACCCGGGCAAAGCAGGCGATCCGCACCTCGCCCGCCCCGGCCTTGCGCAAGGCGGCGAGGCAGGCATCCGTGGTCGCCCCGCTGGTCAGCACATCATCGACCAGCAGCACGTTTGCCCCCTTGAGCCGCGCGGCGCGGCGCGGATGCGCCGAAATCGCCCCGCGCAGCGCTTCGGCCCGCGCGCGTTTACCGAGCCCGCCGAGTGAAGGCGTGCGCCGCATGCGCACCAGGCCATCGACCACCAGCGGCTGGCGGATCGAACGAGCGATTCGCGCAGCAAGCAGCGCCGACTGGTTGAAGCCGCGCTCCCACAATCGCCCGCGATGCAGCGGCACCGGCACCACCAGCCATTCGCCCTCCAGCTCCGGCAGGCGTCCCACCATCAGCCGCGAGAGCAAATCCGCCAGCGCAATTCGCTTCCCGCGCTTGAACGCCAGCACCAGTTCGCGCGAAGCGGCGTTATACAGCGTCGCCGCCGCGATCCCCGCATGGCGCGGCGGGCTGGCCATGCACGGCGCGCATTGCACTTCGCCGGAACGCACCACGCTATCGGGCAGCGGGCGCTGGCAGGTGCAGCAAGCCGGTTCCCCGGGAACGGCCAGCTGGCTCCAGCAGGCGGCACACAGCCCCCCTTGCTGCGCCAGGGCATCGCCGCACAGCGGGCAGCGCGGCGGGAACACCAGATCGACCAGCGGGGACAGGAACGCAGCCTTCGCCATACCGCCGAGTGTCTGCCCGCCGCCCGCGCTTGGCAAGAGAGACTTGGCATTTGGCGCGCCGCACGGCAGGAGCCTCGGCCATGGCCAGCGCCCCTCCCCCGACGATATTCGTCCCCGCTCGCCGCCGCGCGATGCGCCGGCGCCTGCGTGTGCTCGAACGCCGCGCCGATGCGCCGGATTTTCTGGCCGAAGACATGGCCGAGGACGTGCTCGACCGCCTGTCGTTCCTCCGCCACCAGCCGGCCCGTGCGCTGATCGTGGGCGATACCGCCGGGCGTCTGGCCGAAGCGCTAGCGGCAGGGGGCTGCGCAGTCGTGCGTGCCGATCCCGCGCCGCTGCCCGGCGAACAGGCCATCGACGAAGAACAGCCCTTCCCCGGCCCGGGCTTCGATCTCATCGTCCAGTTGGGCACGCTTGCCACGGTCAACGATCTGCCCGGCGCCATGCTCCACATCCGCCGCGCGCTGGCCCCGGGCGGGCTTGCGGTGATGACCCTGTGCGGCGCGGGCAGCGTTCCCGCCTTGCGGCAGATCATGGCGGAAACCGACGGCGATCGCCCCGCCGCGCGCCTGCACCCGCAAGTCGACGTGCGCGCCGGCGGCGATCTCCTCCAGCGCTGCGGCTTTGCCGAACCCATGAGCGACAGCCGCACGCTCGACGTGCGCTACCGCAGCCTGCGCCGCCTTGTCGCAGACTTGCGCGCGCAGGGACTCGGCAATTGCCTCGCCCGGCCGGGACCGCCGCTCGGCAAGGCCGGGCTGGCGCGGGCCGAGGCGGCGTTTGCGGCGATGGCGGATGGCGAAGGCCGGGTGACTGAGCGGTTCGCGATCCTGACCCTCAGCGGGTGGAACAAGGCGCTGCGCCCACCAAAGTTCTGAAAAACGGCTTCCGGTGGGCAAGGGCCATTGCCCTTGCATGCCGTAACCTCCATCTCGTCATCCCCGCGAAGGCGGGGATCCAGAGTGGCACAGCGCCAGGGGCCCTGGATTCCCGCCATCGCGGGTATGACGTGATGGATAGACTTAACCCAATGCCGCCTGCGCCGCCGCAAGCCGCGCAATGGGCACGCGGTAGGGGCTGGCCGAGACGTAATCGAGGCCGACTTTCTCGCAGAACGCGATTGAGGCCGGATCCCCGCCGTGTTCGCCGCAGATGCCGAGCTTGATGTCAGGCCGGGTTTCGCGCCCGCGCACCGCCGCCATTTCGACCAGCTGGCCGACACCCTCGATATCAAGGCTGACGAAGGGATCGCGCGGGTAGATGCCCTGTTCGACATAGGGCCCGAGGAACCGGGCGGCGTCATCGCGCGAGACGCCCAGCGTTGTCTGCGTCAGATCGTTGGTGCCGAACGAGAAGAACTTGGCTTCCTCCGCGATCTCGCCCGCCATCAGCGCGGCGCGCGGCAGTTCGATCATCGTGCCGACGAGGTATTCGAGGCGGCGGCCCTTTTCAGCGAAGACGGCCTCGGCGGCGCGGTCAACCAGCGCGCGCAGGATGAGCAGCTCGCGCTTGGTGGCGACGAGCGGGATCATCACTTCGGGCACGGGAGCCGCGCCGGACTTTTCCGCGACGTCGCAAGCGGCCTCGAAAATGGCGCGGGCCTGCATTTCGTAGATTTCAGGGAACGTGATGCCGAGGCGGCAGCCGCGGTGCCCGAGCATCGGGTTGAATTCATGCAGTTCGCCAGCGCGGCGCTTGAGGTGATCGACGCCGAGGCCGGTGGCTTCGGAAAGCTCGGCAAATTCGCCCTCACCATGGGGGAGGAATTCGTGGAGCGGCGGATCGAGCAGGCGGATGGTGACGGGAAGCCCGGCCATCACCTCAAAGATCGCAGTGAAATCGGCGCGCTGTTCGGGCAGCAGCGCATCCAGTGCGCGGCGGCGGGTGGCTTCGTCCTCAGCCAGAATCATCTGGCGGACCAGCGAGATACGGCCCGCATCGAAGAACATGTGTTCGGTTCGGCACAGCCCCACGCCTTCGGCACCAAACTGGCGCGCGACCTGGCAATCAAGCGGCGTCTCGGCGTTGGCGCGCACTTTCATGCGCCGGTGGCGATCGGCCCACTCCATGAGGACGGCGAAATCACCGACCAGTTCGGGCTCCACCATCGGCACCGCGCCGAGCATGACATCGCCGTTTGAGCCATCGAGCGTGATGACATCGCCTTCCTTCACCTCGCGGTTGCCCATGCGCGCGGTGCGCGTGGCCATGTCGATCGAGAGGCCCGAGGCGCCCGAGACGCAAGGACGCCCCATGCCGCGCGCGACCACGGCGGCGTGGCTGGTCATGCCGCCGCGCGCGGTGAGCACGCCCTTGGCGGCATGCATGCCGTGAATGTCCTCGGGGCTTGTTTCGATGCGTACGAGGATCACGTCCTCGCCCATCTGGGCGCGATGTTCGGCGCTATCCGCATCGAACACGATCGCGCCGGTGGCAGCGCCCGGCGAGGCCGGCAGGCCGCGGGTGAGCACTTCGCGCGGGGCGCTGGGATCGAGCGTGGGGTGGAGGAGCTGATCGAGCGCCATGGGATCGACGCGCTTTACCGCAGTGGCTTCATCGATCAGGCCTTCGAGGGCCATGTCCACCGCCATCTTGAGCGCGGCCTTGGCGGTGCGCTTGCCCGAGCGGGTCTGCAGCATCCACAGCTTGCCCTGCTCGACGGTGAACTCGATGTCCTGCATGTCCTTGTAGTGCGCTTCGAGCAGATCGAACACGCGCGCCAGCTCGCCATAGGCCGCAGGCATCGCCTCTTCCATCGAGAGCGGCTTGGCGCCGGCCCGCTCGCGCGCGGCTTTCGTCAGGTATTGCGGCGTGCGGATGCCGGCGACGACATCCTCGCCCTGCGCATTGACCAGCCATTCGCCGTAATAGGCGCGCTCGCCGGTCGCGGGATCGCGGGTGAAGGCAACGCCAGTGGCCGAGGTTTCGCCCATGTTGCCAAAGACCATGGCCTGCACGTTGACCGCGGTGCC
>CANGJB010000021.1 GCA_947453945.1 Sphingomonadaceae bacterium
CCATTTCTGGAGTGAGCTTTATAGGTGTCCGAGCAACCAGCCGTTGCCCATGCTCCTCCGGCACAATCGAAACGACAATCCTGTTGTATGTTTGGAAGGTCCGATGGACCTTCCCCTCGATCGGGAAAAACCTTGGAAAAGCATGGTCCCAGTTCTGGCTTACGCACTGTGCCAGAAAGGATTCTGTATCGGTAGAATGGATTTGGAAGCCGATAGGATCGTCGCGAACTTCCCAACAGCCGGTCAATAACGTCGCCAATAAGGCGACCATCGTGATTCGGTTCATGCGGTGAAAATAGCGACTCAATAAGCGTCTGCAACTGGGCGTAACCCGTCGTCGGAACTGATCCACGCGGCCTAGCGGTTCTCGCGCCACCAGCGAAAGGTAAACACCGCCGCGCTCGGCCCCTCGCGCCCCATCTCGGCCAGCTTGTCCAGCGCCTCGGCCACGCTCGGGATATGACCTTCGGGCACCTCCCACAACGCCAGCGAGGGCTCCATCGGCGCAAACCACTCGCCCCGCCGCGCCAGCACCGCGCGGTGATCGGCCTGCCGATAGGCGAAAGCTTCCAGCGAGGGCACATCGCGCCAAACCGAAAGGTTGACGATGAAATCGGCGTCTCCTGCCACCGCCTCGATCGCGGTGGCATCGTTGGCATCGCCTTCACCCACCAGCCGCCAGATGAACCCATCCGCCACATCGGCCTGCGCGTTCACATGATCGAGCGCGTCCATGAACGCCTGGTTGGCAGGGTCCACCTTGGCGCGTCGAAAACGCGCGACATTGATTTGGGCGATGGGCATGGCGCTACTTCCGCTCTGCCTTCTTGCGCTTCATCGCATCGTGGAAGCGGTCGGCCCAGCCGGGCTTGACCAGCTGCTCCGCGCGCACCAGCCGCAGCTCGCCATCCGCCACATCGCGGCTGACGGCGCTGCCCGCCGCGACAATGGCATCCGCACCGATCTTCACCGGCGCGATCAGCGCGGAGTTGGAGCCGATGAACGCCCGCTCGCCGATCACCGTGCGATACTTGAAATAGCCATCATAGTTGCAGGTGATCGTGCCCGCGCCGATGTTCGCGCCCGCGCCCACGTCGGCATCGCCCAGATAGGTGAGGTGGTTGGCCTTGGCGCCCGCGTGCAGCACTGCGTTCTTCACCTCGACGAAATTGCCGACGCGCGCCTTCTCCTCCAGCACCGCGCCGGGCCGCAGCCGCGCAAAGGGGCCCACCGATGTGCCGCTGGCCAGCCGCGCGCCCTCGATATGGCAGAAAGCGTGAATCACCACGTTGTCCGCCACGGTCACGCCCGGGCCGAACACCACGTTCTGCTCCACGGTCACATCGCGGCCAAGCTGCGTGTCCCACGCGAACCAAACCGTCTCGGGCGCAACAAGGCTTGCGCCATCGGCCATAGCCTGAAGGCGGCGCTTCTTCTGCCAGCGGCCTTCCGCTTCGGCGAGTTCGGCGCGGCTGTTGATCCCCGCCACTTCATCGGGATCGTCTGTCACCACCACCGCGCAGACCCGCCCATCGCCGTTCGCCACGTTGACGATATCGGTGAGGTAGTATTCGCCCTGCGCATTGTCGTTCCCCACGCGCGCGAGGAGCTTGAACAGCTCGTCGCCGCGCACCGCCATCAGGCCGGAGTTGCACAAGCGGCAGGCGCGCTCCGCCTCGGTCGCATCCTTGTGCTCGACCATCTTCTGCACGGCGCCGCCTTGCGCGATCACGCGGCCATATTGCAGCGCATCCTCCGGTTCGAACGCCAGCACGACCACCGCCGGCTTGTCCGGCCCATGCAGCCGCTCCAGCATCGCGCGCATGGTCTCGGTGCGCACGAAAGGCACATCGCCATAAAGGATCAGCACATCGCCCGCAAAGCCCGCCAGCGCCCCTTCCGCCTGTTGCACCGCGTGGCCGGTGCCCAGCTGCGGGTCTTGCACGGCCAGCTCCGCGCTTGTCCCCAGCGCCGCCGCCAGCTGCTCGCGCCCCGCGCCCACCACGACCACCTTGCGCTGCGGCTCCAGCGCATCGGCGCTGGCCAGCAGATGCATCAGCATGGGCCGCCCGGCGATGGGATGCAGCACCTTGTGGAGGTCACTTTTCATGCGGGTGCCCTTGCCAGCGGCGAGGACAACCAGTGCGAGCGGGGAAGCCGTGTCAGTCATGCGCGTTCCTTGCCAGCATTTGCTTGCAGTTTCCAGAATGGCTCGCCACGGAATGCCCCATGACGGACTTTCCCTTCCAGATCGTCGGCTTCGACCTTGATGGCACGCTGCTCGATACCGCGCAGGACCTTGGCCACGCGCTCAACCACGCGCTGGCGCATATCAGCCGCCCGCTCGTGCCGGTGGAGGAAGCGCGTCGGTTCATTGGCGGCGGCACCGGGCAGATGCTGCGCGCTGCCCTCGCCGAAAGCGGCGGCTATGAAGGCATCGATGTGCCCGCGCTGCAGGACGTTCTGGTGGGCTTCTATGCGGCAAACATCGCCCGCCACACCGCGCTGTTTCCCGGCGGGCCGGAGATGCTGGAAGCGCTGGCCGCGCGCGGCGTCCACCTCGCCGTGGCCACCAACAAGCGCGAAGATCTGGCCCGCCGCCTGTTCGATGAACTCGGCCTCACGCCCCGCTTCGCCACGATCATCGGCGGCGATACGCTCGGCCCGGGCCGCGCCAAGCCCGCGCCCGACATGCTCAACGAAATGGTGGCGCGCTGCGGCGGCGGAATGGCTGCGTTCGTTGGCGATACCACGTTCGATGTCGGCGCTGCCCGCGCGGCTGCCATGCCGGTGGTCGCCGTGCGCTTCGGCTTCTGCGATCTGCCGCCAGACGAACTCGGTGCCGATGCGGTGATCGGCCACTTCGACGAACTGGTGCCCGCGCTGGAGGCTCTCGCGCGATAGAATAACGAGGCCTCGCTGCAGATAATCTGCGCCCGGCATGTGCCTTGCCATCCGTGCGGCGCAGCGCCACTCTTGGCGCCAAGCAGAACTACCCCAAGGAGATGATCCGATGTCTGAAGACTACGTGCCCCCCAAGGTCTGGACCTGGGACAGATCCAATGGCGGCGCCTTTGCAGCCGTCAACCGCCCCACCGCAGGCGCGCAGCGCGAAGTGGAGCTGCCGGTGGGCGAGCATCCCTTCCAGCTCTATTCGCTCGGCACGCCCAATGGCCAGAAGGTCACGATCATGCTCGAAGAGCTGCTCGAGCTTGGCATCACGGCTGCGGAATACGATGCGTGGCTGATCAAGATCTTCGAAGGCGATCAGTTCGGCAGCGGCTTTGTCGATGTGAACCCCAACTCGAAGATCCCCGCGATGGTGGATCGCAGCGGGCCCGAGCCGTTCCGCATCTTCGAATCGGGCGCGATGCTGGTGCATCTGGCTGAAAAGTTCGGCCACTTCCTCCCCGCGTCCGGCCC
This sequence comes from Sphingomonadaceae bacterium, assembly GCA_947453945.1. Classification (GTDB taxonomy): domain Bacteria; phylum Pseudomonadota; class Alphaproteobacteria; order Sphingomonadales; family Sphingomonadaceae; genus Novosphingobium. Next base: position 3,424 of record CANGJB010000021.1, read on the forward strand.
CGCCCGCGCCGAAGTGCTTTCGTGGCTGTTCTGGCAGGTCGGCTCCGCGCCGTTCATGGGCGGCGGCTTCGGCCACTTCTATCACTACGCGCCGTTCAAGATCGAATATGCGATCGATCGCTATTCGATGGAGACCAAGCGCCTGTTCGATGTGGCCAACAACCGCCTCAAGGAAACCCGCTTCCTTGGCGGCGATGACTATTCGATCGCCGACATGTCGGCCTACCCGTGGCTCGGCAACATCTATCGCGGCGAGGCTTATGGCGAGGCGGCAACCTTCCTTTCGATGCACGAATACGAAGCCGTCGGCCGCTGGGTCGCTGAAATCGACGCGCGCCCCGGCGTGAAGCGCGGACGCCTCGTCAACACCAACAAGGGCATTCTCGAACGCCACAGCGCGGCCGATTTCGCCGCCCTGCCAGAAGGCGTTCTCTGAACGAACTGCGGATGGGGCAATTCCTGCCCCATCCGCCCCTTTTCATTCGCAAGTGCGCCGCTATAAGCGCGCCTTCCCGCTGGGGCGTCGCCAAGTGGTAAGGCACCGGTTTTTGGTACCGGCATTCGGAGGTTCGAATCCTCCCGCCCCAGCCAGCTAACACTGGCCTGCTCTTCTTCCCTCAGGGGAATGACACGAAGGCTTGCGAGCGGCGCCTGCCGCGCTAGCGTGGCCGGCGATGAACAAGCTGCACCTCAACCCGATCTACGCCGACATGCCCGTCACCGTGTTTGAGCACATGTCGGGCCTTGCCCGCAGCCTCGGCGCGATCAATCTGGGGCAGGGTTTTCCCGATAGCCCGCCGCCAGCCGCGCTCACCGTCGCCGCAATACGCGCAATGGAAACGCGCTCGCAGCAGTATCCGCCCAGCATGGGCCTGCCCGAACTGCGCGATGCCGTGGCCGCGTTCTACGGCCGGACCCAGGGCCTGGCCCTCACCCGCGATGCAGTCGTCGTCACCTCGGGCGCGACAGAGGCGGTGGCCGCAGCGATCCTCGCCGTGGTCGGCGCGAACGACGAAGTCCTGCTCTTTTCGCCCGCCTACGATGCCTATGCGCCGCTGGTGCGCCGTGCGGGCGGTGTTCCGGTTTTCGTGCCGCTTGGCCCGCCGCACTGGTCATACGACGAGGTGGCGATTCGCGCGGCGATCACCCCGCGCACCCGCGCGCTGATCCTCAACGATCCGCTCAATCCCACCGGGTCGGTCGCGAGCGCGGACGAACTGGCGATGCTCGCCCGCGTGGCCTGCGAGCACGATCTGGTCGCCATTTGCGATGAAGTCTGGGAGGCCGTGCGCTTCGATGGCCGTACGCATCGCTCGCTGCTGGCAGAGCCCGGCATGGGAGAGCGCACGATCAAGATCGGCTCCGCGGGCAAGATCTTCGGCGCCACGGGCTGGAAAGTCGGCTGGATGGTGGCAGATGCCGCGCTCGCCGGTGTGCTAGCCAAGGCGCACCAGTTCCTCACTTTCACCACGCCGCCGATGCTGCAGTGGGCCGCTGCCGAGGGCCTCGCCGATCCGGGGATCACCGCCGCGCTCCACGCCGATTGGTCAGCCTCGCGGTGCGTGCTGGTCGATGGCCTCGCGCAAGCCGGCTTCACCGTGCTTGAAAGCGCGGCCACATGGTTTGCCTGCATTGATCTTGCCGCCAGCGACATCACGCTGGATGACACAGCCTTCAGCGAACGCGCGGTGCGCGAGGCGGGTGTCGCCTCGATCCCACTCTCGGCCCTGTGGGAAGGAGAAGGCGGCCCCACCACCATCGTGCGGCTGTGCCACTGCAAGCCGCCTGCCATGCTCGAAGATGCCGTCGCGCGCCTCAGCCAGTGGCGCGCCGGGCTCTGACGCAAAAAGGCCCGCCGCGCGACGGATCGCACGGCGGGCCAGCTTTCCTCCCCAGGAAAGTGTCGTCAGGTGCGCTGCGCGGCCTTAGCGGCCCATCGCACTCCCAAGTCGGTGATAAAGGTGTGAGAACTTCACCGATTCCGGCTGGTCCTCGATCACCTTGAGGTAGTGCAGCACTGCCTCGCGGATCAGCTTGAAGTCTTCGGTGGAAAGGACCGCACGGGCCCGGGTCGGTTCAGCCATTGTCCTTGCTCCTCAAAATCTGGTTATGCAGCAAACTGGTTCATGGTGTTGTGCGCGCCGCCCGCCTTCAGGGCCGCCTCGCCAGCGAAGTATTCCTTGTGATCATCGCCAAGGTCGGAACCGGCCATGTTCTGGTGCTTCACGCAGGCAATGCCCTGGCGGATTTCCTCGCGCTGGACGTTCTTGACGTAGCCGAGCATGCCGGCATCACCGAAGTATTCGCGGGCCAGATTGTCGGTGCTGAGCGCCGCGGTGTGATAAGTCGGCAGGGTGATGAGGTGGTGGAAGATCCCCGCTTCCCGCGCCGAATCGCGCTGGAAGGTGCGGATGCGCTCGTCGGCCTCGTCGGCCAGCGCGGTGCCGTCGTAGTCCACGCTCATCAGCCGCGCCCGGTCATAGGCGCTCACGTCCTTGCCCTCGGCGGCCCAGGCATCGAACACTTGGCAACGGAAGTTCAGCGTCCAGTTGAAGCTGGGCGAGTTGTTGTAGACCAGCTTGGCGTTGGGGATCACCTCGCGGATGCGGCGCACCATGCCGCCGATCTGGCCGATGTGGGGCTTCTCGGTCTCGATCCACAGCAGGTCCGCGCCGTTCTGCAGGCTGTTGATGCCGTCGAGCACGCAGCGGTCCTCGCCGGTGCCGGGGCGGAACTGGAACAGGTTGGAAGGCAGGCGCTTGGGGCGCATCAGCTTGCCATCGCGGCTGATCAGCACATCGCCGTGGCCGAGCGCGCCCGCATCGACTTCCTCGCAATCGAGATAGCTGTTGTACTGGTCGGCAATGTCGCCCGGCTCCTTCACGAAAGCGATCTGCTTCGTGAGGCCCGCACCAAGGCTGTCGGTGCGCGCAACGATCACGCCGTCATCAACGCCGAGTTCGAGGAAAGCGTAGCGAACCGCCCGGATCTTCGCGAGGAAGTCCTCGTGCGGCACGGTCACCTTGCCGTCCTGGTGGCCGCACTGCTTTTCGTCCGAGACCTGGTTCTCGATCTGGATGCAGCAGGCGCCCGCTTCGATGAACTTCTTGGCGAGGAGATAGGTCGCCTCGGCATTGCCGAAGCCGGCATCGATATCGGCGATGATCGGCACCACGTGGGTCTGATATTCGTCGATCTTGTGGAGCAGGCGGTGCGTGTTGACCGCATCACCCGCAGCCTTGGCGGCATCCAGCTCGCGGAACAGCCCGCCCAGCTCGCGCGCATCAGCCTGGCGCAGGAACGTGTAGAGCTCCTCGATCAGCGCCGGAACGCTTGTCTTTTCGTGCATCGACTGATCGGGCAGCGGGCCGAACTCGCTGCGCAGCGCGGCAACCATCCAGCCCGAAAGGTAGAGGTAGCGGCCCTTGGTCGTGCCGAAGTGCTTCTTGATGGAAATCATCTTCTGCTGGCCGATGAAGCCGTGCCAGCAGCCCAGCGACTGCGTGTACTTCGCCGGGTCAGCATCATAGGCGGCCATATCGGCGCGCATGATCTTGGCGGTGTACTTCGCGATGTCGATCCCGGTCTGGAAGCGGTTCTGCAGACGCATGCGGGCCACCGAGGCAGCGTCGATCCCATCCCAGGGCTGGCCATTCGGCGCAATGGCCTTGGCGGCTTCGTTGATGGTCTGGGAGTAGGTCATGGGTCTCGCTTCCTGTCTGGGGTAGGCTTGATGCCCCCCGGCTAGACCCGCGAAGGCGCCCGCGAAACCCGCAGCGCGGTCATGTTGTCAAACTTTACAGAATATGCTTGTAAAGTTGTGCAGCCCTTACTCTGACGTCACAGGACCGGTACAAACCATGGAATCGCGCCCGCTCTACCTCGGCCCCCGCTTGAAGCGCCTGCGCCGCGAACTTGGTCTCACCCAGGCCGTGATGGCCGATGATCTGGCGATTTCGCCCAGCTATATCGCGCTGCTCGAACGCAACCAACGCCCGCTCACCGCCGATCTCCTGCTGCGCCTCGCCCGCGCCTACAAGCTCGACGTCAGCGAACTCGCGGCGGATGAGCGCGACGATTATGCCCGCCGCCTTTCTGACGTGCTTCGCGATCCGATCTTCGCCGAGATCGATCTGCCCCCGCTCGAAGTGGCCGACGTCGCCACCAGCTACCCCGGCATTACCGAGGCGATGCTGCGCCTCCACACCGCCTACATGCGCGAACAGCAGGCGCTCGCGGGCCTGCGCGGCGGCGCGGGCGGCAGCGATTCGGCCAATCCCCTGGCCGAAGCCCGCCGCTTCGTCGCGCAGCGCCGCAACTATTTCCCCGCGCTCGACAGCAAGGCCGAAGCGCTCGCCGAGGAGATCGAAAAGCTTGGCGGCCTGCAGGAAGGCGGCCTTGCCGAATATCTGCGCAGCCAGGGCCTGCGCGTCCGCCTCATGCCCGCAGACATCATGATGGACGCGCTGCGCCGCTATGATCGCCACGCCGAACAGCTGCTGATCGACGAAACCCTCAGCCCGCAGGCCCGCCGCTGGCAGATGGCGCTGCACATCGCCTACACCGCGCTGAGGAGCGAGATCGCCGCCCTCGTGCGCGGCGCGAGCTTTGCCAGCGAGACCGCAGCCCAGCTCGTGCGCCGGGCAGCAGCCGCCTATGGCGCCGCCGCGCTGATCATGCCCTACGACCGCTTCGCCCGCGCGGTGGAGGCCCGCGCCTATGATATCGAGGCGCTCTCCGGCCAGTTCGGCGCCAGCTTCGAGCAAGTCGCCCACCGCCTCACCACGCTGAACCGACCGGGACAGGAACGCGTGCCGTTCTTTTTCATCCGCGTCGATGCGGCGGGCAATGTCTCCAAGCGGCTCGACGGCGCGGGCTTCCCCTTTGCCGCGCACGGCGGCGGATGCCCGCTCTGGACCTTGCACGATTGCTTCCGCCGCCCCGGCGAAGTGCTCACCCAGTGGCTCGAACTCCCCGGCGGGGAGCGCTTCTTCAGCGTGGCGCGCAGTGTCACTTCGGGTGGCGGCGGCCATGGCAAGCCGGCCGTCCTGCGCGCCATTGCGCTCGGCTGCACCGCCGAACACGCGGCCAAACTCATCTACGCGCGCGGCGAACAACCGGCGGCCACCCCCATCGGCGTCACCTGCCGCCTGTGTAACCGCGCCACCTGCACCGCCCGCGCCGAACCGCCACTGGGCCGCGAAATCCTCCCCGACGATTACCGCAAGACGCCCGAGCCGTTCACCTTTGCGGAGAGTTAAATGAACCCCTCCGACCTGCCTGACGGCAGGCCACCTCCCCATTTGTGCTTCGCAAAAATGGGGAGGACCTGACTTTCCCTCCCCATTTTTCCCGCAGGGACAAATGGGGAGGTGGCAGCGCGAAGCGCTGACGGAGGGGTCACTTCTTCAAGCGCCCTCATTTCCAGCACACCCCATTGCACAAAACCCGGTTGACCCTGCCCATCTGCATCCCGAATGTGTTCGCAAATGAACAAACCGGGGGCCGAATACATGATCTCACGCCGCACACTCATGGCCGGCCTGACCGCCGCCGCCTCGCTCGCCATCCTGCCTCGCTGGGCAAGTGCCGCCGCGCCGGCAGACGGTGTCGATCCCGCGCTCGCCCGGTTCATCACCGGCCTGCCCAAGAGCGAATACCACGTGCACCTCGAAGGCACGCTCGAGGCGGAAATGAAGTTCGCCCTAGCCGCGCGCAACGGCCTGAACCTCCCGTTCGCCGATGTCGCCGCGATGAAGGCCAGCTACAACTACCACGATCTGCCGAGCTTCCTCGCGATCTACTACGACGGGATGAAGGTGCTGCTGAAGGAGCAGGATTTCTACGATCTCGCCTATGCCTACCTCAGCAAGGCAGCGTCGCAGAACGTGATCTACACCGAGATGTTCTTCGATCCGCAAGAGCACCTGAAGCGCGGCGTCCAGATGGAGGCCGTGATCATAGGCATCACCCGGGCCCGCCGCGATGCAGAGGCCAAACTCGGTATCCGCTCGCAGCTGATCCTGTGCTTCGTGCGGGATCTCACCGCCGAATCCGCAATGGCCGCGCTCGATGCCGCGCTGCCCTTCAAGCAGCACCTCATCGGCGTCGGCCTCGATTCCGATGAAGCGGGCCACCCGCCCGAAAAGTTCGCCGCCCACTTCGCCAAGGCCCGCGCCAACGGGCTCCGCGTGACGGCGCACTGCGATGTCGATCAAGTCGATACGCTGAAGAACATCCGCACCGCGCTGGTCGACTTGAAGGTCGATCGGATCGACCACGGCGGCAACATCGTCCAGTCGCCCGAACTCGTCGCGATCGCGAAACAGCGCGGGATGTATTTCACCGTCTGCCCGACGTTCTCCGGCACCTTGCGCCGGGGCGAGGCCCAGCCGGTCGATGTGGTGCGCACGATGCTGGATGCCGGTCTGAAGGTCACGATCTCGTCAGATGATCCGGCCTACATGGCGAGCGAGTACATCAACGAGGTGCTCCTGCGCGCCGTCACTCGCAGCAATCTGACCCGCGCCGAACTCGCCGGCATTGCCCGCAACGGCTTCGAGGCCGCGTGGCTTCCGGCGGCAGACAAGGCCGCGCTGGTCGCCAAGCTGGATGCCTATCTGGCGAGCGTGGCCTAGCGCTCGCCAACCCGTCCTCGTCATTGCGAGCGTAGCGAAGCAATCCAGAGCGGATTGCCTGACGCTCTGGATTGCTTCGCTACGCTCGCAATGACGATGCTTTGGAATATTCCCGGTCCAGCCTTCTCGCCACCGGCAGCGCCGCGACAATCGCCAGCGCGCAGATCACGCCGCCCACCGGCCCGATCAGCGTATAGGCGCCAAAGCCCTGCGCCATCGCGCCCGCCGCAAGACTGCCGAGGCTTTGCGAAAGCAGCCAGGTGCCGGTGGTCATCACCGCCAGCCGCTCCCCCGCAGGCTGCGCATAAGCGAGCCGCAGCAGCAGCGGATAAGTCAGGAACCAGCTCACCATGAAGGCCACGAAGGCCGCCGCAAACGCCGCCTCGCTCCCCACGGTGGTCAGCAGGCCGCACGTGAGCGCGCAGGCTCCCAGCGCGGCCGCCAGCGGCCAGGCGCGCGGCAGGCGGCCGATCACCATGGCAAGCCCCGCATTGCCGACCGCACTCGCGAGCACCGCCGCGCTCTGGTAAAGCCCGAACTGCGTGGCAGGAATGCCGATCACATGCGCCGTGCGCTCGATGAAGGGCCAGATCGCCAGCGACCCGAAGGCAAACAGCGCCATCGCCGCCAGCACCCGCAGGCCCTCTGCGCCGATGGGCGCCCTCCCCGCCGAAACGCTTTCGGCACTGCCCTTGCCTCCCGGCAACAGCAGCGCGCACAGGCCAAACAGCACGGAAATCCCCGCAAGGCCCAGGAACATCCCGCTCGCGCCGTAATCGCGCCCAACCAGCGGCACGAGGATCGCGATCCCGCTGTAGAGCAGTGTCTGCACCGCGATCCCGAGCGAGATCCACCGCGCCGGATTGCCCGTGCGCCCCGCCGCCAGATTGAGCGCGCTGTTCATCAGACCAAAGCCCAGCCCCGTGCCGATCCGCCCGGCCAGCAGCAGCGGATAGGCCCCGGTGAATGCCGAGCCTGCCTGCGCCGCGATCACCACCACGCTCGCCAGCATCGCCAGAACCCGCGCATCGAGCCTGCGCGCACGCGGCGCCACGATGAACATCGCCGCAGCATAGCTCAGCGTCTCGGCCATGTTCCACGCGCCCATGGCAAAGGGCGTGAAGCCGAAACGGTCCATCAGCCCGCCGACGAGGTAGGTCGTGAAATTGTTGCCGATATGCGCCGCCGCCGTCGCCGCGCCGATGCCGATCAGGGTAGGGCCGATCAGGGTGGTGCCAAACGCAGTGTGCGCGGGTTCGGGGCTTGGCGCAGCGGCGCTGGGTTCGTGCATCGCCAAACGGGTGCCATGCTGCAGCGCAGGTGGCAATGCGGTGCGGGCGCGTTTTGCGCTTGTTGCAACGCGGCTCCGGTCATAGTCTCATAGGGTATGGAACCTTCCCGCTCCCACTTTTCCATCGGCGGACGCCCGGCGTCCTTCGCCTATGGCAAAGTGCAGGATTGGCGCCCGCCGCCGCACGGCTGATCCGCTCCACCCGCGATCACCCTTTTTGCGACATGACGGGATTTATCGATGAACGTTTCGACCCTTGAGGTGCGGGCCGATACCCTCCTCGTGAACTGCACCGACGGCACGACCGCCACCTACCCCACGCTCTGGCTGCGCGACAATTGCGCATCCGCGTTTCACCCGCAGACCGAAGAGCGCGTGCTCGATCTGCTTTCGCTCGATGCTGCCCCGGTGCTGCAACAGGCCTCGCACGACGGTGAGACGATCACGCTGCACTATGCCGATGGGCACGTCAGCGTGATGCCGCTCGCACTGCTTGATGCCCATCGCCCCGGCCGCCCTGCCGCCGATCCCGCTGCCGTGCCGCCCCGGCTCTGGCACGCTGATCTCACCCCCGCAGGCGTGCCCCGCTTTGCCGCTGCGCAGATCCTGGGCAACGACGGCGCGCTGCGCACGTGGATGGAAGAAACCTCCACAATCGGCCTCTCGCTCGTCGATGGCCTGGATAACCGCCTCGATGCCGGGGTCGAGGTCGCCTGCCGCATCGGCTTCCTGCGCGAAACCAACTTCGGCATGTCGTTCGAGGTTGTCAGCAAGCCCGATCCCAACAACCTTGCCTATACCGCCGTCACACTGCCGCTGCACACCGATCTGCCCAATCAGGAAGTGCCGCCCGGTTTCCAGTTCCTCCACTGCCTCGCCAACGAGGCGGAAGGCGGCGGCTCGGTGTTTGCCGATGGCTTTGCGCTGGCGGAGGACTTGCGCGCGCGCGATCCGGAAGCGTTCCGCCTCCTCAGCGAAGTGGCGATCCCCTTCCGCTTCCACGACCGCGATGCCGATATCCGCACCCATGCGCCCGTGATCACGCTGGACCGGGCAGGCCGTGTCAGCGAAATTCGCTGGAACGCGCATATTGCCGGCATGTTCGACATGGACGCCGCCGTGATGCCCGCCTATTATCGTGCTTACCGCACGTTCATGGCGATGACCCGCGATCCCGCATACCAGCTCACGTTCAAGCTGGCGGCGGGGGAGATGATCGTGTTCGATAACCGCCGCGTCCTTCATGGGCGCGCGGCCTTCGATCCGGCCTCGGGCTTTCGCCATTTGCACGGTTGCTATGTCGATCGAGGCGAGTTCAATTCACGGCTTCGGCTCCTGGCGCGCGCAGGAGGCTGAGCGGGGGGCATCCTGAACTGCCAGAGGGCTCATTTGGGAGTAATGCGATGCCGACCACCACACCTGTTGCGCTGATTGTCGGCATGGGGCCGGGGCTGTCCGCAGCTCTGGCCCAGCGTTTTGCGGCGGGCGGCTATGCCGTTGCCGGCTTTGCCCGCAGCCCCGAAAAGTCCGCCCCGCTCGCGGCCGAGATGGCGCAGCAGGGCCGCCACCTCGATCTGCGCGCGGTGGATGCTGAGGACTTCGACGCACTGACCGAAGCCGTGCGCGCGGTCGATGCCGATCTCGGTCCGGTCGATGTGCTGATCTACAATGCCTATAGTGCCACCCCGGCGCTGCCCTCGCAGATCCCGCTCGATGCCTTGATGACCGATTTCCGCGTCAACGTCGGCGGCGCGCTGGCAGCGGTGCGGGCCGTTTTGCCGATGATGCAGGCGCGCGGGCGCGGCACTATCCTGCTCACCGGCGGCGGCCTTGCGCTGGATCCCACCGGCTGGCCGGCGGCCTCCTCGCTGGCGATCGGCAAAGCCGGCATCCGCAATCTGACCCAGTCGCTGCACAAGGAAATGGAAGGCACGCCGCTGCGGATCGGCACGGTCACCGTCACCGGCCTGATCCAGCCCGGCACCCATCTCGCGCCCGAACGCATCGCCGAACGGTTCTGGGATCTTCACGCCATGGTCGGCCCGGCCCCGGTGGAAGTGATCCTCTAGGGCGACGCCTGCCCCCATTCCTGCCCCGCTCCGTTTGACCCGCGTCCCTGCGCCCGCTATCGGCGCGGACCTTGTCCACCACCCGAAGGTCCGTCCTGCTTTGGCCACGCTGATCCCGCTTGCCGATATCGACCCCGCGCTGATCGAGGACGTGCTCGATGCCGCCTTCGGGCCAGACCGCTTCGGGCGCACCGCCTACAAGGTGCGCGAAGGGACCGAGTGGCTCCCCGGCCTCTCGTTCGCAGCGCTCGATGAAGGCGAACATATCGCCGGCACGATCCAGTGCTGGCCGGTGGCGCTGAATGACGCGAATGGCCGCGCCCACCCGATGATCATGGTCGGCCCTGTCGCCGTGCTCCCGGGCCTGCAGGGCAAGGGCTTTGGCAAGGCGCTGGTCACCGCCAGCCTCACCGCAATCGATCCGCGCGCGCCGCTGCCGCAAGTGATGATCGGCGATGCGGATTACTACGGCCGCTTCTTCGGCTTTTCCGCCGCGAACACCGCCGGGTGGAAACTGCCCGGCGCGTGGGACCCGGCGCGGCTCCTCTGCCGCACGGCCAATCCGGCTGTCCTCCCGGACGAAGGCATGCTCGGCCCTTGGCGCGGCTGATCTGATCTGGCATCGCCAGATCGTGCCTTATGAACCGCCCCCCGAACTTGCCGCGCTCTCGCTGAGCGAACTGGCCGATGCCGTCGCCGCGCGGCGATTGCCTGCGCTTGACACCTGGACCCCGCCGCACACCGGGCCAAGCCACATGCGCATCGCCGCAGACGGCACATGGTTCCACGAGGGCGGCAAGATCACACGCCCTGCGATGGTTCGCGCCTTTTCTTCACTCCTCACCCGCGATGCCGCTGGCCAGCATTGGCTCGTTACCCCGAGCGAAAAGCTCTCCATCGATGTGGACGACGCAGCCTTTATCGCAACCGACATGGAAGTACGCACGGAGGCCAATGGCCGCCCGGTCATCGCTTTCCGCCTCAATACCGACGATGTGATCCTCGCCGGCCCCGATCACCCCTTGCGCGCCGCCGGTACGAGCGATGTGCCCGCCTTCTACCTTTCCGTGCGCCACGGCACCGAGGCGCGGCTCAACCGCAGCACCTATGGCCAGCTGATCGATCACGCGCTGGGCCTCTCCGATCCGGAAGCGCTGGCGGCCGAAAGCATGGGCGCCCGCTTCGCGCTGATCCCGGCATGAACCTCAGGGATCATCTCGCCCGCTTGTTCGATATCGGCCACGCCGATCCGGTGCCGCCGACTTACGAAGACTGGCGCCCCCTGCCCGATACGCCCTTGCGCGCCGCTGCCGTGCTGATCGCTGTCACCGAACGGCCCAACCATCACGATGGCCCCGGCGTGCTGATGATCCACCGCCCCTCGCACATGCGCGCGCATCCCGGGCAGGCGGCCTTTCCCGGCGGCAAGCTCGATCCGGGCGAAACCCCCATCGAAGCCGCCTTGCGTGAGGCGAACGAGGAGCTGGGCATCGATCCTGCCCTCGTCGATGTGATCGGCGCGACCGACCAGTACCGCACCGGCACCGGCTACGACATCACGCCCGTGCTCGCGCTGGTCCCGCAAGACCTCCCGCTCCAGCCCAACCCGGCCGAAGTCGCCGGATGGTTCGAACCGCCGCTCGGCCATGTGCTCGACGCGGCAAACCATGTCCGCCAGCAGGCCGAATGGGCCGGGCGGCAGGGTAGCTACATCGAGATCATGTGGCAGGAGCACCGCATCTGGGGTGTCACCGCCGGGATCATCGCCAATCTTGCGCAGCGGATTCGCTGGCATGGCTGAGGCGCGGCTCACCGCTGCGGACTGGTCCAAGCGCGCCGATCTCGCCACACTGGTCGCCGCGCTCGATCCGGAAAGCCTTGGCCTCGTGCGCTATGTCGGCGGCGCGGTGCGCGATACGCTGCTGGGATTGCCGATCAAGGATATCGACATGGCGACCCCGCTGGAGCCGCCGGCCGTGATCGCGCGGCTCGATGCGGCAGGCATCCGCAACGTGCCGACCGGCCTCGCGCACGGCACTGTCACCGCGCTCACCGCAGGCGGCCCGGTCGAAATCACCACCTTGCGCCGCGACGTTTCCACCGACGGGCGCCACGCCACAGTCGCCTTCTCCACCAAGTGGGAAGAGGACGCCGCGCGGCGCGATTTCACGATCAACGCGCTCTACGCCGATCCGCGCGATCTTTCCGTCCATGATTACTTCGGCGGCATGGCAGACCTTGCCGCCCGCCGCCTGCGCTTCATCGGCGATGCCGAAGCGCGCATCCGCGAGGATTTCCTGCGCATCCTGCGCTACTTCCGCTTTCAGGCGCGCTTCGGATCGCTGCCCGCCGATGCCGCGGCCGAAGCCGCCTGCGCGGCGCTCGCGCAGGGCCTCAAGGGTCTCTCGCGCGAACGCATCGCCAGCGAACTGCTCGCGCTCCTCGCGCTCCCCGATCCGGCGCCCACCGTCACGCGCATGGCGCAGCTCGGCGTGCTGGCTGTGATCCTGCCCGAGGCGGACCCGGCCGCGCTGGCCCCGCTGATCGCGGCAGAGCAGGCCCACGGCATCGCACCCGAAGCCTTGCGCCGCTTTGCCGCGCTGCTGCCGGCCGATCCCGATGGGGCCGAACTTGTTGGCGCGCGCCTGCGGCTGTCGATTGCCCAGCGCAAGCACATCGCCCTCGTCGCCGGGCGGACCGTCCCAGAGGAATCGCCCCGCCCGCTTGCCTACAAGGTGGGCCGCGAGGCGGCGATTGATCGCCTGCTGATCACCGGCGGCAGCCTTGCCCCGCTAGGTGGCTGGGATATCCCTCGGTTCCCGCTTAAAGGCGGCGCAATCGTTGCGCGCGGGATCAGCGCCGGGCCCGCAATCGCCCGCATCCGGCGCGCCGTGGAAGCGCGCTGGGTGGCGGAAGGATTTCCCGATGAAACGCGCGTCACCGCGCTGCTCGATGCGGAAATCGGCAGCGGTTCAGACCTCGTCTGAACCCTTCCATTCGCGGCGTTCTTCCGCCGCGCGCAGCACTTCGTAGGCGGTCTGCAGCTTCAGGAACTCGGCTGCCGCGTCCTTGTCGCCGGGGCGCAAATCGGGGTGCACTTCCTTGGCGCGGGTGCGCCAGGCCTTGCGCACCGCTTCGAAATCGGCGTCCGATTCCAGCCCCAGCGCTTCCAATGCGCGCATCTCGTCGCGGCTGCGGCTGCCATCTCCGGGGCCAGCCCAGCTCTGATAGGCCGATTGCGCATAACCCGAAGCTTCGCCGCGCTCCGCCTTCTCGCGCAGTTCGGCCTCTTCCTTGTCGAGTCCTTCGAAGTAGTTCCACCCGGAGTTGTATTCCGCCGCGTGGCGCGGGCAGAAATACCAGCGATCCGGGTTGTTGGGCGATTTGGGTGCGGGGCAATCGCCCTTCTCGTCGCACCCCGCCCGGTCACACAGGCGTACCGGGGCCGCCTCGCGCGCGCTTTCATAGCCGCGCCAACGAGGAAAGCCCCAATCTGCTGATCTACCATGCCGTGCCATCTAAGTGGCCCTAAACCTCACTGTACTGTGATCGTGATAGCGCGGCGGTTCCTGGCCCAGCTCGATTCATCCGAACCGAGCGCGACAGGGCGTTCCTTGCCATAGCTGATGGTGGTGATGCGCGAAGCATCGATGCCCAAGCTGACGAGATAGTTCTTCGCAGCGTTGGCGCGGCGTTCACCCAGCGCGAGGTTGTAGTCACGCGTGCCGCGCTCGTCGCAGTGCCCTTCGATGGACACGCGCTTGCCCGGATAGCGTGCCAGCCACTGGGCCTGGCTCTGAAGCAAGCCCTGATCCTCGCTGTCGATGTTATAGCGGTCGGTGTCGAACAGGATGGTGTCACCCAGCACCGAAGCGACGAAATCGGCCTGCGTGCCCGGCACCGGGCCCATCGGCTGGCTCACGGGGGGCGTGGTCGTGGTCGTGGTGGCCGCGCCTGAAGGCTGCGGGGGCAGCTCCTTGGGCTTGGTGGCGCAGCCCGCCAGCGCGAGGCCCGAGGTCAGCAGCAAGGCAGTGAAGATCTTGTGGTTCACGGGAACGGTCTCCTTGGTCATACGGCGCCAGAGTGCATTGCACGGCGCGAATCGGCAATCAGTTTCATTGCCAGTTTAGGGCAAAACCGGCCCCCACGCGGGGTCAGAGCCATCGACCGGCGTATTGAGCTTGCGCTCGTTGCGCCCGGTCAGGTCCACTTGCCAGATCGCCGTGCGGCCCGTGCTCTTGGTGGTGCGGAAAAATTGCACGATGCGGCCATTGGGCGACCACGTCGGCGCTTCGTCCTGCCAGCTGTCGGTAAGGTAGCGCATCTCGCCGCCAGACGGGTTCATCACCGCCACGCGCAAGTTGCCCGCGATATGGGTAAACGCGATCTGATCACCGCGCGGGCTCCATTCCGGGGTCGCCGCGCGCCCGCCGAAAAAGCTGATGCGCTTCTGGTTCGTCCCGTCGGCGTTCATCACATAGACCTGCTGGCTGCCCGAACGATCGCTTTCAAACACGATCCGCGTGCCATCCGGCGAATAGCTGCCGCCCACGTCGATCCCCGGCGAATCCGTCAGCTTGATGGATTCCCCGCCGGTCGCGGGCACGCGGTAGATGTCGGTGTTGCCCGCAATCGCCATCGAATAGAGGATGTTCTTGCCATCGGGCGACCAGCGCGGCGCAAAGGTCGGCCCCTTGCCTTCGGTCACCAGCCGCTGCTGCCCGCTGCCGATATCATAAACAAAGATGCGCGGATTTCCGTTGAGGTAGGTCAGGTACGCGATCTTGGAATAGTCCGGCGAATAGCGCGGGGTCAGTGCGGTTGCCTGGCCGTTGGTGATGAACCGGTGGTTCGCGCCGTCCGAATCCATGATCGCCAGCTGCTTGCGGCGGTGATCCTTGGGGCCGGTTTCAGCGATATAGGCGATCTTGCTGTCGAAGAACGGGCTTTCCCCCGAAAGCCGCGCATAGACCATGTCAGCGCACTTGTGCGCCGCGCGCCGCCATTCCTCGGGCTTCACCACATAGCCCTGCCGAGCCAGCTCGCTGCCCAGCGCCACGTCATAGAGATAGCAGCCCACCGTTAGCCGCCCATCCGGCGCCGACTTGACGAAGCCCTGCACCAGCATCTCTGCCGAACGCGCGCGCCAGCCCGGAAACGCGGGCGCGGTCACTTCGCCGAAGGCAATCTTCGGCAGCGCATCGGGCCCCACCGGCTTGAACAGGCCGTTGTTCTTCAAATCGCCATAGATCACGCGGGCCAGATTGCGCCCCAGCGCCTCGGTATTGCCGCCGTCAGCCGCCGTCGGCAGCATCTCGTTGGTCGGGAAAGTGGGGATCGCGATGCCCAGGTCCTGCCACTCGCTTTCGTCGGTGACCGAGCCTGTCAGGCCCTCCTCCGCTGGCGCAGCCGAAGCTGCGGTAGCAGGCCTGGCCACTGGCTGCGCGGGTTTCGCCACTGGCTGCGCGGCCAGGGGCAAAGCCGCCCCGGCAAGCATAGCGGCGGCGATCAGGGCGGCGAAGGCAGGCTTCATTGCGACAACTTCCTGTCAAACCGGAAACTCGCGATGCGTTTCCACTTGGCATAGTAGGCGGCGGGCAGATTGAACGGCGCCGCCAATTGCACCGCGCGGACCGCCTGTTCGGCATGGCGCTGGGCCTGCGCGCGGTTCGTATCAGTAATGCCCAGCTGCTGCACCACTTGCGGCCGCCCGGCAAGGCTGCCGTCGGGATTGATGCTCCACGAAAGCACCGTCACCAGCTTGTCGGCATCCACGCCCTGCGGCGCGGTCCAGTGCGGCTTGATCTGGCGCGCAATGCCGCTGACCAGCGATGCGGCGACTTCGGGCCCGAACGCCGCAGCCGGCGGATTGGTCGAAGCGCCCGCCTTGCTCGATCCGGGAATGCCGCTCAGGAAATCGTTGCCGATCCGGCTCGCACCCACAGGCGCATCGGGCCGAGGGCGCAGGCGCTGATTTGCCGGCGCTGCAGCCGCCGCTGCGGGCTTCGGCGGCACCGGTTTGGCAGCCGGCTTTGCCGGCACGGGCATGGCGCGTGGCTGCGGCGCCAGAACCGGCTTGGGCACCGGCTTGGGCTGGGGCGCAGGCCTCGCCTGCGGCGGCGGAGGAGGTGGCGCGGGCCTCGGCTGCGGCTGGGCCACTTGCGGTGCGGGCTGCGGCGGTGCTGGCTCGGGCGCAGGCTCGCCCAGCACCGGCGCCACATCGGGCGCGGCCTCTGCATCAGGCTCGGGCGAAGTCGATTGGTCGGCGATCTGGTCGGCAAACGTCACCGTCATCCGCTCGGGCGGAGACATGATCGTCTTGCCCGGCGGCGAAAGCGTCAGCGCCGCGATCAGCCCGACATGCGCGGCAAGCGCGATGCCAAGCGCCAGCGCTTCCTCGCGCGTGAGGCCCGATGAAGAGGAAGAGGCGCGCATGGCCATCTGGCTAAGGCGCCGTGACTGAACCGTTGGTGACCAGCGAGATCGACTTGAACCCGGCGGCATTGAGCGCGCCCATCACCGCCACCACGCGCCCGTAATCAAGGCTGCGATCCGCGCGCAGTGTGACCAACGGGGCTTTCCCGCCCGGCCCTGCTGCCGCCAGCCCGGTCAGTCTGTCGGAAAGCTCGCCCGGCGCCAGTTCCTGATCATCGAGGAAGATGCGCCCCTCGCCGTCCATGCTTACGGTAATGGCCTTCTGCTCGGTCTTGAGTGCCTCGGCCTGGCTGTCGGGCAAATCGATCGGCACGCCCGCGGTTAGCATCGGCGCGGTCACCATGAAGATGATCAGCAGAACCAGCATCACGTCGACCAGCGGCGTCACGTTGATCTCGCTCATCGCGCTGCTGCGCCGGCCGCGCCGCCCGCGCCGCCCGCCACCACCGCCAGATGCCGTTCCCATCGCCATGGCCCTACTGCTCCAGCTCACGGCTCAAGGTCGCATGGAAGCGATCCGAAAAACGGAACAGCCGTGTCTCGAAGCGGTTCACCTGGTGCAAAAAGCGGTTGTAGGCAATCACTGCCGGGATCGCTGCAAACAGGCCGATGGCAGTGGCAAACAGCGCCTCGGAAATGCCCGGCGCCACCACGGCGAGCGAGGAATTCTGCTGCGCGCCGATGTTGAAGAAGCTGTCCATGATGCCCCACACCGTGCCGAACAATCCTACGAACGGCGCGACCGAACCCACGGTGGCGAGGAAATTCAGCCGCGAAGCCAGCCCGTCGGCCTCGCCCGTCACCACGCTTTCCATGGCCGAGCTCAGCCGCTGGCGCGTGCCCTCGCGGTCGATCGACTTGCCCGAGGTGGAGCGCCGCCATTCGGCCAGCGCCGCCGTCACCACGCGGGCACTCGGAATTTCCGTGGCGCCGTTCTCCTTGTGGAAGGCATCGACATCGCGCGCTTCCCAGAACGCAGTTTCATACTTGTCGCACTTCTTTTGCACGCTGCCCATGCGCAGCGAGAAAGCAAAAATGATCGTCCACACCCAGACCGAGGCCAGCACCAGCGCGCCCATCACCACCTGCACCACGATATCGGCGTGGAGAAACAGCGCGACCGGGTTGAGCCGCGTCGGCATGCCCGCAGTCGCACCGGCAGCGATCGGCACGGCGGCGGCGGCAAGAACGGAGAGCATCATGGGTGGACAGAACCTTCCTGGGGCGTTGCAAGGAGTGGGGTGAACGCGGCGGCAAACGCGGCGGGCAGACGCCGCGCACGCCCACCGGGCGAAACGAAGGCGACGCGGACCAGCGCCTCGGCCAGCAGGTCATCGCCGCGCAGCGCCTTCTGCACAAGGCGGCAGGTGGCACGGGAAACTTCGGCAACGGTGCTTTCGATGATCACGTCATCATCGAGCCGGGCGGGCCGCAGATACTTCAGCGCAAGGTCCGTCACCGCAAAGGCGCCCTCGCCCGCTTCCTGCGCCGCGCGCTGGTTTATGCCGAGAAGGCGCAGCATGTCGGACCGCGCGCGCTCGAACCATCGCAAGTAGTTTGCGTGATAGACCACCCCGGAAAGATCGGTATCTTCGAAATAGACGCGCACGGCGTAAAGATGGCGCGCGCCGTCAAAGCAGCCGGAAGGGGGAAGCGGGGCAGAAGTTCGGGGTCCGGGCATGTGCCCGTTTGTCCTAGCCGCTGCGCGAGTCGCAGGGCAAGATCAAAGGCAGCGGTTTGTTAACCTTGCGGCGATTCTATCAGTCAATCCGGGCCAGCAGCGGGCCGAGCTGCCGTCCGGCAAGCACGTGCACGTGCATATGCGGCACTTCCTGATGGCTGTTGAGCCCCGTGTTGGCCAGCAGCCGATAGCCCGGCGCGACAAGACCGGCCGCGCGCGACACATGCCCCACCGCGCGCACGAACCCGGTGATCTCGGCATCACTCGCCTTCGCCGAGAAGTCGTCCCAGCTTACATAGGCGCCCTTGGGGATCACCAGCACATGCGTGACCGCTTGCGGGTTGATATCGTGGAAGGCCAGGACCCATTCGTCCTCGAAGACCTTCCGGCAGGGGATTTCCCCGCGCAGGATCTTCGCGAAGATGTTCTGGTCGTCATAGGGCTGGGTTGCATCGACCGCCATGGTTCAAGAGCTCCTGCTGGCTTTCTCGTCAATTCCGGAAGTGCCCTCGCGCCGCGCGAGTTCGGCCACCACATCGGCCAGCGAAACCCCGCAATCGCCCATCAGCACCAGAAGGTGAAACAGCAGGTCTGCCGCTTCGCCCGCCAGATCTTCGCGATTGCCCGTGAGCGCGGCGATGACCACTTCGGTCGCTTCCTCGCCCACTTTCTGCGCCATCTTGCCGCGCCCTTTGGCGTGGAGCTTGGCGACATAGCTTGAGGCCGGATCACCGGCACGGCGCGCGGCAATCGTGGCTTCAAGCCGGCTAAGCAGGGTCGTTTCGTCCATGGCAGCGGGCATGGCGCGCCGCCCGGATCAGGTCAAGCCGCCAGCGCTCAGTCCTTGCGGCGCGCAACCCGGCGGCCGATGATGAGGCCCGCCAGCCCGATGGCAAACAGCGTGATGTCGGTCGGTTCGGGAATGGCTATGCCGCCGCTCGCCTGCGCCAGCGCGTGATCGGCAGTGGCAACGAATGCGGCAAGGGCAATGGACATGGTGCGCAGCACGCGGGGTAATTCCGTTAAAAAGGCCTTCACCAAGATTAATGCAAGGCTTGTGCCACCACCCCTGAAATCAAGCAGATACGTATATTTGACTAGTTAACGTCGGCGTGCTGAATGGCCCAGTTGTCAGAAAACCCGACAGTTCGCCCCAGAGCCAGGGCCTAGCCCCGCGCCGGAATCCCCGCCAAGCGCAAAGCCGCGTGCGCCTCGGCGATGGAATGCGTGCCGAAATGGAAGATCGATGCGGCCAGAACCGCGCTGGCATGCCCCTCGGTCACCCCAGCCACGAGATGGTCAAGATTGCCGACACCCCCGCTCGCGATCACCGGCACCGGTACCGCATCGGCAATCCGGCGCGTCAGTTCCAGATCATAGCCGGCCTTGGTCCCGTCCCCGTCCATCGAGGTAACGAGCAGTTCGCCCGCGCCCAGTTTGGCGAGGTTTTCGGCATGCGCCAGCGCGTCGATGCCCGTAGGCCGCCGCCCACCGTGGGTGAATATCTCCCACTTGCCGGGCGCCACGCGCCGCGCATCGACAGAGCCGACCACGCACTGCGCGCCAAACCGCTCGGCAATATCGCGCACCAGTTCGGGGCGAGCGACAGCTGCGGAATTGACCGCCACCTTGTCCGCGCCGGCCAGCAGCAGCGCGCGCGCATCCTCGGGCGTCCGCACCCCGCCGCCCACCGTCAGCGGCATGAAGCACACCTCCGCCGTGCGCGCCACGACATCGAGCAGCGTCCCGCGCCCCTCTTGCGTCGCCGAAATATCGAGGAAGCACAGCTCGTCCGCGCCCGCCTTGTCATAGGCCCGCGCCTGCTCGACCGGATCGCCCGCATCGCGCAGGTCGACAAAGTTCACACCCTTCACCACGCGCCCATCCCGCACATCGAGGCAGGGAATGACGCGGACGCGGACGGTCATGATTTTACGCTCACGCCTCAGCCATCGCAATCGCCGCCGCCAGATCCAGCCGCCCTTCAAACAGCGCGCGCCCGGTAATCACGCCCTCGATCCCGTCCGCCTCGTGGATCTTGAGCATCCGAATGTCGTCGATGCCCTTCACCCCGCCGCTGGCGATCACCGGCAGCCGGGTCGCTCGTGCCAGATCGAGCGTCGCATCGATATTGCAGCCCTTGAGCAGCCCATCGCGGCCCACATCGGTAAACAGGATCGAAGCCACGCCCGCATCTTCAAACCGCCGCGCCATATCGGCAATCGAAACGTCCGAAACTTCCGCCCAACCCTCGGTCGCGACCATCCCGTCGCGCGCATCAACCGCAACCACGATCCCGCCCGGATAGGCGCGTGCCATATCCTTCACGAACTCGGGGTCTTTTAAAGCTGCCGTGCCGATCACCACCCGGCTCACGCCCAGATCGAACCAGCCATCGACCGCAATCGGATTGCGTATGCCGCCGCCCAATTGCACATGCCCCGGAAACACCTTGAGAATGCCCTCGACTGCCTCACGATTGACAGCCTCGCCCGCAAAGGCTCCATCGAGATCGACGACATGGAGGAACTGCGAGCCCGCGTCCGCAAACAGCATCGCCTGCGCTGCCGGATCGTCACCATAAACCGTCGCGCGCGCCATATCGCCTTCGGCGAGGCGCACGACCTGTCCGGCTTTGAGGTCGATGGCAGGAAATACGATCATGGCTTCCACTCCAGAAACCGCTCAAGCAGCGCAATCCCGTAGTCCTGGCTCTTTTCAGGATGGAATTGCACGCCCAGAATATTGTCCCGCGCCACTGCCGCCACCAGCCCGCCGCCATGATCGGTCATCGCCGCCGCGCTCGCACCTTCTTCCGGCACGAAGTGGTAGGAATGCAGGAAATAGGCCTCACCCGGCACGATGAGGCGGCCATAAGACAAATTATTTTGGTGCATCGGCGCCACATCGTTCCAGCCCATGTGTGGCACCTTGATGCTCGGATCGCTCGGCTCGATGGCCCGCACTTCTCCGCCGATCCAGCCCAGCCCCTCGGTCACGCCAAACTCGATGCCCCGGTCGGCCAACAGCTGCATTCCCACGCATATGCCCAGGAACGGCGCGCCGCCCACCAGCACGCGCTCGGCCATGGCTTCCACCAGCCCCGGCACGCCGCGCAGCGCTTCCACGCAGGCCTTGAATGCTCCCACACCCGGCAGCACGATCCGGTCCGCCGCGCGCACCACATTAGGGTCCGCCGTCACCGCAACGCCTTCTGCCCCTGCCGCTTTCAGCGCATTGGCGACCGAGCGCAGGTTTCCCGCGCCGTAGTCCACCAACGCCAGCACCTCAGCCACCCAGAATGCCCTTGGTGCTCGGCACGGCATCGCCCTTGCGCGGATCAATCTCGACCGCGCTGCGCATCGCGCGGGCAAAGCCCTTGTAGATGCCTTCGATGATGTGGTGGTTGTTGCTGCCATAGAGGCATTCGATGTGCAGCGTGATCCCGGCGGCTTGGGCAATCGACTGGAACCAGTGCTCGAACAGCTCGGTATCCATCTCGCCAAGGCGCGGCTGCGTGAATTCCGCTTTCCAGATCAACACCGGCCTGCCCGAAATATCGAGCGAAACACGCGCCAGCGCTTCGTCCATCGGCGAATAAGCCGTGCCGTAACGCGTGATGCCTTTCTTGTCGCCCAGCGCTTCGTTGATCGCCTGCCCCAGCGCAATCGCGCTGTCCTCAGTCGTGTGATGCTGGTCCACATGGAGGTCGCCCTTCACATGGCAGGTCACGTCGATCAGCGAGTGACGGCTGAACTGCTCGATCATGTGATCGAGAAAGCCGATGCCGGTGCTCACGTCATAGGTGCCGGTGCCATCGAGATTGACGGAAACCTTGATGGCGGTTTCGTGCGTGGTGCGGGCGATCGATCCGGTGCGCATGACCGCCGCCTATAGGCCGCTTCCGCGCAAAATCAATCGCCTGCACCTCGCACCCCCTTGACCCGCGCGCGGCTCCAAGCCACCCTACGTAGGATGAGCGATGCTGTTGACAGTCTGATCCCCTACGACGAAATCGTGCAGGAAGCCCTGCGCGCGGTCGTCGGCCGCGTGCTCGGCCAGGTCGAAAGCGAAGGCGGCACGCTTCCGGGCAGCCACCATTTCTACATCACCTTCAAGACCGGCGCGCCGGGCGTGGCGATCCCTCAGCGCCTGAAGGAACGCTTTCCTGACGAAATGACCATCGTCCTGCAGAACAAGTTCTGGGATTTGAAGGTCACGCCAGAAGGCTTCAGTGTCGGGCTTACGTTCAATCAGATCCCGTCCACGCTGGTGGTCCCGTTCAGCGCAATTACCGCCTTCGTCGATCCTGCGGTCGATTTCGGCCTGCAGTTCCAGACGGCGGACGATGTGGACGATGACGAGCCGCTGCACGACGCTGAAAACGATTCGCCTGAAGGCTCCGAGCCACCTGCGGTCGATGATGGCTCGAATGTCGTCACCGTGGATTTCGGCCGCAAGAAATGAGCCTGACCGGCAAGCCGTCGCCGGAAAGCCCCCCTGCTGAAGCTGCCTCTGATTCGCCGCCTGATCCGGTTGGCCCGCTTACCCGCACGATCCTTGCCGGCATCGCCATGCGCACAGGCTCCGAACTTCTGAAGCGCGGCGTCGACCGCGGTATTCTCGGCATTGCGCCAGAGGTGCAGAAAGACGCAGCGCGCTCCGCCGGTGCCAAGGCTGCGGAAACAGCGGCCGCCAAAGCTCCGAAACGCAAAAGTAGGTTCGGCGCCGGCCTGCTTGCCGCCGCAGCCACACGCATCGCCACGCGCTCGGTCCCCGGTGCCATTGTCGTGGGCGGCGTGCTCCTTGCCAAGACGCTTCATGAGCGCAGGCGAAACCGCAAGGCTTGACCGAAACGCCGTCAATGCGCCAACAGCGCGCATGACCCAGCATTCAGACGCGCTCCATCGCCGTGGCCTCATGTTCATCATGTCCTCGCCCTCAGGCGCGGGCAAGACGACGATTTCGCGCATGTTGCTTGAGGCTGACCCTGCGATCCGTCTCTCGGTTTCAGCCACCACGCGGCCGATGCGGCCCGGCGAAGTGGACGGGAAGGACTACCATTTCGTCGATCAGCCCACGTTCGATCGGATGGTGGAGGAGGAAGCTTTCCTCGAATGGGCGCACGTCTTCGGCCACAGCTACGGCACGCCCAAGGCGCAGGTGAAGGCGGGCCTGCGTGAGGGGCAGGACTTCCTGTTCGATATCGATTGGCAGGGTACCCAGCAGCTTTACCAGAAGCTTGAAACCGATGTCGTGCGCGTGTTCCTGCTGCCCCCCAGCATCGATGAACTGCGCCGCCGCCTCACCGGACGCGGCACCGACAGCGCCGAAGTGATCGCCGCCCGCATGGAACGCGCTCAAGCCGAAATCAGCCACTGGGACGGATATGACTATGTCGTGGTCAACGACGATATCGACCTGTGCTTCGGCAAGGTGCGCGAAGTGCTCCACGCCGAACGCATGAAGCGCGCCCGCCAGACCGGCCTGATCGGCTTCGTCCGCGAACTGATGCGGCCGTAAATCTGGCGACAATCGCGTAGCGCCCCCAAGCCCGCTCATGCTGAGCTTGTCGAAGCATCACAGCGCGACTGTCCCGCCGACACCCATCGACAGGCTCAGGGTGAGCGGATCGTCTTTCATTTGGTTAGATTCTAAGGCCGGCCAGCCCGCGGCGCATCAACCTCGGCCACCAGCACCACGCCCTTCGCCGCACTCGCCGCCACTTCGGCATCGCTGCTCGGCGCGCAGAGCATGAACAAGTGCCGCCCCTCCGGCCCGCCCAGCATGCAGGCATAGCACGGCATCTCGCCGGTCGAGACCACCTCCAGCACCGCCCCGCCTTCAGCAATCCGCGCGCATTCCGGCGCCAGGGGATTGGCAATCCACACCGCCCCATCGGCATCGAGCGCAATCCCGTCCGGCACGCGCGGGCTGGTATCCGCCCACACCCGGCGCCCCGAAAGCGCCCCGTCCGCGCCAATATCGAATGCCGTCAGCCGCGCGCCCAGCGTCTCGCCCACGATCAGCGTATGGCCATCGGGCGTGATCACCGTGCCGTTGGGAAAGCTCAGATCCGGCGCGCCCACCGATACCGTGCCATCCGCCTGCACCAGCACCAGATTGGCCTTGGGGTGGTCCGCCAGCACCGCCGCGACGCCCCGCGCGCGCAGTTCATGATCAAGATCGAACCCGAAGTTGCCGACGTAAGCGCGGCCCTGGCTATCCACCACCATGTCGTTGCACAGATGCGCGGTCAGCGCGCCCAGATCGGCATGGAGCGCCAGCCGCCCATCGGGCCAGCGCCGCCACACCTGCCGCTTGCGCATGGAGACGAACAGCAGCGAACCGTCCGGCATCCACCCCAGCCCCGAAGGCTGATCATCCAGCGTCAGCTCGATCCGGTGGTCGCCCGCCAGATCGACCGAACGGATAGTCTTGCTGTAGAAATCGCTGAACCACAGCCGGTCGTCATGCCAGCGCGGCCCTTCGCCGAAGTGAAACCCATCGGCGAGTTGATGCACCGCGCGGCTCATGGTCTCACTCCCCCAGCGGGTTGATGTGGTCCTCGGGGATATAGGCGTTCACGATGCCGCCATCGATCGGCAGCGGCGATCCCACCACATAATCCCCCGCGCGGCTGGCAAGGAAGATCGCTCCGCCCGCCATGTCTTCCAGATTGCCGATGCGCTTCATGGGGATGCCACGCGACGAGGCTTCGGGATTGTTCGCGGCGGCCTTGTTCATTTCCGAAGCGAAGGCGCCCGGGCAGATCGCGTTGACGATGATGTTGTCCTTCACCAGCCGCGCCGCCATGCGCCGCGTCAGGTGCACCAACGCAGACTTCGACGCCTGATAGCTGTAGGTCTCCCAGGGGTTCACCCGCAGGCCATCGACCGAGGCGATGTTGATCACCTTGGCCGGCTGGTTCGCCGCGCCGGCTTTCAGCAGATCATGCAGCTTTTGCGTGAGGAAGAAGGGCGTCTTGACGTTGAGGTTCATCACCTTGTCCCAGCCGATCTCGGGGAAATCCTCGAAGTCCGCGCCCCAGGCAACGCCCGCGTTGTTCACCAGAATGTCGATGTGGCTCTCACGCTGCGCCAGATCTTCGGCCAGCGCGGTGATGCCCGCCAGCGTCGAGATATCGCCCGGCAGCGCGATGCAGCGCGGCCCCAGCTCGGCGGCGGTTTCTTCCACCACCGCGGCTTTGCGCGCCGTGATATAGACCCGCGCGCAGCCCGCCGCGATGAAGCCTTCGGCGATCATCCGCCCGATCCCGCGCGAACCGCCCGTCACCACTGCAACGCGGCCCTCAAGGCTGAAAAGCTTGGTAAAATCCATCTGTTTAATCCTCAATAGCCGCTGAGCTGTGCAACACGCTCGGCATGGTAGTTGGCATCGCCCATGAACTCGGTCAGCGCGCGCTCGCGCTTCATATAGAGCCCGATGTCGTATTCGTCGGTCATGCCCACGCCGCCGTGCATCTGCACGCCTTCGCGCACCGCCAGATTGCAGGCCCGCGCGGCCTTGGCCTTGGCGACCGAGACCATCAGCTCCGCCCGCTCCGACCCGCCATCGAGCAGCTGCTGCGCCTTGATCACAACCGCCTCGGCAATCTCGAGCTCGGAATAGAGGTGCGCGGCCCGGTGCTGCATCGCCTGAAACTCGCCGATCAGCTTGCCGAACTGCTTGCGCGTCTTGAGATAGGTCGTGGTCATCGCAAAGGCGCCGCCGCCCACGCCGGTCTGCTCCGCCGCTGCGCCGATACGCCCTGCAGCCAGCACCTTGTTCAGAACCGCGCGCCCGCCATCGACTTCGCCGATCACGGTCGAACCGTCGAGTTCCACTCCGTCGAACCTTACGTGGCTCGCCATCGAACTATCGACCAGCCGCACCGCATTGTGCCCGATCCCGGCAGCATCCTTGGGCACGGCAAACAGCGTCACGCCATCGGCGTCGCTGTCGCTGCCCGACGTGCGCGCCGCGACAATGATCGCATCCGCCGAAGCGCCATGGATCACGAAGTCCTTGGCCCCCGTCAGCCGGAACCCATTGCCCGCACGCTCGGCGCGGGCTGCGATCTTCTCAGGCCGATGCTTGGCACCCTCGTCGATGGCGACGGCCAGCACCGTCTCGCCCGCGATCACGCCGGGCAGCCAGCGCCCGCGCAGCTCGTCCGATGCTTCGCTCAGCGCTGTCACGCCCATCACCGATGTCGTCAGGAACGGCGAAGGCGTCAGGTTCCGCCCAATCTCGGCCAGCACGATGCCGGCCTCGACATGGCCCATGGCCAGCCCGCCATCCGCTTCGGCGGCGAGCATTCCGGTCAGCCCCATTTCGGCAAACTGCTTCCACAGGCCGTGGCCGAAGCCGTCCTTGCAGTTCGTGTCACGCCAATGGCGCAGCTGCTTCTTGATCCCGCCCTCGTCGGCCATGAAGCCGGTGACGCTCTCGGCCAGCATGGCCTGATCTTCGGTGTAATACAGCGGCATGGGATTACCTCCTGAGCCTTGAATGAAATGCCGGAAAATCACCCCAACCCACTCATGCTGAGCTTGTCGAAGCATCCGGCGCGCCGTTGCGCCAGTACCCTTCGACAGGCTCAGGGTGAGCGGGGTTGGGGAGGGCGTAGTGCTACGCCCCCGGCAGCTCCAGAATGCGCTTGGCGACGACATTGAGCATGACCTCGCTCGTGCCGCCCTCGATCGAATTGGCCTTGGTGCGCAGCCACGAACGCGCCGGTGCGCCGCCGCGTGTTTCCTCGCTATCCCATTCGAGCGCGGTGCTGCCGCCCGCCACCATCAGTAGCTCGTGCCGCCGCTTGTTGAGCTCGGTCCCGGCGTACTTCATCATGTTGGGCTGCGCGGGATGCGCCTTGCCCACCTTGACCTCGTCGAGG
Organism: Sphingomonadaceae bacterium; assembly: GCA_947453945.1. Taxonomy (GTDB): domain Bacteria; phylum Pseudomonadota; class Alphaproteobacteria; order Sphingomonadales; family Sphingomonadaceae; genus Novosphingobium. The sequence continues at coordinate 30,437 of CANGJB010000021.1, forward strand.
AACTTCTCGCCCATCGCAGAAAACGCCAGCGCATCGATATCGAACTGGGCCAGCTCTGCGCGCAGCATCGGGTCTTCCAGCCCGCCGCGCTTCAGCACGCTGCCGATGGCGCTCGTCTGCCCGCCGTCGCCCGCGCCCGAAATCATCTCACGCTCATGGCCAAGGAGGTATTTCGCCACGTCCCAGCCCCGGTTGAGCTGGCCGACAATCTGCGCCTTGGGCACCACCACATTGTCAAAAAACGTCTCGCAGAACGGCGAGCTGCCGCTGATCAGCTTGATCGGCTTGGTCGTGACGCCGGGCGTTGCCATGTCGAACAGCAGGAACGAGATGCCCTGATAGACATTGGTCTTGTCGGTGCGGACGAGGCAGAAAATCCAGTCCGCCTTGTCGGCATAGCTCGTCCAGATCTTCTGGCCGTTGACCACCCAGTGGTCGCCCCTGACTGGATCAGAAACTTCTTCGCCATAGGTCTGCAAGGACACGAGGTCCGACCCCGAACCCGGCTCCGAATAGCCTTGGCACCAGCGGATCTCGCCGCGCGCGATCTGGCCAAGGTAATGAACCTTCTGCTCTTCGGTGCCGAATTTCAGCAGCGCGGGTCCGAGCATCCAGATGCCGAAGCTCGAAAGCGGAGGCCGCGCGCCGGCACGCGCCAGTTCCTCGCGCCAGATCTTGGCCTCGGCCGGGCTCATCCCGGCGCCGCCATAGGCCTTGGGCCAGTCCGCCACGGTGTAGCCCTTGGCCGCGCAGACCTCCATCCAGGCCTTTTGCGCGGCGTTCTTGAACACAAAATTGCGCCCGCCCCAGCAGATGTCGTCCTCGCCCTGCACGGGGCGGCGCATCTCTTCCGGGCAGTTCGCATCAATCCACGCGCGGATTTCCGCGCGGAAGGCTTCCAGCTCTGACATGGCTTTTGCTCCTCTCTTAATCGAGAGGTTAAGGCGACTCGGCGCATGCTGGCAAGCACCGATTTCGACACGGTTTTCCGCCAATCCGTGTGCACCTCGCATGCCGTAGCGTAAAGCCGATCGGCATTGACGAAGAGCCGCTTGGGCCTAAGCTCGCGCCAAAATCAAAAGCACACGGAGAGGTTCCCATGCGATTCCACAACAAGACCGTCGTCGTCACAGGCGCCGCATCGGGCATCGGCCGCGCCGCCGCGCTGCAGTTTGCCGCAGAGGGGGCCAAAGTCTACGCCGCCGATATCGACGAGGCAGGCCTCGCGCAGACCGCCGCTGAATCCAACGGCGAAGTTCACACCGTGCGCTGCGACGTCTGCAATTGCGAAGACATCAAGGCCCTGATGGACCGCGCCGCTGCCGAAACCGGCGGAATCGATGCCGTGTTCAACAATGCCGGCGCGGGCGGCGATATGGCCAAGATCGACGAGATCGAGCCCGATGGCTGGGACCGCACGATGCACCTCCTGTTGCGTTCGGTCGCCTTCGGCATCCGCTATGCCGTGCCGCACATGATCGGCCGCGCCGGTGCCGCCATCGTCAACACCTCCTCGGTCGCCGCCGTGGGCCCGGGTTATTCACCCAATGCCTATGCCGTGGCGAAAGCGGGCGTGCTCCACCTCACCAAGACCAGCGCCGCCGATCTCGCCCGCCACCAGATCCGCGTGAACGCAGTGCAGCCCGGCTTCATCAACACCAACATCTTCACCACCTCGCTCGATGTGCCTGCCGAACTCGAAGCACAGGCCAAGGGCGCCATCGCGATGATGAGCCAGGCCGCCCAGCCCGTTGCGCGCGGCGGCCAGCCAAAGGATATCGCTGATGCCGTGCTGTTCCTGTGCAGCGATGCAGCCAGCTTCGTGAACGGCACTTCGATCATCGTCGATGGCGGCCTCACCATCGGCCCGCGCCATTCGTGGGATCCCGAAGTGCCCGATCTGTTCGAAGCGCTGCGCCAGATGAAAGCGGCGGCGGAAGCGGCGGCATCCTGATCGCAGGCATCCTGATCATTGTGCGCTTGATCTCGCGCAAGGTTTAACCGAGAGATTAAATCAACAGACAAGAGCGGTGCCTCACGCCCGCACCGCAGGAGAGCAAACATGGATTTCGAACCCACCGAACGGCAGGTCTACTGGCGCGACCGCGTCCGCGATTTCATCGAGGCCAACGTCCGCCCGCGCCACAAGGACTACAAGGCCGAGCAGGCCAGTGGCGGCCGCTGGAAAGTGCTGCAGGTAGTCGAGGAAGAGAAGGCACGCGCCAAGGCCGCCGGCATTTGGAACCTGTTCATGCCCCCGCGCAATTCGGGCCACCACCATGTGGATGAAACGTTCGAGTTCGAAGGCCCCGGCCTCACCAACCTTGAATACGCGCTCTGCGCCGAGGAAATGGGCCGCATCTCGTGGGCCAGCGAAGTGTTCAATTGCTCCGCGCCCGATACCGGCAACATGGAAGTGTTCCACCGCTATGGCACCGCAGAGCACAAGGAGCGCTGGCTCCGTCCGCTGATGAACGGCGAAATCCGCTCCGCCTTCCTGATGACCGAGCCGCTCGTCGCTTCGTCTGATGCCACCAATATCGAAACCTCGATGGTCCGCGATGGCGATGACTACGTCATCAATGGCCGCAAGTGGTGGTCCTCCGGCCTCGGCGATCCGCGCTGCAAGATCGCGATCGTCATGGGCAAGACCGACAGTTCGGCCAAGCGTCACGCCCAGCAGTCGCAGGTCCTCGTCCCCATGGACGCGCCGGGCGTCAACATCCTGCGCCACCTCCCCGTGTTCGGCTATGATGATGCGCCGCACGGACACATGGAAGTCCTCCTCGAAAACGTGCGCGTCCCTGTCTCCAACGTCGTGCTCGGCGAAGGGCGCGGGTTCGAGATCGCGCAAGGCCGCCTCGGGCCGGGCCGCATCCATCACTGCATGCGCACCATCGGCGTGGCGGAAGAGGCACTGGGCAAGATGGCCCGCCGCCTCCAGTCGCGCGTCGCCTTCGGCAAGCGGATTTCCGAACAGTCCGTGTGGGAAGAGCGCATCGCGCGCGCCCGCATCGATATCGAGATGACGCGCCTGCTCTGCCTCAAAGCGGCAGACATGATGGACAAGGTCGGCAACAAGGCCGCCGCGCTCGAAATCGCGATGATCAAGGTGCAGGCCCCGAACATGGCGCTGCGCATCATCGATGATGCGATCCAGGCGCACGGCGGCGGCGGCGTCTCGGAAGATTTCGGCCTTGCCGAAGCCTACGCGCACCAGCGCACCCTGCGCCTCGCGGACGGTCCGGACGAAGTGCACGCCCGCGCCGTCGCGCGCATCGAGTTCGCGCGCAACACCGATCTGCCCAGCGACCCGGGCTTCACCTCGGGCGACATGGCGATTTCGCGCTAAGCAACTCGTGATACCCCCGCGCCGCCCAACTGGGCCGCGCGGGGGCCTGATTTCACCGGAGAAGACCCATGAAAGCCGCCATCCTCGAGCAAGCCGGCCAGCCGCTGATCATCGACCAGCTCACCGTGTCGAAGCCCGGCCCCCACGAAGTGCTGATCCGCACCGCCGCATGCGGTCTGTGCCATTCCGATCTGCACTTCATCGAGGGCACCTATCCCCACCCGATGCCCTGCGTCGGTGGGCACGAGGCGGCTGGCATTGTCGAGGAAGTCGGCAGCGAAGTCCGCACGGTCAAGAAGGGCGATGCGGTCGTCACGTGTCTCTCCGCCTTCTGCGGCCACTGCGAATTCTGCGTCACGGGCCGCATGTCGCTCTGCCTCGGCGGTGATACCCGCCGCCGCCCGGGCGAGGCGCCGCGCCTCACGCGTTCGAGCGATGGCAGCGTGGTCAATCAGATGCTCAATCTCTCGGCCTTCGCCGAAATGATGCTGATCCACGAACACGCCTGCGTCGCAATCAATCCCGAAATGCCGCTGGATCGCGCCGCCGTCATCGGCTGCGCCGTCACCACGGGCGCCGGCACGATCTTCAACGCCTGCAAGGTCACACCCGGTGAAACCGTCGCCGTGATCGGCTGCGGCGGCGTCGGCCTCGCCACCATCAACGCGGCCAAGATCGCGGGCGCGGGGCGCATCATCGCTGCCGATCCCATGCCCGAAAAGCGCGAACTCGCCATCAAGCTCGGCGCAACCGACGTGATCGATGCGCTCGATCCCGATGCCGCCAAGCAGATCCAGGAAATGACCAAGGGCGGCGTCGACCACGCCATCGAGGCCGTCGGCCGCCCCGCCTCTGGCGATCTCGCCGTCGCTTCGCTGCGACGCGGCGGCACTGCCACGATCCTCGGCATGATGCCGCTGAACCACAAAGTCGGCCTCTCTGCGGTCGATCTGCTTTCGGGCAAGAAGCTTCAGGGCGCGATCATGGGCGGCAACCACTTCCCGGTCGATCTCCCGCGCCTTGTCGATTTCTACATGCGCGGCCTGCTCGATCTGGATAGCATCATCGCCGAACGCATTCCCCTGGAAGGCATCAACGAAGGGTTCGAGAAGATGAAGGCCGGCCATTCCGCCCGCTCCGTGATCGTGTTCGACCAATGACCGAACCAGCGATTGACGCGCAGGCCGCTTTCACCGGCACCGTCGCCCCCGAAGGCGCGGACCGGCTCGACGTGGCCAAGCTCACCCCGTGGTTCGAGGCCAATGTTGCAGGCTTCACAGGCCCGCTCACGGTCTCGAAGTTCAAGGGCGGCCAGTCCAATCCAACCTACAAGATAGACGCCCCTTCCGGACCCTACGTCCTGCGCCGCAAGCCGCTGGGCAAGCTGCTCCCCAGCGCCCACGCGGTGGACCGGGAGTTCAAGGTCCAGTCAGCGCTGGCTGGAACAGGCTTCCCCGTCGCTGCCCAATATGGCCTGTGCACAGACGATAGCGTCGCTGGCGCTATGTTCTACGTGATGGGCTGCGTTGATGGCCGCACGATCTGGGGCGGCGCCATGCCCGGCGCGAGCCAGGAGGAACGCCGCACCACCTATTTCGCGATGGTCGATACGCTCGCCCTGCTCCACAGCGTCGATGTCGATGCCGTCGGCCTCACCGAATTCGGCAAGCCCGGCAACTATTTCGGCCGGCAGGTCGATCGCTGGACCAAGCAGTACCGCCTCTCCGAAACCGAGCGGATGGAGCCGATGGAGCGCCTCATCGAGTGGCTCCCGCGCACCCTGCCCGAACAGACCCGCGTCAGCGTCGTCCACGGCGATTACCGCATCGACAACATGATCTTCGCGCACGGCGAGCCGAAGCCTCTCGCCGTACTCGATTGGGAGCTTTCCACCCTCGGCGATCCGCTGGCCGATTTCACCTATTTCGCCATGGCATGGTCCACCGAAAACGGCGGCCGCTCCGGCGTCATGGACTTGGACCGCAAGGCCCTCGGCATCCCCGAACTCGGTGAAGTCGTCGCGCGCTATTGCGAGAAGACAAACCGCGAAGGCATTGCCGGCATGGACTGGTACCTTGCCTACAACTACTTCCGCCTCGCGGGCATCATCCAGGGCATCAAGAAGCGCTACCTCGATGGCACCGCGAGCAGCGCCCATGCCAAGACCATGTCCGAACGCGTCGGTCCGCTGGCTGACACGGCATGGGAATACGCGGTGAAAGCCGGAGCCTGACGCATCTCCCTCCCCGAGCGTGGCTCGGGGAGGTGACGGCCCCGCTCCTCACGCCAGCGCCCCCCGAAAATCCTCATCCAAGCAAGCTGGTGCGCCGCAGGGCCGCACCGGAACAATAAACGCGTGGGCACTGCGTCCATCGCCTCTATCTGGTGGGCAAATCGTCAGGTTTAACGATTTTTTACCCATTCAATGCGAGGCATTACTTAGGCTGTCGGCGGTTTTCCTTCGGCAATCGATAGTCTTGGCCTCATTGAACAAGTCCGGATATAACCACAATGGACTCTATTGTTTCGCCCGACACCAACGAGGATGCTTGGGTTACCAGTCAGCTCGTCTCGGTCGTCGCCAGCAACAAGCGGTCTTCCGCCATTGCAAACCTCGTGAATGCCACGATCGTTACCGTGATCTTCGCCGATCGCGTGCCAGCGCCGTATCTGCTGGCAGGCTTTGTGACCCTGTTGGCGCTGATCATCTGGCGGGTGACAACCCTTGCTGGTGTCGAGCAAATCAAGGAGGATCTGCCGTCCCTGCAAGCCGTGATCCGGACAATCGAGCTCAACGCGGCTGCGCTGGGTTTGTGGTGGGGTGGCGTAACCGGAGCGCTGCTGCATGTGGCAACGGGCGATCAGCGCATGCTGCTGGGCATCATCGCGGCCGGAATGATGGCCGCAGGGTCAATCAGTTTCCGCTCACTCCGGCGGGCCGCCCAGTTCTATATTTCTACATGCGCCGGCTGTGCGCTCGTCGGCTTTGTCACCCTCGGGTCTGAGCCTGCGCTTGCGGCCTGCGGGCTCACTGTCTGCTACCTTGCAGTGCTGCGCACCAATATCATCACCAACGCCAATGCGATCACCCACAACATCGCCCAGCAGCGCGATGCGGAGAGGGCGGCGGAAACCATCAAGCTGCTGCTCAATGATTTCACCGAGCAAGGCTCGGACTGGCTGTTCGAACTCGATGCGGAAGGCTGCCTGCTGGGCCCCAGCCCGCGGATCGCGGAAGCCGTGCAGCGGCCGGTGGAAACCCTGGCGAGGCTCTCCTTCCTTGATCTGTTCGACGATACGCAAGACCGCACGGCACTCGCCGGCCATCTGGAGGCAGGGCGCGCCTTTCGCCATTGCATCGTCTCGCTGGTCGCAGGCGGGGAACGCCGCTGGTGGAGCATCAGCGCGCGGCCAACGCCCTATGGCGCTTGCGCGTATCGCGGGGTGGTTTCAGATATCACCTTGCAGCGGCAGGCCGAAGAAAAGGTCAGCTACATGGCCCACTACGATGGCCTGACCGATCTGCCGAACCGGTTCATGTTCAATGAAACGCTGGGCCACGCCTTCCACCGGCGCGGCGGCAAGATCGGCCTGATGTACCTCGATCTGGATAACTTCAAATCGATCAACGACACGCTGGGCCACCCCATCGGCGATGATCTGCTCAAGGCGGCGGCCCGCCGTCTGGAAGATTGCGTCAGCCGGCATGATCTCGTCGCCCGTCTGGGGGGTGATGAATTCGCCATTCTCGTCGGGGCCCGCAACGTGGACCGGATCGAGGCCATGGCCGCCGAGATTGTCGCGGCCATGGCGGAGCCGTTCGAGCTGGACGGACACAGCGTGGTGATCGGCACCAGCGTGGGCATCGCCTGCGCGCCCGATCACGGCGATAGCGGCGAGCGGCTGCTGCAGAATGCCGATCTGGCGCTCTACACCGCCAAGGCGCTTGGCCGGAACCGGGCGGCCACGTTCGCGGCCGGCATGGACGAAGCCGCGCACGCCCGCCGCATGCTCGAACTCGATCTGCGCAGCGCGCTGGGCAAGGATGAAATGCGCCTGCACTACCAGCCGGTGATCGATCTCGATTCCGGTGAAATCGCTGGCTACGAGGCGCTGATCCGCTGGGAACACCCCGGTCGCGGCGTCGTCATGCCGAACCTGTTCATCCCGATTGCCGAGGAAACCGGCATGATCGTCCAGCTCGGCGAATGGGTGATCCGTCAGGCGATCCGCGATCTGGCAGGCTGGCGGCCCCACCTTTCCGTGGCGATCAACCTGTCGCCAGCCCAGATGCGCAGCCCTTCGCTGGTAACGACCGTGGTCTCCGCCCTCGCGCACAATCAGATCGCGCCGCACCGCGTCTGCATCGAAATCACCGAAACCGTGCTCATGCAGGACAGCGCGGCCAACATCGAAACGCTGCACAAGCTCAGCAGCCTCGGCCTGCAGATCGCGCTCGATGATTTCGGCACCGGCTATTCCTCGCTCAACTATCTGCGCAGCTTTCCCTTCAACAAGATCAAGATCGACCGCTGCTTCGTCGATGAGATCGACACGCGCGAGGATTGCCAGGCCATCGTGCGCTCGGTCGTCGGCCTCGCCAACAGTCTGGGCATGACCACCACCGCCGAAGGCGTCGAACGGCCTGCCCAGCTTGAACAACTGCGCCGTGAAGGCTGCGGGGAAGCGCAAGGGTTCCTCTATAGTCAGGCCGTGCCGGTGCATGAACTGACCGACCTCAGGATGCCCGCACACTGCCCCGACCGGGCCATCGCCCAGCTGGAGGCTGCCAGGATCAAGCATCAGAAGCCCGGCGATCAGCCGGCGGCAATCGCAAGAACCGGCTGAACGAAGCGGGCAGCGCCTTAGCGCCCCAAGGCCTGTCCATCACGCCATCCCTTCCCGCTCAACCCCTCTGGCGTTTCGCAGGGTGCTCCCGTATGCCGATCCCAGCGGGCAACAGACCTGCAAGGGGATGAGGATGAGCGAACAAGCCGGGCAAGAAGCGCCCAAACCCCAGTCGCTGCGGCTGGTGCTCAGCGTCCTGCTGGTCGTCTACATCTTCAATTTCCTCGACCGCCAGATCGTCAACATTCTGGCCGAACCGATCCGCCGCGATCTTGGCCTGTCCGATACCCAGATCGGCCTGATGACCGGGATCGCATTCGCCGCGTTCTACACATGCCTCGGCATTCCGATCGCGCGCTATGCGGATCGCCCTTCCACAAACCGGGCCGGGCTTATTGCCGGTGCGCTGGTCATCTGGTCGGGGATGACGGCGCTCTGCGGGCAAGCCCAGAATTTCACACAATTGCTGCTCGCCCGCATCGGGGTCGGCGTAGGGGAGGCCGGGTGCACGCCCGCCGCCCATTCGCTGATTGCCGATCTGGCCCCGCCGGAAAAACGCGCCTCGGCGATGGCCTTCTATGCGCTGGGCATACCGATCGGCACGCTGCTGGGCATGCTGATCGGCGGGCAATTGGCCGATGCCTATGGCTGGCGCACGGCGTTTGTCGTGGTGGGCGTGCCCGGCGTTTTTCTGGCATGCGCCGTCGTTCTGCTGCTGCGCGATCCGCGCAGCGCGGGGCAAGCCTTGCGCGCCGTCAGTGCTGCCCCGCTACCCAGAACGCTTTCAAACCGCGAAGCGCTGGCCGAGATTCTGGGTTCTCGAGCCTTCGTCCTGCTCCTCGTCGCGGGGTCGTCAGCGGCTTTCCTCACGTATGGCAAAGCGACCTGGACGACGATCTTCTTCCAGCGCACGCACGGCCTCAGCGCAGGCGAAACGGGCTTCTGGTTCGGCATCTCGGGCGGGCTCGCCGCGATTGCCGGCACGCTCGCGGGGGGCTGGCTCGCGGATCGGTTCGGCAAGATCAACCGGCAACATGTGATGACCGCACCCGCAGTCGGGTTTGCCTTGGCGGTGCCGCTCTCCATCTCGGCCTATTTCATGACCGATTGGCGCTGGGCACTGGCGCTGCTGATGCTCCCGACCATGCTCAATGCGCTTTACTACGGCCCTTGCTATTCCAGCGTGCAAGGGCTGGTAAAGCCCGAAGCCCGCGCCATGGCGAGCGCCGTGCTGCTGTTCAGCCAGAACCTGATCGGCCTCGGCCTCGGCCCCCTCTTCTTCGGGATGCTGTCAGACTGGATCAAGCCTGTCGCAGGCGCCGATAGCGTGCGCTGGGTGCTCTATGGCGCCGCGGTGATCGGCTTCGTCCCGGCCTGGTTCTTCTGGCGCACATCCCTGCGTCTGAATGAGGAACTTGACCGCAAGGGGCCGTGAGAACGCCAAGCGCGCCCACGGCCCTCCTTTCACGCCATCACTTGCCCAGCGGAATGCGGAAGCCCACTGAAACCAGCGATTGCCGGCTCTTGGCGTCCAGATCCGCCGGCACGAGGTCCAGCGCCATGCGGGTCTTGCCCGCATCGCGGTAGTTATACTGGCCAAACAGCTCGAACTTGGGCCCCAACTTGTAGGTCGCGCCCGCCATCAGCTGCCACGCGAAGTTGGTGTCCTTGCCCTGCCCGACATCGATGTTGGAGGGGCGATAATCGAACTTGGTTTGCTGCACGCCGATGCCGCCGCCCACATAAGGCTGGAAGTTCCCGCCTGCATTGAGATCGTAGTAGGCGTTGACGAAACCGGCGATCCCTCGCTGGCTGCCGATCCCGCTGTCCACCACCTGCCCTACGGTCGAACCCACGGTCGGCCCGCGCGTGAGGATCGAGGCATCCACGCCGTCGATGTTCGTGCCGCCTACGCTTAAGCCGCTATGGCGGTTCACATTGGCCCGGCTGAAGGCGAATTCACCTTCGATGCGGAACCCGTTGTCAAAGCGGTGGCCGATCTGCGCGGCCAGATTGTAGCCCACATCGAAGCTGGTCTTCCACCCCAGCGGCGTGCCCGAAGGGATCGCGCCATAGACTGGCGCGGCCGTCGTCGCGGGGACATCGGAAGTAAAAACACCGGTGTTGTTCGAGTTATGCGGCACAGCAATACCCGCCGATACCCCAACATAGGTCTGCGCATATGCTGAACTCGCGGAAGAAACTACAACAACAGCCGAAGCAGCCAGCAAAAATTTCCGGATCATTACGCAACCCTTTCAGAAGTTATCACGCATAAAATCCAGCAATGATCCGTAATTATTTCGAATCATTACTGTATTTTCATGCAGTAACGCCCGGATACGCCGCGCACATTTACCGAAAATGAATGATGCGATGAGCTGAACAGGGTTTGCCCCATCGGTCTGATATGTCGCTCCGGATCTGCGGTGGCCCGTGCAGGAAGCCTTCGTATGGGGGGATATCCCTTGCCCGCAGGGGGCAATCCGCTAACGCGCGTGTCATGCCCATCACCGTCGCCGCGCTCTATCGCTTCGCCCGGTTCGCCGCGCCCGCTGCGCTGCGCGCGCCGCTGCTGGCGCTGTGCGAGGCGCAAAGCATCAAGGGCACGTTGCTCCTCGCCGCCGAAGGGATCAACGGCACCATCGCCGGCAGCGCAGACGGAATCGCCCGCGTGCTCGACCACATCCGCACCCTGCCCGGCTGCGTGGATATCGAGGTGAAGTATTCCGAGGCCGCCACCATGCCCTTCGGCCGCATGAAAGTGCGCCTGAAGCGCGAGATCGTCAGCATGGGCCAGCCGGATATCGATCCGCTTGCCAGTGTAGGCACCTATGTCGCCCCGCAGGATTGGAACGCGCTGATCGCCGATCCTGATGTTATCGTGATCGACACGCGCAACGATTATGAAGTCGCCATCGGCACCTTCCCCCGCGCGATCAATCCGCAGACCCGCACCTTCCGCGAGTTTCCCGGCTGGTTCCGCCAGGAACGGGAGCGGCTACTCGGCACCGGGAAAGCGCCCAAGGTCGCGATGTTCTGCACCGGCGGCATCCGCTGCGAGAAATCGACCGCCTTCCTCAAGGCCGAAGGCGTCGATCAAGTCTACCACCTCCAGGGCGGCATCCTGCGTTATCTCGAAGATGTGCCCCCCGATCAGAGCTTGTGGCAGGGCGAATGCTTCGTGTTCGATGAACGCGTCGCCCTCGGCCCCGAACTGGCGCTGGGCACAAGCGCCCTGTGCCGCACTTGCGGCGGCGCGATTGCGGCGGGCGAAAGCTGCCCCGCCTGCCGGGATCTGGCAGGCGGGTAGCCAAGTTTACTCCACCACGAAGGTCAGCGCTCCATCGCCTTCGTCAATGCGCACCGCAGCGCCGTCGGGCACTTCGCCCCCCAGCAGCCGCTCGGCCAGCGGATCCTGCACATAGCGCTGCACCGCGCGCTTCAGCGGCCTTGCGCCATAGACCGGATCATAGCCCACCCGGCCCAGCCAGCGTTTCGCCGCATCGGTCAGGTCGAGTCCGATCTTGCGGTCCTTGAGCAGCGCCTGCACGCGCGCCACCTGCAGCTCCACGATCGGTGCCATGTGTTCCTGGCCCAGACGATGGAACAGGATGATCTCGTCCAGCCGGTTGAGGAACTCAGGCCGGAAGTGCGCGCGCACCACTTCCATCACCTGCGGCTCGACCTTGCTGACATCCTCGCCCTCTTCCAGATTGGCAAGGTACTGGCTGCCAAGGTTCGAGGTGAGGATGATGAGCGTGTTGGTGAAATCCACCACGCGGCCCTGCCCATCAGTCAGCCGGCCATCGTCGAGCACTTGCAGCAGCACGTTGAACACGTCCTGATGCGCCTTCTCCACTTCGTCGAACAGCACGACCTGATAGGGCCGCCGCCGCACCGCCTCGGTCAGCACGCCGCCTTCATCATACCCCACATAGCCCGGAGGCGCGCCGATCAGCCGGCTTACGGAGTGCTTCTCCATGAACTCAGACATATCGATGCGCACCATCGCGCTGTCGTCGTCAAACAGGAAACCCGCGAGCGCCTTGGTCAGTTCGGTCTTGCCCACGCCCGTGGGGCCCAGGAACAGGAACGAGCCCAGCGGGCGGTTCGGATCCTGCAAGCCCGCGCGCGCGCGGCGCACCGCCTTGGAAACCGCGACTACCGCATCGCGCTGCCCGATCACCCGCTTGCCGATGGTCTCTTCCATCTTGAGCAACTTCTCGCGCTCGCCCTGCAGCATCCGCTCCACCGGCACCCCGGTCCAGCGGCTGACCACGCCCGCGATATCGTCCGCCGTCACTTCCTCGCGCAGCAAGGCATTCTCCGCCATGCCCTGCGCTTCCGCCAATTGCTTCTCCAGCTCGGGAATCCGGCCATAGGCAAGCTCCCCCGCCTTGCCGAGGTCGCCCTGCCGCTGCGCCTGCTCCAGCTCAAGCCGCGCACCGTCGAGCGCTTCCTTGATCTTGCCTTCTGCCGCGATCTTGTCGCGCTCGTTCTGCCAGCGCGTCGTCAGCTCGCTCGATTGCTGCTCAAGGTTCGCCAGTTCCTCGCGCAGCGCGGTCAGCCGGTCCTTGGAAGCGCTGTCGCTTTCCTTCGCGAGCGCCATGTCCTCGATCTTCAGCTGGATGATCCGCCGGTCGAGGTTCTCGATCTCCTCGGGCTTGCTTTCCACTTCCATGCGCAGCCGGCTGGCGGCCTCGTCCATCAGGTCGATGGCCTTGTCGGGCAGGAAGCGGTCCGCAATGTAGCGGTTGGACAGCGTCGCCGCCGCCACAATCGCGCCGTCGGTGATCCGCACGCCGTGGTGCAGCTCATACTTTTCTTTCAGGCCGCGCAGGATCGAGATCGTGTCCTCTACAGTCGGCTCACCCACGAACACCGGCTGGAAGCGCCGCTGCAGCGCGGGGTCCTTCTCGACATACTTCTGGTATTCATCGAGCGTGGTCGCGCCGATGCAGTGCAGCTCGCCGCGCGCTAGCGCCGGCTTCAGCAGGTTGCCTGCATCCATCGCGCCTTCCGATTTGCCCGCGCCGATCAGCGTGTGCATCTCGTCAATGAACAGGATGATCTCGCCCTCGGCGCCCTTCACTTCGTCGAGCACGGACTTCAGCCGCTCCTCGAACTCGCCGCGATACTTGGCGCCCGCGATGAGGCTGCCCATGTCGAGCGACATCAGGCGGCGGTGCTTGAGGCTGTCGGGCACGTCGCCATTGGCGATGCGGATGGCAAGGCCCTCCGCAATCGCGGTCTTGCCCACCCCCGGCTCGCCAATCAGCGCGGGGTTGTTCTTCGTCCGCCGCGCCAGAATCTGGATCGTGCGGCGGATTTCCTCGTCGCGCCCGATCACGGGATCGAGCTTGCCCTCGCGCGCCGCCTCGGTCAGATCGCGGGCATATTTCTTCATCGCCTCATAGGCGTTCTCCGCCCCGGCGCTGTCCGCCGTGCGGCCTCCTCGAAGGGCTGTGATCGCCGCTTCCAGCGCCTGCGCCGTCACGTTCGCGGTCTTGAGCGCCTGCCCTGCCGCGGTCGTGCTGGCGAGCGTGAGCGCCACCAGCATCCGTTCCACGGTCACATAAGCATCGCCAGACTTGGCCGCGATCTGCTCGGCAGAATCGAGCACGCGCACGGCATCGTTATCCAGCCCCGGCGTCTGCTGCGCACCGCCGCCCGAAACGGCCGCGATCTTGGCCAGTGCCTTGTCCGTCTCGGCGAGCGCCACGGAAGCCGTGCCCCCGGCACGCTGGATCAGCCCGGAAGCCATGCCCTCGGTGTCTTCGAGCAAGGCCTTCAGCACATGTTCGGGCGCGATACGCTGGTGGTTCATGCGGATGGCAACGGTTTGCGCCGCCTGCAGAAAGCCCTTGGCGCGGTCGGTGAATTTTTCGAGGTTCATGGTGCGAACGTCCTCCTGATGCACAGAAGGTAGTGTGTCATTTCGGCCACACAAGGATCTGGATCAAATTTCCGCCAGTCCATCTGCGTTCCTTCAAGGCATTCGTCTTCCACCGGCCGGGCATTGCCTGTCCTACATGGCCCCATCCCGCTATCATCCGGGGCCATGACAGTAGGCCGCATCCCTCCGCTGCACGCCCTGATCGCCCCAGTCGATCACAAAACCGCTACTGATCGATTGCAATTATTCCTCAGGACCGTGTCAACCGTGTCAACTTGGTCGCTCTGCCCCCGTCTTTCGGGGCAAACGGCCCATCTCGCTCATTTTGCTTCTGTTCAGCCGCGCCGTGCTCTGAAACAAAGCGACCACATCACCAAGCGCGGCCGCCCCATGGCGCGCCGCACCAGCCGCAGGATTCCCATGCCCCGTTCGCTGCCCTTGGCAACCCTTCTCGCGCTTCCCGTCATGCTCGCCGCCGTGCCTGCGCTCGCCGCCAAGCCCGCGCCTGCCCCCGCCGATCCGGTGCTCTCGCTCAAGGCCGCGCCGGTCGCCGATCTCGTCAAAGCGGTGAGCATCCCCTACGAGCGCTTCGCCCTGCCCAACGGGCTTACCGTGCTGGTCCATACCGATCGCAAAGCGCCGGTCGTCGCGCTCTCGGTATGGTACAAGGTCGGCTCCAAGAACGAGCCGCGCGGCAAGACCGGGTTCGCCCATCTCTTCGAACACCTGATGTTCAACGGCTCGGAAAACGCACCGAATGACTACTTCGGCCCGATGAAGGAAGTCGGCGCGACCGACCTCAACGGCACCACCTGGTTCGATCGCACCAACTACTACGAGACCGCGCCGGTGGGCGCGCTCGACCGCGCGCTGATGCTCGAAAGCGACCGCATGGGCCATTTGCTCGGCGCGGTGACGCAGGAGAAGCTCGATAACCAGCGCGGTGTCGTCCAGAACGAGAAGCGCCAGGGCGACAACGCCCCCTTCGGCCTGATCGAATACGAAGAGTACGAAACGCTCTACCCCGCCGGGCATCCTTATCACCACACCACCATCGGCTCGATGGCGGATCTCGATAGCGCGAGCCTCGATGACGTGCGCGGCTGGTTCCGGGATCACTACGGGCCCAACAATGCGGTGCTGGTGCTGGCGGGCGATATCGATCTCACCACTGCGCGCGCCAAAGTGGAAAAGTGGTTCGGCGAAATTCCGGCCGGGCCAGCCGTCCAGCCGGTGAGCGTGCCCGTGCCCACCCTGCCCGCGCCCGTCAGCCGCACGCTTCAGGATGCCGTCGCCACCACGCGCGTCTACCGGATGTGGGCGATCCCCGGGCTGGACAATCCCGACTACCTGCCACTGCAAGTCGGCGGCATGATCCTTGGCGGCCTCGCCAGTTCGCGGCTCGATGATGCGCTGGTGCGCGGCGCGCAAACTGCCGTTGCCGCCTCCGCCCATGCCGATATCTTCGCACAGGGCGGCCAGTTCATCATGGAAGCCGATGTAAAGCCCGGTGCAGACCCGGCCAAGGTCGGCGCCGGACTCGATGCGCAGCTCACCCGGCTCATGACGACGGGGCCGACCGCCGATGAACTGGCGCGTGCCGCCACACAGTTTGCCGCAGGGCAGATCCGCTCGCTCGAATCCGTTGGCGGCGGCGGCAAGGCCGCAACGCTGGCCGAAGGGCTGCTCTATTCCGGCGATCCGGCGCACTACCGCCGCGAACTCGAAGCCGCCGCGAAGCTCACCCCCGCCATGGTGCGTGATGCCATGGCGCGCTGGCTCAAGCGCCCGGTGTTCGCGCTGACCGTGGAGCCCGGCCAGCGCACGATTGGCGGCGAGGCGCGTGGCGGCGATGCGGGGCTGGCCCCTGCCGTGCCGGCACCGGCTGCCCCTGCCGCGCTTGCAGCATCAGCGCCGGCGGCAGATCGCGGCGCGATCCCGACCGCCGGCGATGTGCCTTCGCTCGATTTTCCTGCCATCGAACGCGCCAGCCTCAAGAACGGTATCAAAGTCGTCTTCGCGCGGCGTAGCGCGGTGCCCGTCGTCTCGGTGCGCATTGCGTTCGATGCGGGCTATGCCGCCGATCCGATGGGCGCGCGCGGCACCACCGCACTGCTGCTGCGCCTGATGAACGAGGGCACGACGAGCCTCGATTCCTCCGCGCTGGCCCGCGCCAAGGAAAAGCTGGGCGCTTCGATTGGCGGCATCGGCCTGCCCGATTCGACCGCGTTCGAACTCAACGCGCTGACCGCCAACCTGGCACCCTCGCTTGATCTCCTTGCCGAATATGTCCGCCATCCCGCGCTCGCCCCGGCCGAACTGGAGCGCGTGCGCGCGCAGCAGCTCGCCACGATCAAATCAGAGCGCACCAATCCCTATTCGCTCGCCTCTCGCGTGCTCTATCCGGCGATTTACGGACCCGCGCATCCTTATGGCTATGCCCCCAGCGGCACCGGCGAAGCGGCGGTGGTCAGCAAGCTGACCCGCACAGACCTTGCCGCGTTCCACGCGCGCTGGCTGCGGCCGGACCGCGCGACGGTCTATGTCGTGGGTGATACCACGCTGGCGCAAGTAGTCCCGCTGCTCGAAAAGAGCTTCGGCAACTGGCCCGCGAACCGCATGGCCCCGCCGGTGAAGGATTTCTCGGCCCCGATCCCCGTGCCGTCCCCGCGCATCATTCTGCTTGACCGCCCCGGCTCGCCGCAGTCGATGATCCTTGGCGGCACGGTGATGCCGGTGAAAGGCACGGACGACACTGTCACCCTGCGCACCGCCAATGATGTGCTCGGCGGCGATTTCCTCAGCCGCATGAACACCAATTTGCGCGAAACCAAAGGCTGGTCCTACGGCGTTTCCAGCGTGATCAACGACCGCGCAGACCGGCTGATCACCATGATCTACGCACCCGTCCAGACCGATCAGACCGGCCCCTCGATCACCGAACTGCGCGGCGAAATGACGCGCTACCTCGGCACCAAGGGCACCACACCCGAAGAAGCCGCGCTCGCAACACAAGGCAGCGCGCGCGAACTGCCCGGCGCGTTCGAAACCTCGGGCGCAGTGCTCGATGGCGTAGCCAAGATCGAAACCTACAAGCGGCCAGACACCTACTTCGAGAGCCTCCCCGCCCGCTACAAGGCGATGACCCCGGCCGAAATGGACGCAGCCGCGCGGCAGAGCATCGACCCCAAGGGCCTCGTGTGGGTGGTTGTCGGCGATGCCGCCAAGGTCAAGCCGCAGCTCGAAGGGCTCGGCCTGCCGGTTGAAGTGCTGAAGGCGGAGAGAGAAAGCGCAGGCGAGCTGGGGACTACCCCAGCTTCGCCTTGAGCACTTCGTTGACCAGACCCGGATTGCCCTTGCCCTGCATGGCTTTCATGGTCTGGCCGACGAAGAAGCCGAACAGCGCTTCCTTGCCGCCCTTGTACTGCTCGACCTTGTCGGCATTGGCCGCGAGGACAGCGTCCACCGCGGCTTTGATCGCGCCGGTGTCGGAGGTCTGGGTAAGGCCCTCACGCTCGACGATTGCGCCGGGGGTGTTACCGGTTTCGAGCATGATTTCAAGCACCTGCTTGGCAGCGCTGCCCGAAATCGTGCCCTTGCCGATGAGCGCGAGCAGCTCGCCGCCCGCCTCGGGGCTGACCGGGCTTTCGAGCAGCCCCTTGCCGAGCTTGTTGAGCGCACCGAACAGTTCGCTGGTAAGCCAGTTGGCCGCCTGCTTGGCCACTTCGCCTTCGGGCTTGCCCTGCTGGGTGGCACTCTGGGCGAGCAGCGCTTCGAACCAGCGCGAGGTCTCGACTTCCGCGGTCAGGACGCCGGCGTTGTAGGGCGAGAGGCCGAGCGCGGTTTCATAGCGGTGGCGCTTGGCATCGGGGAGTTCCGGCAGGCTCGCGCGGCATTCTTCGACGAACGCGTCGTCGAGTACGATCGGCAGCAAATCGGGATCAGGGAAGTAGCGGTAATCGTGCGCATCTTCCTTGCTGCGCATCGAGCGCGTCTCGTTGCGGTCCGGATCGTAGAGCCGGGTTTCCTGCACGATCGTGCCGCCGTCTTCGATCAGCGCGACCTGGCGCTTGGCCTCCTGCTCGACCACGGCCATCACGAAGCGCACCGAATTGACGTTCTTCGTCTCGGTCCGCGTGCCGAACGGTTCACCGGGCTTGCGCACGCTGACGTTGACGTCCGCGCGCATCGAGCCCTGATCCATGTTGCCATCGCACGAACCGACATAGCGCAGGATCGTACGCAGCTTGGCGAGATAGGCCCCCGCTTCCACCGGCGAGCGCAAGTCCGGACGGCTGACGATTTCCATCAGCGCCACGCCCGAACGGTTCAGGTCCACATAGGACATCGTCGGGTGCTGATCGTGCATCAGCTTGCCCGCGTCCTGTTCAACGTGGATGCGCTCGATCCCGATGGTCTTGGTGCTCTCGGGGTCCTTGTCGTCGAGCTGAACCTCGAGGCTGCCCTCACCCACGATGGGGTGGTAGAGCTGGCTGATCTGGTAGCCCTGCGGCAGATCGGCGTAGAAGTAGTTCTTGCGGTCAAACCGCGACCACTTGTTGATCTGCGCGTTGATCGCGATGCCAGTGCGCACCGCCTGGCGGATGCACTCCATGTTGGGCACGGGCAGCATGCCGGGCATCGCCGCATCGACGAGGCTGACCTGCGTGTTGGGCTCTGCGCCGAACGCCGTGGCCGCGCCCGAAAACAGCTTTGCCTGCGTGCTGATCTGCGCATGGACTTCGAGGCCGACAACGACCTCCCACTCACCCGTTGCGCCCTGGATACGATAGCCTGTCATCTTACCACCACTTCGCCGGACGCGCGGTGAACCCCGCGCGGGCTTCTATCGCGAGCCCTGCATCGAGCACGCCCTGTTCATCGAACGGGCGGCCGATCAACTGGAGGCCTAGCGGCAGGCCCTGCCGGTCGAGACCCGCAGGAACCGACATCGCAGGCAGGCCGGCCAGCGAGGCGGGCACGGCGAACACGTCGTTGAGGTACATCGCCAGCGGATCGCTCACCATCTCGCCCAGCCCAAAGGCGGCGGTCGGCGCGGTGGGGGCGAGGATCACGTCAACGGTCTGGAACGCGTCCATGAAATCGCGGCTGATCAGGGTACGGACCTTCTGCGCCTGCGTGTAGTAGGCATCGTAGAAGCCTGCCGAGAGCACATAGGTGCCCATGAGGATGCGGCGCTTCACTTCCGCCCCGAACCCGGCAGCGCGGGTGGCGGCGTACATGTCCTGAAGGCCAGCGCCCTGCGGTAGATCGCGCAGGCCGTAACGCACGCCATCATAGCGCGCGAGGTTCGACGAGGCTTCGGCGGGGGCGATGATGTAGTAGGCGGGCAGCGCATACTTGGTGTGCGCGAGATTGATGTCGACGATCTCGGCACCCGCATCTTTCAGCCAGGCAATGCCTTCGTCCCATGCGCGGGCGACGTCGGCGTCCATTCCGTCCATGCGGTATTCGCGCGGAATGCCCACCTTCTTGCCGCGCAGGTCGGCGTTCAGGTTTGCCTCCCATTCCGGCACCGGCAGATCGAGACTAGTCGAATCCTTGGGATCAAAGCCGGCCATCGCTTCAAGCATGATCGCGCAATCGCGCACATCGCGCGCCATCGGCCCGGCCTGATCGAGGCTGGACGCGAACGCGACGATGCCCCAGCGCGAGCAGCGGCCATAAGTCGGCTTGATGCCCGAGATGCCGGTAAAGGCCGCAGGCTGGCGGATCGAGCCACCGGTGTCGGTGCCCGTCGCGGCCGGGGCGATACGGGCGGAAACCGCCGCAGACGAGCCGCCCGACGATCCGCCGGGGGCGAGCTGCGCAGTATCACCTTCGCGCCGCCATGGCGAAATCACGTTGCCGAACGCGCTGGTCTCGTTCGAGGAGCCCATCGCGAACTGATCGAGATTGAGTTTGCCGAGCATGCCCGCGCCCGCATCCCACAGCTTCTGGCTGACGGTAGATTCGTAAGGCGGCACGAAGTTGCCGAGGATCTGCGAGGCAGCGGTGGTCTTGGTGCCGGTCGTCGCGAAGAGGTCCTTCATGCCGATCGGCACACCGGCCATCTTGCCCAGCGCCTTGCCGGCCGCACGGTCTGCATCGACAGCGGCCGCGGCTTCGAGCGCCTTGTCCGGCGTCAACGTGATGAAGGCGTTCAGCGCGGGCTGCGCGTCTGCAACGGCGGTGTTGAACGCACCGGCCACTTCGGTCGCACTGAAATCGCCGTTCGCCACGCCTGCGCGGATCGCGGCAACGCCAAGGTCCGTAAGGTCAGTCATTACTCAATCACCTTGGGCACGCCGAAGAAGCCATGTTCGCCCGCCGGAGCATTGGAGAGCACCTTGTCGCGAACGCCGCCGCCGGTCAGCGGATCGGCGCCGACCACGTCATCGCGCAGGCGCTGCTGGTTGGGAATCACCGCCGTCATCGGGGCGATGCCTTCAACGTTCACTTCACCGAGCTGCTCGACCCAGGCAAGGATGCCGTTGAGTTCGGGCACCATCGCCGCGATCTCTTCATCGGTCACCTTGATGCGGGCCAGCGAGGCGATCCTGGCCACCGTGGCGGTGTCTACGGACATGGCGTTCTTTCAGCGATCTGGGACCAGCCAGCGCGGATGCGCCGACCGGCCGGAAACGGAGAATCAGGGCTGCGGCAGGCTTTCGGGACCAGCAGCCCCCTTCGGCGCGCCGCCCATCTGCTTTTGCATCTGTTCGAGCATCTGGCGACGCTGCTCGATCTCGGCCGCGCTCTTGAAATCGAGCAGTTCGACATCGAACGTAAGGTCGCTATTCGCCGGAATCACCACTTCTCCGGTGGAGGGGTTCTTCTGCTCCGCCGCGCCATATGCCAGGCCAGCGGGGATCAACAGCTTGTACTTGCCGCCGCGCTGCATCTTCTGCAGCCCCTTGCTGAAGCCGGGGATCACGCCCTCGACCGGCATGGCGACCTGCGAGCCCTTGTCGAATTCCTTGCCGCTCGAAAGATGGCCGGAATAATTGACCAGTACGACATCACCCAGCGTGGGCGAAGGTCCGGAGCCGGCCTTGACGGTTTCGACAACAAGACCCTGATAGCGCACGGCCCAGGCCGTAGTCGCACCGATCAGCAGCGCGAGAATCACGCCGATCCAGATACGGGTAAGCGATCCCTTGCCAACCGGCTGGAGCGGAACGCGGGTGATTTCCGACATGTCTTCCCCTTTTGTGAAGCCGGCGGGCGGCCTCGATCTCAAGCCTGAAGCGGTACCCGGCAGGTCCGGAACAGGAGGGCCGGACAAGCGAAAGGGCGCCGCGATTACGGCGCCCTCTTGGCCCAGCCGGACCCTTATCGCAAGAGGCTAAGGGGCAGCGCGGGCCGCCCCTTCAGCAGCTTACTTGCCGCCGTCGCGCTCAAGCCGCTTGCGTTCCATCTTGCGGGCGCGGCGGACAGCAGCAGCCTTTTCACGGGCGCGCTTTTCCGACGGCTTTTCAAAGTGACGGCGCAGCTTCATCTCGCGGTACACGCCCTCACGCTGCAGCTTCTTCTTGAGCGCGCGAAGGGCCTGGTCGACATTGTTGTCGCGAACGAGAATCTGCATAAACCGCTACACCTCAATGCTGATGGCGAGAGCCCGCGCCCGCGGGAGTCACC
>CANGJB010000022.1 GCA_947453945.1 Sphingomonadaceae bacterium
GCGCATGGCACTGGCAGTCAGTCCGCAGCCCTCGCCGCGCTCAACGTAAGAGGCCGGCAGCCTGTCGGGATAGTCAGTGACAGGGTAAAACAGCACTTGCGCGACAATCGCGGGGCCGCCCGCGTCGCGAGCACGCAGCGCTGTCACAATTGCCATGGTCGCGCCTGCGCTGTCGCCTGCAACGATCAGCTGCGCCGGATCGCCGCCGAAGCTGGCAGCGTTGGCCGCCACCCAGTTGGTCGCGGCAAAGCTGTCATCCGGACCAGCCGGAAACGGCGCTTCGGGCGCGAGGCCGTAGTCGACCGACACAACAATCGCCCCGGAATGCAGGCACAGGTGTCGGCACAAGACATCGTGGGTGTCGATGCTACAGACCACGAAGGCGCTGCCGTGGAAGTAGGTGATCACGGCGTGACCCTGGTCCAGATCGGGCCGGTAGATGCGCACCTGGATTTCGCCGCGCGGGCCGGGGATCATGCGGTCTTCCACATGGCTGACATCGGGCCTAGACGCCTTGGCCGCCTGCGCCTCGAAACTGGCGCGAAGAACGGCAGGCGAAACGCTCTCCATTGGCGGCATCCCAGCGGAGCTATCGAGAATCGCCTGCAAATGGGGGTGTAAAGCCACTTCAGTCTCCCTTAGCCAAAGGTCCATTGGTTGCGGGCAGCGAGCTTGCGCTGCTCTTGGTGAGAGACGCTGAAATCCTGACGGTCAGCCATGTACCACTCGCCAATGCCGATTTCGGAGGCGGTCTTCATGGGCTTGCCGACTTTCATCATCTGTCATGGACTACGCGATCAAAAACAGCATTTCCAGCTACACTGTCTGTTTATGGACTAACCGGCAGCAAAAGCACCGAGATCAGCGGCAATGCTGACCGATGCCAACGCACGGTGGGTGAAAAGCCTGACGGGTCTGTCGTAAGGCGCACGCTGGTTCATGTCGGCGGTGGTCCCGAATATCGCAAGCGATGCGAACAAGTGGCGTACCACGACTACGAAGGCTTCGAGCTGGCCTTAGCGCTATCAACATTGCCGTTGACAGGCAGGATGGCGCACTTCATTCATGCGAGCAACATGCGATTGTGCGGGAGAGTTTCGCCTTGATATTCAGCGAGTGGTCCGAGGTTTCGCCGCTGGCCGACCTTCTTATCCGCAGCGCGGCGCGCTATCCTGACCGGCAAGCGTTGGTCATGCCGGACCTGACGCTGACTTACGCCGAACTGCGCGATGCTTCCATCGAGATTGCACGCGGCATCATCGGGCTGGGGCTTGGCGCGCGCGCGCATGTCGGCATTCTTGCCAACAACAGCCGCGAACTGGTGACGGCTCTGTTCGGTGCCGCACTGGCCAACTGCGTGGCGGTGCCGCTCAATGCCCGCCACAAGAGCCGCGAGCTCGGTTTCATCATCGAGAACGCCGATCTCGCGCTGATCCTGACGACAGCGGCGGACACCCGCTTCGTTGATTTCCGCACCGTGCTCTCGGAAGCGCTTCCCTCGCTCGGCACAAGCACAACGGACGTCCCCCTGTCGCTTGCCGAGGCACCACTCCTGCGCGGTGTCGTAGTTCTCGAAGGCGAAGCGCCGGCGGGGTTCCTCAACCGCGCAGACTTCACCAATGCAGCAGAATCCGTACCTGTCAGCGCCGTGGACGCAGCCCGCCGCGCGACCCGTTTGCGCGATACCGCCTTCATCATTTACACGTCTGGCACCACAGCCAATCCCAAAGGCTGCCTGCTCGCCCACGAAGCTGTCACACGCGGCCCCGTCGAGCGCGCGAGCAGCCGGTTTCGCGCGCGCGAACACGACGTCACGTGGGGCGGCGGACCACTGTTCCACATCGGCTCGCTTGCTCCGTTCATCGGGGTGATCGGCACGGGCGGAACATATGTGACCGACGTGTTCTTCGATGCCGGCCGCGCACTGGAACTCATGGAGCGTGAGAACGTCAGCGTCGCATGGCCTTGGTTCCCGGCGATTCTGCAACCATTGCTGGATCATCCCACCTTCGATCCCGCTCGTCTGGCTGCTCTGCGCAAAGTCTTGCTGATTGCGCCACCCGCGCTGGTGAACCGCATCCAGCAGACCTTTCCCGAAGCCGAGTTCATGCAGGCTTGCGGCATGACCGAAACCGCCGGAATTTTCGCCCTTTGCGCACCCGATGAAACGCCCGAGCAGCGGGCGATCAGCCAAGGAAAACCCGTCCCCGGTATTGCCGTAAAGATCATCGAGCTGGAGACCGGCAAGGAAGCGGCGCCCGATGTTGTGGGCGAGATCCTCGTGCGCGGCTACTGTGTGATGGACGGCTACCACCGCTCACCCGAGAAAACCGCCGAAGCGCTCGACAGCGAAGGTTGGCTGCACACCGGCGATCTCTATGCCCGCGCCGCGGACGGCCAGCTGACTTTCCACGGCCGCGCCAAGGACATGCTGAAAGTCGGCGGAGAGAATGTCGCAGCGATCGAGGTCGAGGCCTATCTGTGCAGCCATCCGGCGGTAAAGCTCGCCGAAGTGGTGGGCCGTCCCGACCCACGCCTCGATGAAGTGCCCGTAGCGTTTATCGAATTCCGGCCTGGCCTGTCTGCCACCGAAGAGGAGCTCATCGGCTTCTGCCAAGGCCGCATCGCCAGCTACAAGGTGCCGCGCGCGGTGTTCTTCGTGAACGATGGCGAATGGCCGATGTCCGCTACCAAAGTCGATAAACGGGCCCTTCGCGCCAGACTCTGATCAGCGCTTCTCCATCCCGCTGAAGAATATCTCGCAGAACGCATTCGAAATCTCGGGCGCCGAATGCGCGCCGCCCGGCTGATACCAGCGATGTGTCCAGTTCAGCATGCCGAACACGGCATTGGCGGCCACCGACACGGCAATATCGTTACGCATCTCGCCCTTGCCGATCAGTTCGCTGATCAGGCTCAGCACGATGCGTTCGAACGTGCGGGTTTTGGCCACGATCCGCTGCGCCCAGACGCTCTTCTCGTTGGTGACCCGGCTCATCTCTTCCTGAATGTAGACGTACATATGCGGGTAGTATTGGTCGTAGGCCGACATCAGCTGGGTGATCACCGCCCGCAGCTTTGGGCCGGCTTCCAGCGCTTGGTCAGCGAAAATCGCCTCGCAAGCGGCGATATTCGCCTCCACTCCGACCCTGAGACATTCGCGAAACAGCTCTTCCTTGCTGCCGAAGTAATAGTAGACCGTCGCGCGATCGAGACCCGCCTTGTGGCCAATCTCGGCAAGCGTAGTTGCCTTGAACCCGTGCGTCTTGAATTGTCGGCCTGCAATCTCGACCAGTTCGGCGCGCTTGGCCAGATAGTCAGCGCTGCCTTCTTCCAGCGCTGACTGCCTACGCTTCGAAATATTGCTCGCTATGGCCATGGCACGAGGCCTATCCGCCTCCGGCTTGGATGACAAGGACGGTTTCCGGGCCATTTTAGGCGCCGACGATAGCTCGGCGATCAACGATTTCGAGGCCAAAGCCCTCCAGCGCAGCCATTTTCCTAGTGCTCGAGGTGAGCAGCGCCATACGTCCGACCCCGAGGTCCTTCAATATCTGAGCGCCAATTCCGTAGTCACGCTCGCTCGAGAGGCGGGCATATTCCCCGCGCCCCCCCAGCACACGACGCGAGATCGAGGCACGGTCCGGGTCCTGTACGAACACCGCCACTGCCGGGCCATCATGCGCCGCCATCTGGCGCAGCGCCGCTGGAACATAGTCCGGATGCGCATTACGGTAGCCGAGCAGATCAGCTGTCAGATCGAACTGGTGGACCCGGACCAATGTGTCGCGCTCGGGACTGATGTCTCCCCGCACCAGCGCCACGTGCTCGCCATGATCCACCAGATCGCGATAGACGTGGATCGTGAAGCTGTCGCCAAAGTGACTGTCGAACGGCCCGCTGGCGACACGTTCGACTAGGGTTTCGGTACGCCGCCGCCACGCGATCAGATCGGCGATCGTGCCAATCTTCATGCCGTGCTCGGCGGCAAAGGGAATGAGGTCGGGCAGGCGCGCCATGGTCCCATCGGCGTTCATAACCTCGCAGATCACACCCGCTGGAATTAACCCGGCGAGGCGGGAGATATCAACCGCAGCCTCGGTATGCCCGGCCCGCACCAGGACCCCTCCATCGCGGGCGACCAGCGGGAACACATGACCGGGAGAGACCAGATCGCGAGGACCACACTGCGCATTGATCGCAACCGAAATCGTCCGGGCGCGATCGAAGGCGGATATGCCCGTGGTCACGCCTTCGCGCGCCTCGATCGAGACGGTGAACGCCGTCCCGTGGCCGGAGCGGTTATCGCTCGACATCGGGGATAATTCCAGCTCGCGGGCACGCTGCGCGGTGATCGCAAGGCAGATCAGGCCGCGCGCGTGGATTGCCATCTGGTTGATCCGTTCGGGCGTGGCGAACTGTCCGGGAACGATGATGTCCCCCTCGTTCTCGCGGTCATCTGCATCGACCAGAATGAAGGGCCGACCGTTGCGTGCTTCGTCGATGATCTCGTCAGTGGTGGCAATCGTGGTCAAGTCAGGCTCCTTCTTTCGCGAGGCTTCTTGCAATCTCGCGCAGCGGCGGGAGGCCGTTGCTCATATCGCGAACATAGCCCGTGTTGTCGTAGGCGGTCTCGAATGCGGCACCGCTGAAGCTGTAGCAGGCACCGCGCCGTGAAGGCTCGTCAGCGACGCGCCGCGGCACATTCCCATCGACGATATAGGCGCGGCCGCGCGCTACGAAGGCTGCCATCTGGGCCATGCGCCACAAGTCCGCTTCTTCGGGCGGGAATTGTTCATCCACCCAGCGGATGAACCCGCCGAACAGGCTTCGCCCGCGATATGCGTCGGGCTCCAGAATGGCCTCGTCCTGAAGGACCAACACCCGCGCAAGTGTGCCATCCAGTTCGAGCGTGAGCCGCTGCCGGCCCGTCCCATCCCGGTCGGTGAGCGCAATTTCGGCTACCCCGCTGGGTTCACCACGCATCAGGCGCGTTAGGCCCAGCCGCGCGAGTTCGACGAGGTGCGTGCATTGTCCGCCTCGTTCCTCAGCGGACAGTGCCACTGCGCTGGCGGAGGCAGAGCGGCCAATCAAAGCGCACAGAGCCGCCGCCGCACCCGGACAACTCGTCTTGGGAAACCGGTCCATGCGGGCAACGACGTTGGAAATGACACCGCCCTCGACAGTCAGGGCAACCCCCATGTCATGGTAGTCGTCGAGCAGCCCGACATCCATTCCATCCGCCCGGCACGAGAAGGTGATCCGCCGCCTGTAGACGCCCGTCCCGTAGGCGGGATTGGGCGGATAGTGGATGAGGTTCGCAGACATGCGCCGTCAGCTTGTGGCGGCGAAACGACCGTACGCACCCTTGAAGAACAGGAGCGGTCCCGCAGCCCGCTCCACCGCGAGGGTCTCGACCCGGCCCAGCACGATGGTGTGGTCTCCGGCATCGATCTCATCGGCGATGGCGCATTCGATATGCGCGACGACACCATCCAGCAGCGGCAAGCCGCGCTGCGACAGCCGGTGCGACGTCCCTTCGAACTTGTCTCCCCCGCGCGAGGCGAACCGGCGGCACAGCTCGATCTGGTCGTCGGCCAACACGTTGACGCAGAAATACCCCCCCGCTCGCACCACTGGCCAACTGCTCGAGCCGCGGTCGGGGAAAAACGCGACCAACGGCGGATCAAGCGAGACAGACGTAAAGCTGCCGACTACCAGCCCGGCCGCCTCGCCATCCTGGCTCAGGCCAGTAATAACGCAGACTCCGGTCGGATAATTGCCGAGCACGGAACGGAAGTGGCCGGGATCGATCTCGACCCGGATATCGGTTTCGGCCGCTTCTGTCGCGCCTTGCCCGGTCATGTCAGCGCCCGGTCCACACCGGCTTGCGGCGCTCGGCTCCCGCCAGTTCGCCTTCGCGCTTGTCGTTGCTTTCGGCGTATTGCTCGATCTCCTCGAAGCGCGTCATGAGCGCGACTTCGAGCGGATGGCCCAGACGGCCGAGCGCGGCAGCTTTCGCTGCCTGATTGGCGAGCGGCGAGGCTGCATTGATCTTGTCGGCCCATTTCTGCGCGGCTGCGGCCAGCTCGGCAAAGGGGACGACTTCGTTCACAAGTCCGAAGTGCTCAGCCACATCGGCCTTGATACGCTCCCCGGTCAGGATCATCGCCATCGCGATGTGGTGCGGCAGCTGCCGCATCGCACGGTGGACAACCCCGCATTCGCCAATGATGCCGACCTTGGTTTCGGGCAAACCGAACTGCGCGGTCTCCGCCGCCACTATGATATCCGCGCACATCGCAAGTTCGAACCCGCCGCCAACGCAGAAGCCCTGCACTGCCGCGATCAGCGGCTTCTTGAGCGTGACCAACGGCCCGCCGATTCCGGTCAATCCGCCGGCCAGCGCCATGCGCGCCTTGCGCTCCGCCCCGCCAGAAACGTCGGCGCCGATGCAGAACCCCTTTTCGCCCTCCGCCGAAAGGATTGCGCACCAGATCTCGGGATCGGAATTAATTGTGTTCCACGCATCCAGCAGCAGATCATCCATCTCCTGCGTGATCGCGTTGAGCCCCTGTGGGCGGTTCAGCCGGACATGCGCGATATGTCCTTCGATGGTAAATTCGACGTCTGCCATAATTACTCCTTCGGCGCGGCGAGCGGGCTCGTCGGCTGTGTTTTGAATTGCTGGATGACGGCCTTGAGGCCCTGTTCTTTCATGCGCTGCCGGACTTCCAGCACGGCTGGCGCCAAGTGCAGCAGCGCGTCGATCTCCGCGATGCCCGAGAGCGCCTGACGGAAGCCGGCTGCCTCGGTCGCACGGTTGATCGAGAGCTTCTTGAGCCGCAGCACATCCGGCGGGGTCAGCGCGATGCGCTGCGCCAGTGACCGGACAGCCGGGATCAGGTCAGCTGCTGGCACGCAGTGGTTGGCCCAGCCCCAGGTCACCGCAGTCGGCCCGTCGATCCAGTTGCCCGGAACAAACGCGAATTCCTTGGCGCGCTTGGGGCCGACCAGACTGACCCATGTCGGCGCGATGAAGCCGCCGCCGATCGGGATGGTCGGCTCGCCGATGCGCACATCATCCGCCACGATCGTGATATCGGTAAACACGCACATCTGCGCCGCGGCCGCCAGGCAGAAACCGTGGACAGCCGCGATCACCGGTTTGGGGTGATCCCACATCAGCAGCCACCGGTCGACGTTGGCACGCAGGCGAGCATGGTCAGCCATCGGGTCCGCCGGGCCGTTGTCGCCTGCTCCGTAGCTGCCGAGGTCCATCCCCGAGCAGAAGCCCTTGCCCTCGCCGCGGATGGCAATGACCGGCCCTCCCTCGTGCTTCAGGCACTCGAGCGCATGGGCAAACTCGTCGAGGAGTTGGGGCGACAAGGCGTTTGCCGCCTCGGGGCGATCCAGCACGATCCAGCTGAGCGCCTCTTCGTGCTCGATCCGGATCGTGGCATAATCCCCAGCCATCGCGTTTACTCGACGCGCCCGATGGGGTTCGCAGCGCGCACATGGTAGTCCGTCGCCATCGTGGTCTTGAGGATCCGCTGCTTGAACTTCCACTGGCCATTCCGCTTGACGATGACGTCGTGGTATTGGCCATAGAGGACCCCGTCCGGGCGTTCCTTGGTGTAGCGGTGAATGGCCAGTACAGCCGCCCGGAGGGTCACCTCGGTGTCGCTGACCCAATCGATCACAATGTTTGACACGTGGTGCGAGGTCGCCCGGAAGAACGTGCCAATGCCGTCGAGAGTCTTTGCGTAGGCCTCAATTCCGGTGGCACCGAAATTCGGCGCGTAGCTCACTTCGCAGTCCTCGACGAACAGCTCGATCATCTTTTCGGGCATGTTCATATCGAGATAGTAGGCGTAGTCGAACACGATACGCTCGATCGCGCGTTCCTCGACAATCCGGCCCAAAGCGCTTGATACATCCACAACATCTCTCCTTGTATTCTATTCATTTTCCTGGCCGGGACGTCGCTTCCCAAGCGCCAAAGGAAGGCGCTCCAAGTCTTGGTCAGCCGTCCCGCCGTCGGGGAAAATCGGAAGGCAGAGGCTCGCCGCCCGGCCAGCGCACGTTGAGCGGCGTGGTGAGCGAGGCCTCTACGCCAGACCAGGGCGCCATGTGGACAACCTTCATCGCCCTAACTGCAATCCGCCAGGCACCGTCTTCGCGCGCGTAGCTATCGACATAGCGCACCGCACCGAAGTGGGTTGCATCACCCAGCCCAAGTTCGAGGTGCGCGCAAACGAGGCCTTCAGCGGCATCAAGACCGATGAAGCGAATGTGGACATAATGCGGCGTGTGCACCGTCTGGCCCATGCCAGACCGCGCTGCCTTGAGCACCGCCACGATCCCGTCGCGCCCGGCGGCATCCTCGAAGCCCGAAGCTTCAAACCGCGCATCGCGGGTGAAGCAATCCGCCATCAGCGCGTAGTCATCGTCATCGGCTGCGCGGAAGTACACGGCGACCAGATCCTGAATCGCCGCCCTGTCTTCCAGTATCCTGATGCGCTCTTCCAGCGACGGCACTATCCGACTCCCCAACTCTCTCAACCGATATGGGCAACCTCGAAAGGCCAGTCAACACATAAGTTGACAGCCTCACATCGCATGGGCAAAGTCGTTTCATGACGGATATTTCCATCGCTGATCTGCGCGAAGAAGCAGACGTTTTGACGGCCTCGATCGCAGACGGGGAGCCGCTCGATGCGCAAGGCACAGCGCTTGTAACACTTGCCGTTTCAGCTTCGGTCACTGCGCTGGATCGGTCGGCCGTTGCAGCCGCGATCAAACAAGGTTTCGAGGCTGGCGCATCACCCGCGCAAGTGCAGGAAATCCTCGCGCTAACCTCCGGCCTTGGGGTTCATACCTTGATGGTCACGGCCACAGAGGTCCTCGAAGCGGCCAGCGCACGAGGCCTGATCGATGCCGAAGCCCCGCTCGATGCCGACCGGCAGGCGCTGTGGGACCGCCACGTCGGCAGCGATCCCTTCTGGACAGGATTCTCCGCCGAATTGCCTGGTTTCCTTGAAGCCATGCTGCGGCTCTCGCCCGATCTCTTCACCGGCTTCTTTGACTACTGCGCGATCCCTTGGCGCAGCGGCACCGTCCGTGCCCGGATCAAGGAACTGGCGGCGATGGCCTGCGACGCCGCACCGAGCCACCGGTTCCGCCCAGGTTTTCGCGTACACCTCAAGAACGCCATCGCGCTGGGCATAGGTCGGCGCGCGATCCTGCAAGCGCTCGACATCGCGGCCGCGGCGCCAGAGCACCGCGGCACCAAGTGATCAACGCGTTGTCTGGACATCCCAGACCAGCGGCACATCATGCACCGCAACCACGGTCCCAGCTTGGTAAACCGGCTTCGCACCCTCGGCGAGGCGGAATTCGGGGATCCGCTTGAGCCATTCCTGCAAAGTCACAGTCGCTTCGAGCCGGGCCAGATGAAGCCCGGCGCAGCGATGCGGTCCTGCGGCAAAGGTGGTGTGCGCGATGTTCTTACGTTCCCAGTCGAGCTCCCAGGGATTATCATTCTCTTCTTCATCAAGCCCGCCCAGTGCAGTTGGCAGCAGGACCATGTCGCCCGCCTTGAGCGTGATGCCGCGGTAGACTTGGTCCTTGGCAACCATCCGGGCGTCGGAAACGACTGGAAAACGCCGGAACAGCTCCTCCACGCCGCGCCGAAGCTTCAGCTCGTCGTCGCGCACTTCGGCCACCTTTTCGGGATGGCGGGCGAGATAGATCATGAAGAAGCTCAGGAAATTGACGACCGTATCGAGCCCGCCGAGAAGGAGCAGCGCGACGAGGCCGACCGCCTTTTCGTGCGAAATCCGCTCCCCGTCGATCGTGCCGTTGACCATCACCGTGATCAGATCGTCGCCGGTCCCGCCGATCCGCTCGCGGATCACCGGTTCAACATAGGCGAAGAAGCCCTGATTGGCCGCGTCGAGCAACGCCGCGACCTCCTCCGGAGAGTTGCCTTGCGGTCGGGTCATGTCGTCCGACAACTTGACCAGCATCGGAACGTCTTCCATCGGCAGGCCGGCCATCGCCATGAACACTCGCACGGGGAAGATGGCGGCGAAATCACGGGCGAAATCGCACTTGCCCAGCGGCACTAGCGGGTCGATGAGGTCAATCGCTGCCTGCCGCACGTTCTCCTCGATCATGCGGATCCGTGCCGGATTCAAACCGGTGTCGAGCAGCTTGCGATAGGGCGTATGCTCGGGCGGATCCATCCGGGTCGGCACCATCAAGTACTTCTCGCCCGCTTCCTTGGGCAGGAAGATGACCTCGCTCGAGAACCGGGTGGGGTCTTCGTAGACCTCGCGGATTACGCTTCCGCGCGTGGCGATCCAGTGCCCACCCGTCAGCGGGGTCCAGACCAGGTCGGGCACGTCCGGCCCCTGGATGCGCTTCCATGCCTCGTGAAAACCGTCCTCGATGCCGTCTAGCGCGTACATGTCGATATCGCGGACGAGTTCCTCGGGAATGTGGGCCGGACGTGCTGCACGAACACGATTATCGGCGACAGCTGCTTGCGTCATGAAACGTCCTTCAATGCGTCAATTGATTTCGGGATCGATGATAGCCTTGATCACCGAGCCGGCAGCAGTCGCGTCCAGCGCTTCGAGCGCCTGCGCGACGCCGAACCGGTGGCTCACGATTTCGGCGAGCGGGTATTCCCCATTGAGCCGCGCGGCGAGGTGCAGCGCCTGATGGAAGTGCTTTGGTTTGGCGAACGTCGCCCCGGCAATCGTCAGGTTCTTGATCGTCAGATCGCGCGGGGAGATCGGCTGCGTGCCGATCGCACCCCACAGACCAAGAATGATGTAGCGGCCATGGTTCCCGGCAATGTCCACACCTTCGGGGAATGCCGGCAACGCGCCTGCAGCTTCGACCACGATATCGGGCCCATTGGGCGCGACCCGGTCATAGATCTGGCGGCGGCGCTCCTCCGGACTGTCCTTCAACGAAACCGTTGCGGTCGCGCCAAGCGAGCGCGCGATTGCGAGCCGGTTCTCGTGCATGTCCACCGCGATGATCTCCCGCGCGCCCGAAAGCTTGGCGAGGAGAATGGCGGAAAGGCCGACCGGCCCTGCGCCCTGCACCACCACGGTATCGCCCATGCGAACCGGACCACAGCGGTCAAACCCGCGCAGTGCCGTCGGCAGAGCGCAGCCCAGCGCGATGACCGCATCGACAGATGCGCCATCTGGCAGGCGGAAGAACGCGAGGCCGTTGGGCAAGCAGGCGAAATCGGCATAGCTGCCCCAGTTGGGCTTTTCCGCGTGTGCGAAAAACGTTGAATTGTCGCAGGGCGTCTCGTCGAGCACGGTGCAGCTGTGGCAGCGGTGACACAGCGCAATCGGCGCCCAGTAGACGAGATCACCCGGCTTCACCGGAACGCCAGCATAGTCGGTCGTGACGCCCGCGCCGAGCTTCTCGATCCGGCCGACGCCTTCATGGCCGAGGATGATCGGGAAGGGCATGACGCCGGCTTCACCAGACATGATGTGCACGTCGCTGCCGCACACGCCGCCAGCAACGATCCGCACCAGCGCGCCGCCCGGTTCGGGATCGAACACCTGCACATCCCAGGTCTCGACCCGGTTGGGTTCAACCAGCACACATGCTTTTGCTTTGCTCATGTCTCGATCCTCTCACAGGTCCGGCGATGGCGCCGCGGCGCACCTTGCGGCACCGTCGGCGGCCATCCCGGCATGGGTATCAGTTGGGCATGCGGACCTTGGGGCAAACCTCGGTCGCAAGCCGGCGCAACGATTCTTCCCAGGGCTTGGGATCGTCGATGCTGTCATGCTGGTTGGCCACGATCTGCCCCCAGCCTCCGACGGCGTCGGCCAGCTTTTCGAGCTTCTCGATCACGGTCTCGGGCGATCCGCACAGGATCACGTGCTCGACCAGAAAGTCCTCGTCGATCGCATCGGGGGTGATGTCGATGCCGCTATCGTGGATGATGCCGTCGAACAGCCCGAACTTGACGTAGATTTCCTTCAGATACTTGTGCCACGTCTGCATCATTCCGGTCTTGCGCACGAGCCTCTTCGCCTCAGCGTCCGTATCGGCGATGAAGATATCCCGGCAAACGCGGTACCGTTTCCGGTCCGGCGTATGGCCCTTCGAGATCATGGCATCCGACCAGGTATCCCAATGCGCGCGCATTTGCGGCGTGCCGCCGAAGAACGAGATGGGCGAATAATCGCGCTCACCCGCGAACTTCATCGAGGATGATTTCATCGACAGGCCCGTAACGGCCAATTCTAGCGCGCCGCGCCCGCCGTAAGGGCCGTTGTTGGCGATCTCGACGTTGTATTCGGGCATCGTATCCGGTCCCGGGAACCCAGCCTGGAAATACTTGCCCTTCTCAATGAACGGCTTGCCCTCCCACACGCGTTCCATCAGGGCGAGCGCTTCCAGCTGCATCGGCGGCAGCGGCCCGATGTTTTCAAAGCCATGCAGGATCGCGTCGGTATGGTGTCCGCCCGGCGCCACACCCAGGAAGTAGCGACCTTCCATGACCTGGCTCAGCCAACCGATGCGGACCGCGAGCGTAGCCGGATCATGATAGGGCAGCAGGTGCGCCATCGGGGCAAAGCGGATCGTTTTGGTGGTGTGCGCACAGGCGGCAATGATTGCTTCGGGCATGGGGATGTTCTCCCAGCCCAGCGTGTAGTGCTCGCCGATCATGTAGTCGGCAAATCCCGCCTCGTCAGCAATCCGCGCTATGTCCACCGCCCAGTCGAACACCTGGCGCGGCGTGCGACTGGGGGGATTGTAGGGCGTCATGAAGATACCGCACTGCATCGCCATTCGAGCTCTCCCGAAGATTTTATATCATTGAGAAAATCAGTTATTAGACGAAAACGCCTTCTTCGTTCTTGATCGAGAAGCGCGGCGCAACCTTGCTGATGAACTTTTCGAGCTCTTCCTGATTCTCCTCTGGCTCAAGATGGCCCTGCCCGAACATCAGGAACAGCTCATCGAAGCCAAGCCGGTCATGCGCCTTGCCGATCCGGTCGGCAATCTCATCTGCCGAACCGATCAGAACGTTTGGCGGGCGCTGGCCCATAGGGATGAACCACTCGTCCCAGAACCACATGTGCTCTTCCATGAGCTTGGCTGCGCGATCCTTGTCATCGGTCAGCATCAGGAACCCGCCCCAGGCCGACGCTTGCGTGTTCGTCACTTCGCGGCCGACTTTGGCGGCCGAAGCGATGTAACGGTTGTTCAGCTGCTCGCAGAAGTCGAGATTGTCGGAGAGCACAATCAGCTTGCCGCCCTCTTCCGCCCAGAAGTCGATCGTTCGGCCAGACGCGGCAAAGCCCCCGTAAATCGGGGGGTGCGGATCCTGAAAACAGCGCGGCGCAATGCCGATCTCGCGCACAATACCGTCAGCATCCTGCCCCTTGCCGAACTTGGCGTAAGCGGGATGACCGGCCGAGCCGCCGTTCGGCGGGAACTCCCAGTTCTCGCCCTTGTGGCTGAACACATCGTTGGTCCACGCCTTCTTAACCACGCGCACGCCCTCTTCGAACATCGAGCGGTTGCGCGCATCCTGCTGGTCACGCGCCTTGACGTTGTCGGGCGTGGTCGCGCTGACGCCTTCCTTTGCGGCATAGCTGTCAACCCAGCGCGCATGGTAACCGCGGGTGAAGCCGCAATACATCCGGCCTTGCAGCATGTGATCGAGCGTGGCGATTTCCTCCGCCACGCGGACCGGATTGTGTGTCGTCATGGTGTAACCCATGATCCCGGCCTTCAGCCGCTTGCTGTTCTGACCGACGAACAGACTGAACATCCCAGGGTGGTTGTTCGCCTCAAACCCTTCGATCTGCAGGTGATGCTCGGGCTGGCAATAGCCATAGTACCCCAGATCATCGGCGAGCCGGACGTAGCCGCGAACTTCCTCGAGGAACCGCTGGTACAGGTCGTGACGCTGTCCGGCCATGCCGGCCTCGATCTCGTGGCGGCGCCCCACAACGCCGGTCTGCATCAGGTGGAATTTCATCGCCTCAATCCCCAATCACACTTATCAACACATGCGTTGATAGAGGCTTGGATCCAGCCTTGTCAATGGCGATCGGGCTACTTGGGCAACAAAATCAACCGTATCGTTGACGAGGGCGGCACGCGCTTGCCTTACGGCATTCACCCCGCCAAACATGCGCATATGCGCATCTCCGGAATCGATCATGTCGTCATCAAAGTGGCCGACCTCGACCGCTCAATCGCCTTTTACTGCGAGGTTCTGGGCTGCACTTTGGACTGGCGGCGCGATGAAATAGGCCTCGTGCATCTGCGGGTCGGCACTGCATTCATCGACCTGCTCGCCGCCGAGCCTCTGCCTCCGAAAGCGGTGCGCAACATGGACCACCTTTGCCTTACCGTTGCGGATTTCGATGCCGAACAGGCGCGCCAGCACCTACTTGATCATGGCGTTGCAGTCGAATCGGCCACGAAGCGCTATGGCGCATCAGGTTGGGGGCTGTCGCTTTATGTCACCGATCCCGACGGCAACGGACTGGAACTGCGCGGCTGACCTTCCAACAAAAAATGCTGCAGCGCGGGCTGCAGCATTATTCGGTCAGATGACGGCAGCGGAGCAACTGTGAGAGACAGCTGCTCCGCCGGCCTTTGGAATTCCGATTAGAACTTGACCGAAAGCTCGCCGCCGAACGTGCGCGGCTCGCCCGGATAGGCAGTATTCACACCGTTGGACGCGCCGAGCGCGTAGCCTGAAACATAGTACCTGTTTCTGGTAAGATTGCGGACATAGAATGCCGCTGAGACACGGCTTTCCATGATATCTTTCCAGTTCAGACGCATGGCCAAGGTCGAGTAGCCATCCAGCTGCGTGCCCGGGGTCGAGGTGCCGTTGGTGTTCGAGAAGAAGAAGCTCGACTGCTTGTAGTAATCGGTCCGCAGGCTGACCCGTCCGATGTTTTCAGGTACCGGGAACTTGACCTCTGCATTGACCGAGCCCGCCCATTTCGGCACATCCGGATAGGAATCGACCTGCAGGCTGCCGACAAAGGGGATGGGCACAGTCCGCTGCGTGTACTTGGCATCCGTGTAAGCAAGGTTGAAGCCCACATCGAGCCACGAGGTCAGACCGAAGAAGCCGTCGACTTCGAAGCCCTGTGTTTCGGCCTTAGGCACGTTGACTGTAAAGCCGGCGGGTGCGCCCCCGACAATAGCATAGAGCGCGCGCTGGGCGTCCTTCACGATGACCTTGTACGCGGCAACGTTGAACTGCACCGGTACAGACGAAATGCGGCCATTGAACTTGTAGCCTAGCTCGAAGTCGTGAACCTTTTCGTTCTTGAACAAGTTCGCTGCCTTGCCCGTCAGCGGATCGGTGAACGGGGCCACCGTGCCGTTGAGGTTCCCCGCACGGAAGCTGCCGCGCTGGTTGAAGTAGATCATGTTGTTCGAATCGATCTGGTACTGCAGGCTAGCCGTCCATGCTGGGGCCGACAGATTTGTGCTCTGGTCTGCCGCCGGGGAATTGGGATCAACGCCGAAGACGTTGCCTTCGGCCTGCCGGATGCCGACCTTTTCCCAAGTGTAGCGCCCGCCGAGCGTGGCTGTGAGCTTGTCGGTCAGCTGGTAGCTCAGCTGGGCAAAGATCGCCTTCGAGGTCTGCCGGTTGCGATAGGCATACGAGATATCGGCGATACCACCGGGTACAACATCGGCACCGATGTTGATCGGGATGATCTCGTACCGCTTCTGGTTCGAATAGAAAGCGCCGACGGTGTAGTTGAGCTTGCCGTCGACAGCCGTGCCCTGCAGCTGCAGTTCATTGCTGTAGGTTTCGGATCTGAACGTCTGTCCGCCCGGCACGCCCGTGGCATTGATGCCGGCCAGCTTGAACAGCCAGAGCGAGCCGAAGGGGCCGCCGCCAAGATTGCCGGCCGTTACCGAATTGCCCTTCATGTAGCTGAAGATGTTCTTGATCTTCGCATTGTCGCCAACCTCAATCTCGGTCGTGTTGGAAACGAATGTGTTGTTGGCCCGATGCGGCAGATCGTACTGCAGGAAGATGCTGTAGGGATTGGCGCGCGAGAACTTGGTGTAGCCCTCGACTCCACCTGGGAAGAATCCGGGTCCTGCCGGCCCGTCGTTGGCAGCGTAGATCGCCGCGAGCGTGTTCGACAGCGGCGTGCCGGTGGTGTTGGGGACATGATTTGTGCCATCGCTAACAAACTGCGATGAGGGATCACCGGGGATCGCGAGCCGCGAGTAGTAATTGAAGATTCCGCCGACGCCTTCCGTGCCGCGGACCCGGTCATGCTGAACGATCGTAACGTTCTTGATTGTGTCCGTCGGGGTAAACAGGATGGTCAGGCGGCCCGAACGGCTGTTCTTGTCGCCCAGCGTGTTCTTGGTGTTAATGTTGGTGACGTAGCCGTTGCCGCGGGTCGCGTCGAACGCGAGGCGGATCGCCAGCTTGTCCTTGACGATGGGCAAATCCACAGCCCCTTGCACCTGCACGAAATCGCGTGATGCGCCGCGAGCGATCAAGTAACCTGAGAATTCATCACCGGGCATCGGCGTGGTATACAGCACAGCACCGCCGGTGGCATTGCGGCCAAACAGCGTCCCCTGCGGGCCCTTCAGAACCTGGATTGACCCCAGATCGAAAAATGCTGTCGCAGTGTTACCCGGATTGTAGGGCGCTTCGTTGAGGTAAGGCAGCACCGCCGGGCTGGTGCCGGAGAACGGGTCAAGCGACTGCCCGCGCATGCTGTAGCTCAACTGGTTCGAGTTCTGGCCGTTCTTGACCTGAAGACCCGGAACCAACGTGCTGATGTCCTGTTCGCTAGCAATGTTGCGGGTCTGCAAGGCCTCGGCGTTGTATGCCACGACGGAGACCGGAACCCTGGACAGCTTTTCCTCGCGCCGCTGGGCGGTCACGACGATGTCCTGCGTGTCGACCACTTCGGACGCTTGCTCCTGCGCCGCCTGCGCAAGGACCGGTGAAACCAGGCTGGCTGCAATCACAGCCATCGCACTCGCGCCGCCCCGCAGCAATGCACTGTTCCGCACGCCAAACACGCGGGCACTCTTCCAAGATCCAGCCATTTCCCATCTCCCATTATTATTTTATCGAAGCATCGCAATTTCTTCGCACCTTCCGCGCCGGATTTGCGCGGAAGGTGAATTCGTATCTTCAGTCTTTCAGTGTCTCGATCATCATGCCGCAATCAGCGCTTCACCGGGGATCCGGACCCGCGGCGCGACTTCCTTTGAAAGGAGTTCGAGCGATGTGAACCACGCCGACGGATCGTCGTAATAGTCGTGCGCCTCCACCTGCAGCGTGCCCCAGCCGCCGGTCTTCTCGAAGAGGTGGCTCAGCTTGTCGACGATCGTGTCGGGCGAACCGACTACGAACACGTTGTCAGTGAGGAACTCGAGATCGACGTCGAGCGAGTCCACGCCAAAGTCGCGGGCAAAGCCATCCATCATGCCGAAGCGGCGCCAGATCGGGATGAGGTAGCGGTTGAAGCAGTAGCCGATCGGCCCTTCCATCACGAGGCGCTTGGCTTCAGCATCCGTCTCGGCGCAGAACACGGTCTGCGAAACTGCATGGCGTTGGCGATTAGGCGTGAAGCCCGCCTTGATGTTGGCTTCCGAATAAATTTCCCAGTGGCGCTTCAGCGCGTCGAGCCCCGAATAGATCGACACCGGCTTGAAATTGCGTTCACCAGCAAGCTTCATCGAAGGGGAATTGGCGCTGAACCCAGTCACTGCGAATTCGGGGAATCCGCCGCCATACGGTGCATAGTTGGCGAGAAGGTGCTGCTCGTCCTCTTCTGTTTCCGCCGGCTCCTCGTGCGGAAAGCCCGCGCTCCAGAACTTGCCTTCATGGAAGAACGGCTCGCGCTTCCAGATCTTCTCCATGATGAACAGGGACTCGCGCACCATCTCGTTGAGGAAGGTGGTTTCGGCGTCCTTGATGCCGTGGATGTAGGATGCCAGCGGATAGGCGCCTGCGCCAATGCCCATGAAATAGCGGCCCTCCAGAATCTGCGAGAGCCAGCCCACCATCATCGCCAGCTTGGCAGGATGCTGGTGCGGCAGAATGTGTGCCATGGGCGCGAACTTGATGGTTTCGGTCTGCAAAGCAGCGGCCGCGATGATCAGTTCGGGATTGGGAATGTTTTCCCAGATCTGAGAGGCATGCTCGGAGATCATCATCGAGGTGAAGCCGATCTTGTCGCATTGCACAGCGCTGTCGACGCCCCACTGGAACGTCTGCCGCGCCGTACGACCCGGACGCATGTAGGGGTGAAAGATCAGGCCAGTTTCCATTGTCATCGCAACTCTCCCTTCGGCCCTTGATTAAGCCATGTGGCTTAAATGCGCTTCACCCGATTTTTCGTCAACCCCATTCAACACATCCGTTGACCAAAATCAACACCATCGTTGATTGCGATGAAAAACGGCCTGCACTATGGCCGGGCTTGACCCCCAACCGAAGCTATCCCAATTGGCGCACATGATCCGAACTGCCCAGAAACCGCTTGCTACAGCTGCAATTCCCGCATCGCAGGGCGCGAAAGTCGCGTTGATCCTCGCAGCTGAAATGCTGATCGCACGCAGCGGTATCGAAGGCGCATCGCTGCGAGAAATCGCTGCCCAGGCGGGGCAGAAAAATCATCACGCGGTCCAATATCACTTCGGGTCGCGCGATTCGCTGGTGCAGGCGATCTTTGATTACCGGATGGACCAGATGGAGGCGACGCGCGGTGCCATGCTCGCGGCGGCCGAGGCGGCGGGAACCTTGTCCGATCTCAGGACCATCGCCGATATTGTTTACCGCCCCCAGATCGAACTGATCGATGGGTTCGGCGACTACTCGTATGCCGGGTTTCTGAGCGCCTATCTGCTGCGCTACCAAGGCAGCCGGTTCGGCCAGTTCGGCGAACGTGTTGCCCCAAACCTAGCCCGCACCCTGGCCCTGCTCCGAGCCTGCCTTGGAGATCTGCCCGAAGCGGTGGCGCAGCGCCGCCTCGTGACGGCGAGCTTCATGTTCCTCAACATTCTCGTCATCCACACCCGCGATGTCAGCGATGACGGAGAGCGATTCGAGGATGCAGTCAGCGACACGCTGGGTCAGATCGTTGCCGCGCTCGGGGCTCCTCTCCTGCCCGCGCAACTCTAGCTGGCGAAAAATGTATCCTTGGCGTGCTGCGTGTCCATGTACTCACGCACCTCTAAGACCTTGCCGCCCTGGACCGTCACGAGAAAATGGTATTGCGGTGAATAAGTTCGCCCATCGGTGAGTTCGGCAAACCCTGTCGCTTCGACAGCCACGCGCTCTCCTTCGGCGATCATAGAGACTGGCGTAATTGTCAGGCTCCCTGACGTGTAAATCGCCTTGGCGCCTTCGACCAGGGGCCCAAATGTTGCCTTGTCATAGCGGCCTGACATGCCTTCAAGGCGGCCCGAAACCCACCAGCTGCCGCCGTCCGCCATCGCATCGAGCAAGGCCGGCACATCTCCGCTGGAGAAAATCTCGAAGAAGCGCGCGACGATGGCCTTGTTCTCAGCCACAGCTCCACTCGTCATCTCGTCTGCCATCGCCCTGTCTCCCAATCCGGCGCATCGCCGCCTTTCCACCTTGCTAGCCTCGAGACAGCACAGTTGTAAACGTTGGTGTTGACTACGCCACTTTGTTTCAACATGAATGTTGGCGGCAAGGGCGGACGCATCGACCACCGAGCTGCGACGCACCTGACAAAACCGGAGAGAGTGCAATGGGTAAACTGGACGGCCGCACCGCGATTATCACAGGAGCGTCGCGCGGCATGGGCTCCTCGCATGCCCGGCGCTTTGTTGCCGAAGGTGCGAAAGTGGTTCTCACCGATCTGCGCTCTGATGCCGGCGGAGCTTTAGCGCAGGAACTGGGCCCGAACGCAAAATTCATCGAACACGACGTCACAAATGCAGCCGACTGGACACGCGTCGTCGCCGCTGCGGAGGATTTCTTCGGCCCGATCAACGTTCTAGTGAACAATGCCGGCATCCTCGGCGTGATGGCCAAGACCGCAGAGGTGACCGAAGCGGACTATCGCAAGGTCTGCGAAGTGAACCAGCACTCGGTCTACCTCGGCATGCACGCCGTCATTCCCTCGATGCTCAAAGGCGGTCGCGGTTCGATCGTGAACATCTCGTCGATTGCGGGTCTGGTCGCCAACTACGGTTTCCCCAGCCTCGCTTACGTCGCCAGCAAGTTCGCTGTGCGCGGCATGACCAAAGCCGCAGCCATCGAATACGGCCCCGACAACATTCGCGTGAACTCGGTACACCCAGGTTTCATCATGACCCCTATGATGGTCGAAGCCACCGATGAAGGCGGCGGCGAAGCGCTGTTGCAAATCCCCCTCCGCCGCATCGCCGAGCCGGAAGAAGTCTCGAACCTAGTGCTGTTCCTTGCCTGTGACGAATCCAGCTATATCACCGGCGCAGAACACGTGATCGATGCCGGTATGACAGCGCAGTAGCCTTCGCATCAATCAAGAGTGATCTCATTGACGTTTGGATTGCGTTAGCGCCAGCCTACACCTCGATTACCCGGCCTCTATTCGTTCAAAGAGGAACAGTCAGAGGCTGGGTATTTTGGGTCTGACAGAACACACTGATCGCCGGTATTCATCGATTCCAGAATGGGGTGAGCGACCGACACTTTCAGGAAATGCCGTTTCCTCCCATGGGCTAGACTTCGATTTCCAGCGATGAATTCACAAGCCAATGACAGGCAGCAAGGGGCATCCTTGAGGGCACTTTCGAGAAGACTTCCCGATTTTTACCCTTAATTTTATATACTTATGACACAAAATCGCCTCCCTCCGTCTCCGCCATCGCCCTGATTTTGGGCGATTTTTCATAAAGCCGAAATCCTTTCGTTCCCGGCCAACGGCTCAAAACCGTTGGTGCTGTGACCACTTTTGTGACTACCCCAGCTTGTCTGCCTGCTGCTGGTCGGGTGTCAGGAAGGCGAGATATATCTCCGTCGTCTTGACACTCGTGTGACCCAAAATGCCCTGAAGTGCGTAGATTCCGCCGCTATCCCGCAGGTTGCGAACGGAGAAGAGGTGGCGCAAATCATGGAATTTGAAGCGCACAAAGGGGTGTCCGCGGTGTGACCACTTTTGTGACCACTTGCTCGCCAATCTTCGCGCCGTCGCCCCGAACTGGGAGGAGACCCAATCCATCGTTTTTCCATCCGCACGGTGGAAGACGATCTGCGATCGATTGGTCTTGGGCTGACGCCTGAGAATGGCGATGGCACCCTTGGAAAGCGGCACCGCACGAAGCTTGCCATAGACCCAGTGACTATTCTGGGCCGCTGTCGTTCCATGCCTATCGGATCAACTCTGCCTGCCGAGCATCTTCCTGAGCCCGTTGACTCAGCGGGCTCTTGTGCCAAGCATAGAAACCGCTGGGCTGGATGCGCAGGCACCGGCCCATCGACCGAACCCTGAACTGGTCACGATGCGCGGCAACAACCGCGTGTCTCACTTTGCAGCCCTGGCGGAATACGCGGTGGCTTTCTTTAGGATGTCGCGCTCCTCGGTCACGCGGGCCAGTTCGCGCTTCAACTGCCGGATCTCGGCGTCCTAGCCTGTATCGCCAGACACCTTTCTGCCCAGTTGCCGCTTCCAGACATAGAGCGAGTGCTGGCTGACACCGAGCCGCTGGGAAACCTCTGCTACCGGATACCCTCGCTCGGTAATCTGGGCCACCGCAGCACGCTTGAACTCATCGCTGAAATTGGCCTTCCCCATCATCGCCTCCTGTCCTCAAAATTTGGATCGAAGGCGTCCAGAAATCTAGGGGCTATTCACGGCAAGGTACGAGACCGCCAACTGACCGAGAGCGGATCCAGCTTTATCAGCAGATGCTTGCAAACGCGGTGCGTTAAGGTATATTTGCCTACATGAATTTGCCTATCATGCTCTCGCCCTTCCTCTTCGCTGGCTGTGAGAGCACCGGCAATAAAAGGGGCCATCTTCTGGCCTGCATCCCCGGATTAAAATGGGGCCAGCCCTGTTAGGCCTCTGCCTATGCGCGGGAGTGGAGGATGAAGAGAGTTGAACTTTATCTGAAGGTCCGCCGCGCTGTGATGATCGACGGCATGAGCCGCCGCAGCGCTGCAAAGTATTTTGGCATCAACCGCAAGACGATCGACAAGATGTTGGTTTTCCCGGAACCGCCGCAGCATGGCCGTACCGGGCGGTCATTCAGCGGGAAGCTGTCGGGTTTCACCGAGATCATCGACAAGATACTGAGCGATGACCGCACGGTGCATGCCAAGCAGCGCCATACTGGGGTGCAAATATTTGAACGGCTGCGCGATGAGCACGGGTTTACTGGCGGCATCACGATTGTTCGTGATTATGTGGCGAACGCCAAGCTGCACAGCCGCGAGGTATT
Source organism: Sphingomonadaceae bacterium (assembly GCA_947453945.1). GTDB lineage: Bacteria > Pseudomonadota > Alphaproteobacteria > Sphingomonadales > Sphingomonadaceae > Novosphingobium. Next base: position 22,480 of record CANGJB010000022.1, read on the forward strand.
CATCCCGCTGAGCCACAAGCCGGGGCACGCACAGGTGGATTTTGGCGAGGCGGACGGGGTCATCGGCGGCAAGCTGACGCGGTTCCACTATTTCTGCATGGATCTGCCGCACAGCGATGCGCCTTTCGTCAAAGCCTACCCCGCCGAAGTGGCCGTGGCCGAGGCCTTCTGCGAAGGCCATGTGGCCGCGTTCGCCTTCTTCGGCGGCATTCCACTCTCGATCCTCTACGACAACACCAAGCTGGCGGTCGCGCAGATCCTGGGAGACGGCAAGCGCGAACGCAGCAGGATGTTCTCGACCCTGCAAAGCCACTATCTGTTCGAGGACAAGTTCGGCCGGCCGGGCAAGGGCAACGATAAAGGCAAGGTTGAGGGGCTGGTGGGCTATTCACAGCGCCACTTCATGGTGCCGATGCCGGTGGCCGAAAACTTTGATGCGATGAATGCGCGATTTCTCGAGCAATGCGTGGAGCGCCGGCAAGCCGTGCTGCGCGGACACAGCCAGAGTATCGGTGAAAGGCTGGCGGCCGATCTGGCGGCATTCATGGCGCTGCCCGCGGTGGCGTTCGATCCGTGCCAAATGGTCACGGGCCGGGCCTCGTCGATGTCGCTGGTCCGTTATCGCACCAATGATTACTCGGTGCCGACGGCCTATGCTCACCAGGAGGTGGTGATCAAAGGCTATTTCGATCGGATCGAAGTGATTTGCGGTGGGGAACGGATCGCGGTGCATCCCCGCAGTTATGAGCACGAGGACTTCATTCCTTTGGATCGGCGTGCAAAAAAAGGTCCCCGTTAGCGGGGTAATCGGCGTCCAAAAGGGACCCCTCATTTCGATGGTGTAGCTGTCAGCCTGGTTTTTCAGGTGGTGAGATCGGGATGTTGGTGGTGGAGACGGTAGTGCGGATTCGGCGTGAGTACGCCGGCGGCAAGCCGATCAAGGAGATTGCGCGGGATTTGCGGCTGTCGCGCAAGGTAGTCCGCAAGGCGATCCGGGCGCCCGAAGGGGCGTTCGACTATCATCGTTCGGTGCAACCGCTCCCGCGGATCGGGCCGTTCCGGGAGCAGATCGATGCACTGCTGGCCGAGAACGAGGCACGCGCGCGTCGTGATCGGCTGCGGATGACGCGGATCCATGATCTGTTGCTGCGGGAAGGCTTCGAGGGATCGTACGATGCGGTTCGGCGCTACGCTGCACGCTGGTCCGATGCGCGGCGTAAGGACCCCGGTGCCGGCGTGGCGGCGTTCATCCCGCTGCTATTCAGGCAGGACGAAGCGTACCAGTTCGACTGGAGCCACGAAGACGTGGAGATCATGGTGACGACGGTGCTCGTCGGCAAGGAGCGCGTGTTCAACCGGCGGTTCCTGGTGATGGCGGACCATTGCATGGTCGAGCCGACCCCATACTTATTGGCGCGTGCTCGCCGGCGGCCGGCTGGGAGAAGGGCCAGGTTTAGCACCATGTCCAGATGATCCAGGGGCGGTTCTTCAAGCCGCGGCTTCGGTTCGCCAGTCTGGATGAGTTGAACGGTTGGCTGGAAGCCGAGTGCCTGCGCCGGGCGGTCCAGGTCCGGGCCTATGCCGACCGGATCGTCGTGCGGATGGGCGATGAGGTCATCGCTGATCATCCCCGGTTCTTCGGTCGCGACCAAACGATCTACAACCCCTGGCATTATCTGCCGGTGCTGGTGAACAAGCCTGGTGCGCTGAGGAACGGGGCGCCGTTCCAGGACTGGGATCTATCACCTGCGCTTGCCCGGCTGCGGCGTAAGCTTGGCAGTGACGACGATGCCGATCGGCGCTTCGTCCGCGTTCTTGCGGCCGACCTCAGCGATGGACTGGATGCGGTCGGGGGTGCCGTTCGCGAGGCGCTAGACGCAGGCGCTGTCAGCGACGAGGTCATCCTCAACATCCTGTCACGCCTGCGGGAGCCGCCCCGGCCTGCTTCCATCGCTACGCCTGAGGATCTGGCGCTGATGCACCCGCCGATCGCCAACTGCGCTCGCTACGACAGCCTGCGAGGTCTCCATGCAGCGGCATGAGATGATCGAGGCGATGCGCGGGCTCGGCCTCAAGGGCATGGCGGGCGCGTTCGACGAAGCCGTCGCCACGGGTGTTCAGCGCAAGCGCACCGCGATGGAGATCCTGAGCGATCTGTTGCGCGCCGAGGGCACACACCGTCATGCTGCCTCGATCCGCTATCGGATAAGCGTCGCCAAGGCGTAACCGCTTGCGTGTCGATCGCGTGATCCGATCATGCGGACAGCCGGATCAATGAACGCTAAATTGCCGGGGCGTCCAATCGGCGTCGAAGTCCTTTGAATCAGCATAGCGTCATTGCTTCAAAGCGCTGATCGCGTTTGAACTCCGGAGGCAAGTTGATCACTTGCCATTCTATCGAAATGAATATAAAAATTGCAACAGAGATCGGAGAGGCAAATTGGAAGCGTCAGACATCACGCTGATCGAAAACGGCTTACTGTTCGATGGCAGTGATCGGCTGCCCCAGATCGAAGCCATTGCTTTTTCGGACAGGATTCTGGCGCGCGGACAAGAGGCATTGGCCTATTGCGCTGACCGCGGCGTGACACGAATTGACGCTGGAGGCATGACGGTCATGCCGGGGCTGGTCGATGCGCACTGTCACATCAGTTTCGACGAACCGTTCAGCAACGACGAGCTATTCTTCCACCGCCGCGAAGGCCTTGCCGCGATCATCGCGGCCTACAACGTGCGCAAGGTGCAGCGTGCCGGCGTGACCACGATGTTCGATGCCGATACCATCTTCGATGTTTCGCTGGACCTGCGCGATGCGATCGAGTGCGGCATCACGTCAGGGCCGCGCATGCTGTGCGGAGGCAATGCGCTGTTCACCTCGGTCGGCGGTACGGCCGGGCTGCTGGTGCCCGATGAAGGCAGCATTGGCTATCTCAAGGTAACGCCGAGCAAGGACGCTATCGTCGCCGAAATACGCCGCCAGGCCAAACGCGGGGCGGACTGGATCAAGATCCATGTCACCGGCCTGATCCCGCGCCAGCGCACCGAAGGCGAAATCCAGGTATGGTCGTTCGAGGAACTGGCGCTCGCGACCGCGACCGCGCACGATCTGGGCCTGCCGATCGTCGGGCATTGCCGCAACGCCGCCAGTACTCGCGACGCTGCACGCGCCGGGTTCGACATGATCCTCCACGCGACATACATGGATGATGCGGCACTGGAGGCGGTGATCACCGCGAAAGTGCCAATCGTGCCGACGCTCACGTTTCAGGCGGTTCTGGCCGATCATGGTCAGAGGATCGGGGCCAGCGCCTATTTGCAGGACCTTTTCGCGAAAGAAATAGAAGAAAGCAGCCGCCAGCTGCGCATCGCATATGACGCCGGAGTGCCGCTGGCATGTGGCACCGAAAGCGGGTTTTCGATCACGCCCTATGGCGAATGGCACTGGCGCGAATTGCAGATCCTTGTCGACAACCTCGGGCTCACGCCGCTGCAGGCGCTTCGCTGTGCCACGTTCGAGGGCGCGCGGGCGCTTCGCCTTGCCGATCGCGTCGGTACGCTCGATCTCGGCAAGGACGCCGATATCATCGTGGTAGCCGGTGATTGCACGCAAGACGTGACCCTGCTCGGCAAACAAGGCGGCATTCGGCAGGTATTTCAGGCGGGCAAGGCCATCGATCTGGCGACACCGCTGCCCGAACGGCGCGACCCGCCATCGTGGCGCGTTTCGAACTATTCCAGGGTCGCTGCTACCCGGCTTGCCACCGGTCATTGGAAGGCCGGCGAATGACCGGACACACGATCACCAGCTTCGAAGGCTGCGCCAAGACCCTGCGGCAGAGCGAACTGCGCCAGTCGCTCTATGACGCCGCATCGCTGATGATGGAGCGCTGCCTCGTCAATCTGCATGGCGCAGAACACCGGGCACGGCGGAATGTCGAGGCGACAGTTTTCCGCAAGAACGTCTTCGTTGATTACGAAAAGAACATCATGCCGCAGACGCTGGCGGAAACGCTCGATCCGTTTCTGGTCGCTGGAAGAGGCGATCTGGTCGACATCGGCTACCGCGTAATGATGAACCTCACGGTCGATTTTACCGGAATTGACCGGACCGAGCGTTCGTCCGAGGAGACCGCCGAACTGTTGCGGCTGCTCAAGGAGTTCAGCCTTGCCCCCGCCCTTGGCCAGTCACGTCCCGAAGATGTGCCGGAAAAGCGAGTCCGGATCGAGCGCGCCATGGAACAGTTCCGGGACCGGTTCCTCAATCCTTCGCTGAAGCGCCGCAGAGCACTCAAGGCCGCGTGCAATTCCGGGAAGATCGCCGCCGATGCCTTGCCGCGCGATGTGCTGATGGCGCTGGTCATGGACGAGGACAAGCTTGGCATGACCGAGCAGGAGTTTCTGCAGGAGGGCATCTTCTTCACGATGGCAGGTGCGCACACCACCATCCATTCGCTGACCCACGCGATCCACGAGATACTGGAATGGATCAGCGCCCATCCCGAAGATATCGCGCGCATCGCTTCGGATCCGTTTTTCATCCAGCACTGCGTCTTCGAAAGCCTGCGCCTGCACCCTTCCAGTCCTGTCGCCAAACGGCGCGCGCTTTGCCCTGTGACACTTGGCGATGGCACATCAGCCAACGAAGGCGACACTGTCGTGATCGATCTGCGCCAGGCAAACCGGGAGGAAGCCGTGTTCGGATCCGACCCGGATCACTTCGACCCGCACCGGGCCGTTGCCGGCCATGCCTTTGCCCACGGGATTTCAATGGGGCTTGGCGCGCATGCCTGCCTTGGTCGCAATCTGGCGATCGGGGTAGAGCCGCGCGGAGATACCGAGCCTGCCGCTCACCAGTTCGGCACAGTGCCGCTGATCGTGAAGGCCCTGCTGGAGGCCGGCATACACGCCGATCCCGATGACAAGGCAACGCTCGATCAAGGCATAACCCGCATTTCCTGGGCCCGCTATCCCGTCCGCTTCGACAAGGAGCGGGCGCTCCTCTGATGAACATTCACCGCATAACCTCGTTCAGCGACTGCGAAACCGCCCTGCGCAACCGGGATCTCAAACAAGCGCTGTATGATGCCGGCAAAGTCGTCATGGACGGGGTGCTGCTGACATTGCACGGCGAGGAACACGGGCGGCGGCGTGCAGTCGAGGTCAGAGTCTTTCGCCGCAACTTCTTCCATTACTATGAGAAAGAGATTTTCCCCAAGACGCTGGCGCAAACCATGGCGCCTTACCGCGCCGCCCGGGGCGGTGATCTGATACGGCTCGGATACCGCCTCACTGTAAACCTGACCTCGGATTTTGCCGGGATCGACCGGCCGCTGCGCACAGCTGAGGAAACCGAGCGCCTCATCGCCATCACCAAGAAGCTGAGCGAAGGCGCCACCATGGTTCATTCGACCCGCGACCACGCCGACATCAATCGGGAGGTCACGGCGGTGATGGCCGATTTCGAGAGGGACTTCTTCCAACCGTCGCTGGCCCGGCGCCGCGCGCTGATCGCAGCCTGTGCCGCGGGTTCAATTTCCGATGCGGAGCTGCCGCGCGACGTCCTGACGACACTGCTCATGGGCAATGACACGCTGGAACTGGAAGAATATCAGATCTTGCGCGAGATCGCGTTCTACATGCAGGCGGGCGCGCATTCGACCGCCAATGCGATCGTTCATACGCTGCACGAAATCCTGCACTGGGCAGGCGATGATGCCGCGCGCTGGACCCGCCTTGATGATGCGATCTTCGTGCAGCATTGCGTGCATGAATCGCTGCGTCTGCACCCCGCCAGCCCCGAAGCCTGGCGCAACACGACTTGCCCGATGCATGTCGCAGGCGCGGGTGAACTGGAGTCAGGCGAACGGGTTGAACTCGACTTGTTCCGGGCGAACCGCGATCTGGCCGTGTTTGGTGCAGATGCAGACCGGTTCGATCCTGACCGCACTATCCCGGGCAATGTGCTGCGCTCCGGTCTCGCCTTCGGTATCGGCCTGCACACCTGCCTTGGCCGCGAGCTGGACGGCGGCATCGTTGCCAAACCCGGCTCCGATCCCGGCGAGGCTCAGCTCGGCATCGTAGCGCTGGTGGTGTGCGAACTGCTGCGGTGCGGTGCGCGAACAATCGAAAGCGATCCGCCCGTGCCAGATGCCGGTACAAAACGCCCGAATTGGGCCTCCTTCCCCGTACGCTTCACAAAGGATGGTCATTGATGAAACTTGCGCTTGTGACGGGCGGCGGTGCAGGCATCGGCGCTGCAATTGCCGAGGCCCTGCTCGCGGCGGGATACCGCGTTGCCATAGCCGATGTGAATGCCGCCAGCGTTGCGGCGCTGGCCGCTTCCCATGAGAACCTGACAGGCCATCACGCCGACGTGTCCGATGCCGCGGCGGTCAGCGGCTTGTTCGATGCTATCGGCGATGTGCCGGACCTTGTCGTCAACAATGCGGGAATCGTGCGCTTCGGCCAACTGGGTGAGCTTTCGGTCGAGGAGTTCCGCCAGGTGGTCGACATAAATCTGATCGGGGTGTTTGCCGTGACGCGCGAGGCAGTGCGGCGCATGATCCCGCGCGGTTCGGGCCATGTCGTCTCGCTCACCTCGATAAACGCCTATAGCCCCGGTCCCGGCTCCGGAGCTTATCCCGCAACCAAAAGCGCGGTGCTGCAGCTGATGAAACAATTCGCGCTTGAGTATGGCGGCAACGGACTGCGCTTCAACAGCGTGGCCCCCGGCTTCATCGATGGCGGTATGTCCGCGCCAATCTATGCCGATCCCAAAGTGCGCGCCAGCCGCACTACCGGGGTGCCGCTCGGCCGCCTCGGCACGCCAGAAGATATCGCGGGCGCCATCTGCTTTCTCGACAGCGCGGCGGGCGGCTATATCACCGGGCATGATCTGGTGGTCGATGGCGGCGTAACACACGCCGTGCTCAAGAACCTGCCACGCGGCAATGAATGAACCCAATCTGGTCATCTACAGTGGTGGCTATCGGCATCCGTTTGCGGAATCTTCGGCGGCGTTGGCCCGCGTGGCGCAAGGCATCGGATTGCAAACCACGATCACGGTGAGCCTTTCCGATGCCATGGAGATGGTCTCCGGTCGTCGCAGCATCCTTGCCGTCAATGCGCTGCGCTGGTCGATGACCCAGGCGGAACGCCACGCTGCCGATCGCGCGGAATGGGGCGCCTTGCTGGATGATGGGGACATGGCGCAGATCGCAGGCCATGTTGCGGGCGGCGGCAGCCTGCTCGCGCTGCACACCGCCGTGATCTGCTGGGACAACCAGCCAAGCTGGATCGACCTCCTTGGAGGAGGCTGGCACTGGGACCACTCCTTCCATCCGCCCCTTGGCGCCGTGACCGCCGATCTCACCCCGGCCGGCGCCGCCCTCAGCACGGGCGAACGCCGCTTCAAACTTGTGGACGAGGTCTATCACAACATGGACCTTGCCCGCGACTGCGAGGTTCTGGCCTCTGCCGATGCCGGACATGGCCCGGTCCCGGTGATATGGCGCAGAATGCACCGCACCGGCAAAATCGCGGTCGATACGCTGGGGCATGACGGCGCTTCGCTGCAGCATCCGGCGCATGCTGCGATCCTGGCTGGCTTGCTCGAATGGCTGCGCGGGGACGCCGCCCGCTCACCCTGACTTACCAAGCGGAAGGTAGATTGCATGGCGGAAATTGCGGGCAAAAGCATTCTCATCACCGGCGGTGGTTCCGGGCTTGGTGAAGCGATGGCGCGGCATTTCGTGGAGCGAGGTGCCCGTGTCACCATAAGCGGCAGGCGTGAAGACAGGATCCGCGCCGTGGCGCTCGATATCGGCTGTGCGGCGGTGACCGGCGACGTAACCGTGGCGGCTGACCGCGCGGCCATGATCGCGGCAGCACTGGCCCATGGCGGCAAGCTGGATGTGCTGATCAACAATGCCGGCAATATGTATCGAGGGCCCCTGACCGAACTGGACGAGGGCCAACTGCTGGGGATTTTCCATTCGAATGTCGTCGGCGCGATGCTGCTTGCGGGCCTTGCCGTGCCGCATCTGGCCGAGACGTGCGGCTCGATCCTGTTCTTCGGATCGAGCCATACACGGCGGGCCTTCCCGGGCGCATCACCTTATGCTGCCACCAAGGCGGCGGTGCAGACCTTGACGCAAGTCCTTGCCGCCGAACTTGGCGATCGGTCGATCCGGGTCAACTGCATCGTCCCCGGCGGCGTGCTCACCGAAATCAACGTGCGCGCGGGCCTCTTGACCGAAGCCGAAGCCCGCCAGCGCCTGACCGCAATGCTGCCTCTGCAGGCGATCGATCGCATCGGCGAAGGCCGCGATGTGGCCGAGGCCGCCGAATACCTCATCACCGCATCATGGGTGACCGGCACCATCCTCGATGTCGACGGCGGCCTTGGCCTTGGTCTGACGCGGAGCTAGCCGCGCAGCAGACGCCTTGCATTGTCTGCCAGCAAAGGCTCCATGCCATGGGTTTCCAGGATCTGCGGCGCATCCCAACCCGCAAAGTTGGTGCCATAAACCAACCGTTCCTGCCCCACCCGCGCGATCAACAGATCGAGCGACTGATCGTCGTGCATGTGGATGTCGTACCAGATGCGCTGCAAGGCTTCCTCGAACCGGCCCTCGGGCCGCAGATGCTCAGGCACCCACGTGCGTTTGTGCGCAGCGTGGCGGAGCCGTCCCCACAGCAGGCTGATCGCGCCTCCGCCGTGGCTGATGCAGATGTCGAGCGCGGGATGGCGGTGCAGCACACCGCCGAACACCAAAGTGGCGAGCGCAACCGTCTCCTGCATGGCGAAGCCGACCGTGATGTCGAGTTCGAACAAGCCGAGCGAGGCAGGGCCCGGCGGTCCGTCGATCCCGGCTGAGGCCGGGTGGATGAACAAGGGGATGTCCAATTCGCTCACGGCGTCGTAGAACGGGTCCATCACGGCATCGGAGAGCCCGTGGGGCATGTCCGCGCCGATGTAGGCAGCGCGAAATCCAAGTTCGCGCACCGTGCGGCGCAACTCCGCAATGGCCGCCCCCACATCCTGCATCGGCAGCGCGGCGGCGGCACCGAGCCGATCGGGAAACCGGGCAACCACAGCCGCCAGCGCATCATTATGGACGCGGCAGAAACGGATCGCTTCGTCAGCAGGAATGTAGTGGAAATAGGTGAGCGGGTTGGGCGAGAGCAACTGCCAGTCGATACCGATCCGGTCCATCGCGGCGATGCGCAGGGCCGGGTCCATGAACGGACTGCCGCGATACCGCACTCCCCGCAGGCGATAGTCCCCGATGCGAAACACCGGAACGCCGTTCTCCTCCGCGTAAAGTTCCGGCCCGAAAGCCCCAGCCCCGCCAAAGGTTTCCTCCAGCACGGCATGGGCGTGAATATCGATGACGCGTGCTTTGGCCAGGCTCATCTCAGGCATACCCCCTGCTTGCACCGCCATCGACGGCAATTGCGGTCCCCGTGACATAGCTGGCTGCCGCGGACCCCAGAAACACGATCATGTTGGCAATTTCATCCGCTGCGGCAAAACGGCCGAGCGGAATATCGGCCAGAATGGCATCGCGGGCCGGATTGGGCACATCGCGGGGGCCAAGCAGCCCGGCAATCCGGCCAGTTTCCGTCCATCCCGGGCAAACAGTATTGACCAGCACATTGTCGGCGGCGATCTGCTCCGAAAGCGTCTTGGCCCAGCCGAGCACCGCCATGCGCACACTGTTGGAGAGCGTGAGGCGCGGGACAGGCTGCTTGACGCCGAACGACGAGATATTGATGATCCGGCCCCAGCGCTGGGCCCGCATCGCAGGCAGCACAGCGCGCGTCATCCGCACGACCGACATCAAGGTCAGATTGACCGCATCCTGCCAATCCTGATCCGCCAGATCCTGAAAAAGCCCGGGCGGCGGGCCACCAGCGTTGTTGACTAAAATGTCGACATTTCCAAGCCGGGCTGCAACCTCGCTGCAGACCCGCGCGATATCAGCGGCATCGGTAACGTCGGCCGAAATGGCGAGAGAGCCCGGCATGAGCGCTCTGGCCGCATCGAGCCGGGACTGATTCCGCCCGCAAATCGCGACCCTGGCGCCTTCGGCATGGAACCCCCGCGCGGCGGCGAGGCCGATGCCTTGGCTGCCGGCACTGACCAGCACGATCTTTCCCTCAAGCCCCAGTTTCATGCCCGCCCCCTTTCATCATTGTGCTTCATGCCAGTTGCGCCAGATAGCTCGCCAGATCGAAGTAATCGCGCCATTCGCGGATCAGCCCGCCGCGCACCCGGAACGTGCCCATCACCGGCAAAGTCACCGTCCGCCCCCGCACGGTCATGCGGTCGATCCGTTCGGTCAGCACATGCTCACCGTTTGCGGCAACGGCGCGCACCTCCCACGCACAGTGTTCGAAAGGACCCGCCGCGCGCAGATAGCGCTCGACCGCAGCGAGGCCCGACAATTCCTCCATCGGCATGTTGTGATAAACGATATCATCGCCAAGGTGGCTGATCACCCGGTCCATGTCAGGGCCGGCCCACGCGCCGCAAAACGACAAAACCGCCGCCATGGGCGAGGATTTTTCGCCTTCCGGCAATGGCATGGCCCCTCACGTAATCCAGCCAGACACTTGACATGACGACTCCGCCTTGTGAAGTATCGAAATAAATATAAAACTCGGGGTCACGAGAGGATCAGCCCGCCATGCGATCATCAACGAAGCTCGAGGCGTGAGCGGTCAGCGATTGCCCGGTCTCAGCCTGGCGCACTGTCTCGATCAGGCGCGGCACGATCGGGTGCCACTTGCGCGCACCAACTTCCCGGCTGGCTTCACCGTGGCGCAGGGCTACACCCTTCAGGCCGAACTGGCCGCGCTTGGCCAATCGGCTGGCAGGATGGCCATAGGCCGCAAGATCGGGCTGACATCAAAAGCGGCGATGGCTGCGTTCGGCGCAGCAGAGCCGATGGCCGGCACGATCACCAGCGACAGCTTGCGCGAAGCCGGATCCCAAATCGAACTGGACGAGCTGATCTCTCCGCGCCTTGAGGGCGAGTTCCTTATCGAGATCGGCCATGTGCCGCTCGCCGATAGCGATGATGCAGCGCTGATTGCTTCGCTTGTTTCGGTCCGCGCCGCTTTCGAAATCGCGGATTCGCGTGTTGCCGGCTGGCCCTCCACTGCTGCGCAGGCAATTGCCGACAATGCGTGCTGCGGCCTGGTCATTCCAGGCAGCGAACGGATCAGCCCGGGCAAAGTTGATTTTTCCGGCGCAAAAGGCGTCTTGCGCCGGGACGGTGTGATCGTATCCGAAGGCTGCGCTGCGGATTGCCTCGGCGGCATCCTCCACGCCTATCGCTGGCTGCTGGCACGCGGCCCGGCCCTTGGCCTGTCCCCCCGCGCCGGAGACATTGTAATTTGCGGGGCCATGTGCGGGCCGCTGCCGATGCACCCGGGCTGCCGGTATGACTTTGCTGTCGAAGGACTCGGCACGGTGACAATAGAAACTGCCGGACAAGCGGGTTGACCGAAACAGGCAGCCTTGCGGAACTGAAGGCCGGATGGCGGCTGCTCGTTGCTTGCTCGCTCGGCATTGCCGGCAGCGCGATTGCCGTGCCCTATTATACCATCGGCGCGATCACCAAGCCGGTCGCCCTGGCGACCGGCTGGACGCGGGCCGACATTCAGCTTGCCATTGCGTTCAGTTCGGGGATTGGCGCGCTCACGGCGCCGGTTACGGGCTGGATGATCGACCGCTTCGGCGTCCGCGCTGTAGCATTGCCGGGCTTCCTCGGTGTTGCGCTAGGCATGGCGATCGCCGGGTCGGCACAATCGATCTGGACTTTCTACGCCGGCTTCGCGCTGGCCGCGATCCTGGGAGCGGGCACCAATCCAGTGCTGTGGTCGAAGGTCGTGACCGCCAGCTTCGACAAGGCCAGGGGCGCCGCGCTGGGCCTCGCGCTGGTTGGCACGGCGCTTTCGGCCATCGCGCTGCCGATGGTCGTGACGGTGTTGATCGAACGGTTCGGCTGGCAGCGCGCGCTGGTTGTGGTCGGCTTGTTGCCTGTCCTCATATCCTTGCCGGTCGCCATGCTCTGGCTGAAGTCAAAGCCTGTCGTCCGTGCAGATGAAGGGGCGCAGGCGGCCATAAAGGCCACAAGCGTGCGCGCAGCGCTTCGCGGATACCGGTTCTGGGTCCTCGCGGCATCGGTGCTCTGCAGCTACCTCGCGGTTTCCGGCGTGCTTGCGGGCCTTGTGCCCGCGTTCACCGATCGCGGACTTGCGCCTGCCACCGCCGCCGCGCTCGCAGGAACGGTGGGCCTCGCGATGGTGCCAGGGCGGATTCTGGTCGGGATCGTGATCGACCGGGTCTGGGCACCGGGCGTGGCTTGCGCAATCCTGCTGCTGCCTGCTGCGGCCTGCCTTGTGCTCGCGTCCACTGCTCAGGTTGCCGTGCTGGCAGCGTGCTGCATGACACTCGGCCTTGCAGCTGGCGCTGAACTTGATCTGCTGGCCTTCCTGACCGCGCGTTACTTCGGCCTCGCGCACTTCGCAAAAATCTACGCCCTGCTCTACGCCGGACTTGCCACAGGCAGCGCACTCGCTCCGGCCCTGTTCTCACTGATCTGCGACCGCACGGGCTCGTATCAGGCAAGTTTCCAGATATCGGCGCTACTGTTCGTTGCTGCAGCCGTGTTATTGCCCTTGTTGGGGCGCTATCCTAGCGGACATGACGATGACCGAAACACCCGAACCAAACCTCTCACCACTCCCGCATAACCCGGACGACAAGCAGGAACCCCTGCCAACGCTGGTCGATCGCGTCTCGTTCATGATCTATCGGATCGGCGAACACATGGCGCGCATCTGCAATCCGTGGTTTCAGGAGTGGGGCCTCGATCTGGTCACATCGCGCATGATGGTGGCGCTGCTCGAACGCGAAACGATGACAGCGGGGGAAATTGTCAAGATCATGGCCTTGCCGCAGTCAACGATCTCGCACCAACTCAAGCGTCTTGAGGGTCTGGGCTATCTGACCCGGACGGTTGGCGCGGAAGATTCACGCATCGTGGTTGCCCGCCTGACCGAGCGCGGCCTCGATGTGGCGCAGCGGTCAAATCAGCTCAGTCGCAGGGTCGTGGCACAATTGGTATCCGCCATCGGGGAGGATGATCTGGACAGGGTCCGCGCAGCGCTTAAGCGAGCGGATGTCGCGCTCGAAGCCATGTTCGATGCAACCGCCGCAAGTGCGCCGGGATCACGGCGAAAGCGCCAAAGTGCCGGCAAGGCGCACACCGAAAAGCAGCGCTGATGGCTGGCGAGACTAGCCTTCAGCGCAGCAGGAAGACCGCACCGGCTATCGCGGCCAAGCCAAGGCCGGCAAGAACAAGCCACTGACGCGCGGTGCTGCGGACGTTTCCTTCCGCGATCGCACCATCCTCCTGCGCCGCACCATTCGGCGCTGCGCTTTCTCCCAGATCGGCCAGAACGACCGCGAACTTTCCAAAAAAGTCATCGGCCATGGCCTTGGCCGTGCCTTCGATCAGGCGCGCACCCATTTGCGCCAGCTTGCCGCCAATCTGGGTTTGCGCGACATAGCTTAGCGCAGTGCCGCCGCCGTCCCGGGGCTCCAGCGTCACAACAGCGCTGCCCTTGGCGAAACCGGCTACCCCGCCCTGCCCTTCAAACTCCATCTTGCACGAACGCGGCGCATCGATCTCTGTCTGGCGCATGGTCCCAGCGAACCGCGCACTGACTGGGCCAATCTTTGCGGCAACTTTGCCGGCAAATTCAGTCTCGCTGGTCCGCTCGAGCGCTTCGCACCCCTTGAGGCAGGCCTTGAGCACTGCGGTATCGTTGATCGCCGCCCACGCCGCCTCAGGCGAACACGGCAGATCATAACGCCCGGTGATTTCCATTACTGTGAAATTCCCTGATTCAGGTGAGTTGTCCCGCCATCTGCATCAGTGCGCGGCGCGTGATCACCTTGGCAATATGGAGGCGATACTCGGCGGAACCATGAATGTCCCCGGTGAAATTCGCAAGGTCGAGCGGGACCGCGTCCAAGCTGTCAATGTCTGCCCCGCGGTCAAGATGCTGCTCGGCTGCGTGCCAGCGGAACACCCCGTTCCCACCTCCAGTGATCGCGATCCGGTGTTCAGACCCGAGCCGCGCTGCGAACACGCCAACCAGCGCAAACCGCGAGGCCGGATTGCGAAACTTGAGATAACAGGCCTCAGCGCATGCCGGAAACCGCACGGCGGTCACGATCTCGCCCGGCTCCAGCGCAGTGGCAAACATGCCGGCGAAAAAGGCCTCCGCGTCAAGGATGCGCAAGTTGGTCTGAACCCGGGCCCCCAGTGCCAGCACCGCGCTGGGATAGCAGGCCGCTGGATCGTTGTTAGCGATCGAACCGCCGATGGTGCCGCGGTGCCGGATCTGCGCGTCACCAATACCCCCCGCCAGCGCAGCCAGCGCAGTAAGCGCGGCTCGCACCACGGGATGGGCGGCGACTTCGGCATGGGTCATGCCCGCACCGATCTCGATCCCCCCATCGATCGGGCGGATCTGGCGCAGTTCATCAAGCCGCGCAATGTCGACCAGCTGCGAGGGGGCGGCAAGGCGCGCGCGAAGCACCGGCATCAAGGTCTGCCCACCCGAGAGCGGCTGCGCCATGTCGTCCTGCTGCAGCAGTTCAAGCGCCTCAGCGAGCGTGGCCGGGCGGCTGTAGCCAAGATCGTACATCAGGAAACCTCCCGCGTGCGGCACAGTTGCCAGATCTTTTCAGGCGATGCGGGCATGTCGATGTGATCCATCCCAAGCGCATCACACACCGCGTTGATAACTGCGGGCGGTGCGCCGATCGCGCCCGCTTCGCCGCAGCCTTTCATGCCCAGCGGGTTGACCGGTGTCGGCGATGGCCAGAAGCACAGGCCGAATTCGGGAAGACTGTCCGCGCGCGGCATGCCGTAGTCCATGTAGGACGCGGTCATCAGCTGGGCGTTGTCCGGATCGTAGAGCGCGTTTTCCCACAAGGCCTGCGCGATCCCCTGGGTCACGCCGCCGTGTACCTGCCCTTCGACGATGAGCGGGTTTGCGACATTGCCGAAATCATCGGCCGCATTGAACGCGACGACTTCGACAACCCCGGTTTCAGGATCGATCTCGACCTCGCAGACATGGACCCCAGCCGGGTAGGTGAAATTGGGCGGGTCGAAAAAGCTCGTCGCGACAAGACCCGGCTCGATCTGGTCGGTGGGAAAGCTCGCGGCGCCGTGCGCGGCCTGAGCCATCTCGACAAAAGTCACCGTCCGGTTGCTGGCTGCGCTCGAATAGATGCCGTCTGCGAACACCACGTCCGCGAGATCGACTTCGAGCATGTGCGCCACGATGGCGCGGCCCTTGGCGACGATCTTGTCGCAAGAGTGAACCGCAGCCGATAGCCCGACAGACGCACGCGACCCATACGTCCCCGTACCCGCCTGAATCCGATTGGTATCACCCTGGACAACGTTGATCGAATCCATCGGCACGCCGAACCGCTCTGAAACGATCTGGGCATAGACCGTCTGATGGCCCTGCCCATGGTTGTGCGCACCGGTCAGAACTTCGATCGAACCGCCCGGCTGAACCCGGATTTCGCACGATTCCCACATGGCTCCGCCGCCGCCGAGGCTTGCAAGCAGCTTCGATGGACCGATGCCGCACGCTTCGACATAGGCAGACAAGCCAATTCCGCGCAGCTTGCCTCGGGCCTGCGATTCAGCCTTGCGCGCTGCGAAGCCCGGATAGTCCGCAAGTCCCAGCGCCGCATCGAGGCAGCCCTCGTAATCGCCACTGTCGTAGCAATAGATCAGCGGCGTCTGGTAGGGGAACTGCCGAATGAAATTGCGCCGCCGGATTTCCGCCTGATCAACCCCGATCTCGCGCGCGGCAATATTGGCGAGCCGTTCGATGAGATAGGCGGCTTCGGGCCGCCCGGCGCCGCGATAGGCATCGACCGGGCACGTGTTGGTATAGACGCCCTCGACCCGGGCATGGATAGCAGGGATGGCATACTGGCCCGAGAGCATCGTGGCATACATGTAGGAAACCACCAGCGCGTTCGAGGTGGAAATGTAGGCGCCGAGGTTAGCCAGCGTGTGAACCCGCAACCCCAGAAAACGGCCATCGTCATCCATTGCCAGTTCGGCGGTGGTCAGGTGATCGCGGCCATGCGCATCGGTGAGAAAGGATTCGCTCCGCTCGGCGGTCCACTTCACCGGCCGGTCGAGCATCTTTGCGGCAAACGCCACCGCAAATTCCTCTGCGTAGGCCGGCGCTTTCGATCCGAAACCGCCGCCGACATCGGGCGACACTACGCGCAAGTTGTTTTCCGAAGGCAGCCCCAGCATGATCGCGAAAAAACCGCGCATACCGATCGGGTTCTGGTGCGTCAGATAAATGGTCATCGCCTGATCAAAGGCAGACCATTGCACGTTGATGGCGCGCGGCTCGATCGCGTTGGGAATGAGCCGGTTGTTGCGCAGACTCAGCGTGACGCGCCGGGTGGCGGCAGCAAACGCGGCGTCGACCTCGGCGCTGCCGCCGATCTCCCACTCAAACGCGCGGTTCTGCGCGATGCCGTCATGCAATTGCGGCGCGCCATCGGCAATGGCCGCCGCGAGATCGACGACGGTCGGCAATTCCTGATACTCGACCAGCACCGCATCTGCCGCATCGCGCGCCTGATCACGCGTTTCGGCAATCACCAGCGCGACAGGTTCACCCACGAACCGGATTGCATCCACCGCGAGCGCGTGGTGCAGGCCAACCCGTGCGGGCGTGCCATCAACCGAACTGAGGTTCCAGCCCGATGGCAAAGGCGGCAATCCGGCATCGGCGAGTTCGCGTCCGGTGAAAATGCGGATCACCCCGGGCATGTTGCGCGCAGACTCAAGGTCGATCCCGGCAATCGCCGCATGGGCATAAGGTGAACGGACAAATGCGGCGTGTGTCTGGCCGGGGAAGACCAGATCATCGACAAACCGGCCCCGCCCGGTAATCAGGCGTGCATCCTCGACCCGCTTGACCGACTGGCCGAATTTCCCGTTCGAAACCGTCTCGTTCATGCCACTTCACCCATGCGTTCCGCGCCAGCACAGACAGCCTTGATGATATTGTGATAGCCGGTGCAGCGGCAAAGATTGCCTTCAAGTTCCGCGCGCACCGTCGCCTCATCCGGACGTCCGTGCCGGTTGACGATATCAACCGCCATCATGATCATGCCGGGCGTGCAGAAGCCGCACTGAAGCCCGTGGAAATCGTTGAACGCGGCCTGCATCGGATGGAGTTCGCGGCCGTTCGCCAGCCCCTCGATGGTCAGGATATCACAGCCTGCGGCTTGCACGGCGAGCATCGTGCAGCTTTTCACCGCTTTGCCATCGACATGCACGGTGCACGATCCGCACTGGCTGGTATCGCAGCCGATATGGGTTCCGGTGAGGCGCAGATGATCCCGCAAGGCATGCGTCAGCAATGTCCTGCCATCCGCCTCCACTTCGACATCCCGGCCATTGACCCGCAGTTCGATCCTGCTCATCCCAATCCCCGTCCCTATGTTCGGTTGCTTACCGACTTATCGATGGAGTGTGCCACGCCCTGCACTGACATGCCAGCGCAGGGCGTACCATCGATCAGAACTTAACCTCGAACTCCACACCGTAGATTGTCGGCGCGTTGATTGTGCCAAAGGTAAACAGCGCGAATGTCGGCACCGGCGTGGTGCTGGCTGCCGTCCGGCCATATGTCGTCCCGGCGTCCAGCACATGCAGGAAGTGATCCTCCCCGGTCAGATTGCGCCCGAAGGCCGAAATCTTGAACCGGTCGATGCGGTACGAAACCGAGGCATTGAGATCACCGAAGGCCTGGATGATCCCCGGGTTGTTGGCGTGGGTATTGACCGTGTTTCCGACAATCGAATAGCTGCTCTTGAAATTGTAGTTGGTGTTGAAGGTCACGGTGCCCTTCTCGCCAACCGGCATTTCGTAATTCAGGCTCGCGTCGCCGGTCCATTTCGGCGCACGCCGCAGCAGAAAATCGGACTTGTCGATCGGCCCCAGCCCGCCCGCGTTCGGTCCGTCGAGCAGTGTCCCCAGATCGAAATAACGGTCATACTTGGCGTCGAGATAGCCAAGGTTGAAGCCGAGGGTGAGGCCGTTGACAGGGCGGAACTTTGATTCGATCTCAAGCCCGTTGATGGTCGCCGAAGCCGCGTTCTGCACGACGGTGACTGTCGCGCCTGCGGGATCAGGGAACACCACGTCCTCTTGCTTCTGCAGATACTTGGTGTGGAACAGCGAAACATTGATTTGCGCCCGGCGATCAAGAAACTCGCTCTTGAGGCCAAGTTCGAAGTTGCGGACCTTCTCGGGATTGTACGGCCCAAGCGTGAGGACATTGTTGCCGCGGCCGTTGAACCCGCCTGAACGGAACCCTTCCGAATAGCTGGCATAGACCAGCACATCCTCACCCGGCTTGTAGCTGATCCCGATCTTCGGGGTGAATTTCCTCCAGGTATCGCGTCCGGTAGCATCCACCGCCGAACCGGGGATGTCATTGCTGAAGCCCGGCGCATTGCGGCGGGCGGAACTGCAATCACCATATGAAACCAGGTAAGTGCGGGCTGAAACCGGGCCCTGGCCGAGCCCGCCACAGGCATTCTTCTCGTCAACCAGATAGCGGCCGCCAAGGGTCAGCGTGAGGCGGTCAATCGCTTCCCAGTCGACTTGCGCAAACGCCGCGTAGCTTTTGGCCTTCTGCTGATAATCGGTACCGCCCACTTCCCCGCCGAAGAAGTAGGTCCGCTGGTTGATGTTGTAATCACTGGTGTAGTAGTAGAGGCCAGAGACGATCTTGGCTTTGCCGATTTCGCCCTGATAGCGCAACTCGGCTGAAAACTGGCTGATCTGCTGGGGCCGCTCGGTGTTGAACAGCGTCGCTGCAACACCGTCAAACTCCTGAATCGCGTTCTCTTTGGTGTCCCGATAATTGAGCACCGCATTGATTTGATGGTCGTCTGCGATCACGAACGTGCCATTGGCGGTGACCGAGTTCGTCTTAAGAAAAGCCTTCTGATCGAGCGAAGTCGTCGGACGCCGGTGGTATTCGCTGTCTGATGCTGGGCGGCCGAGCCCAAACGGACCAAGCGAGCCAAACAGCTCGTTCGCTTCGGTCAGCGAAGTAACCGGGCGTGTCGGCGAACGGTCGTGAATGTAGTCATAGCTCAGGTTAAGCTCGTTTCCGCCGCCGAAATCGAGCAGAAACTGCGGGCTGATCATCAACAGCTTGTTGTCGCCCTCGCGCTTGTTCCGGGTGACATTGTAGAAATACCCCCCGCCATTCAAATTGACCACGGCAACCTTTGCGCTGAGCACATCGCCAATCTTGGGAAGGTTCAAAACCCCCTTGATATCGACCTGCTCAAACCGGCCATAGGTCAAGGAAACTTTGCCTCCCAACTCACCAGTCGGCTTGGCGCGCTGGATATGCAGCAATCCGCCAATCGTGTTGCGGCCAAAAAGCGTGCCTTGCGGGCCGCGCAGAACCTCGATTGTTGAGGCATCGTAAACCGTCAGCAGCGCTCCGGTGGTCGAGGCGAGATACACCCCGTCCAGGAACACACCGACCGGAGGGTCGAACGACTTTTCGACATCGTTGAGCTGGATGCCCCGGATCGAAATCGCCGCAGTGCCGTTGCCCAGCACAGGATCGATGATCAGATTTGGGGCGATGCTGCCCAAGTCCATGATATCGCGTGAATACTTCTGCTCGATCAGTTCCGCATTCAAGGCGGTAACCGGCACGGCCACGTTCTGGACGTTTTCGGCGCGGCGGTTCGCCGTGACGATGATGGCCGAAAACCCTTCGCCCGAATCTTCGGCCGCGCTTTCAGCACCAAGGTTCGGTGCAGCAGCCGTTTCCTGGCCGAGGGCGGCTTGCGGCAGAATGGCGCATGCCAGCGCAATGCAGCTCGCGCCCCGCAAGTAACGTGTTGTGACCATTTCCCTCTCCCCGACCCTGGGCTCCCTGTGCAGGATGCCCGCGCTATTTTTTCATCGCTGCAGGGGCCGGTTTCCCGACTCACCATCAGTATCGATATCGATGCAATTATATTGATATCGAAGCAAATGGTTTCTGCCAACGATCATTCCCGGGCGGACAGGTGCCCGACCATGCTCACGGACCGGTTTGGGAAACCTGATCGGCGGTTGCTGCCCGCAGCAGACGTTCGCGCTGGCGGATCTCAACGACCCGCTTTGGCCGGTTGCGGCACGTTGGCCGAACAACCCTCCTCCGTTCTGGTTTGCAGCTTTGCCGACGTTGCAGGGTGAGCAAGGGCGGTCCGGTGCGGTTCACGCCTCGCCCATCCGGCCGTTCAGTCGATTGTCGATGCCCCGTCCACCACCAAACTGCTGCCAACGGCGAACGACGAGCGATCAGAAAGCAGCCACATCACGGCCTCGGCAACTTCGTGAGGCTGGCCAAGGCGGCCGATAGGATGATTGGCGACTGCCGCATCGTGCACGCCGGGTGTCTGAAACAGGCCTGCCGTCAGGTCGGTATAGATGAATGCAGGGCAAACCGCATTGATGCGGATCCCCTGCGCCGCATATTCGAGCGCGGCGGTCTTGGTCAGGCCGACGACGGCATGTTTGCTGGCGACATAAGCGCTGTGACCGGCCCATCCGATAATCGCAGCAGCCGAAGCTATGTTGACGATCGCGCCGCGCCCTTGCCGCTTCATCACGCCGAGCTGCGCTTGCATCCCATGCAGCACGCCCAAGACATTGACGTCCAGCACCCGGCGGAAGACGTCAGCCGGGTAATCAAGGACATCGGCCGACGCGCCCACAATTCCGGCGTTGTTCACGGCCCCGTCCAGGCGTGCGTGAAGCTGCACCGCCTGTTCGATCGCGGTATGGACATCTGCTGCGGAAGTAACGTCACCGGTGTGACAGCTTACGCGCAGTCCTTGCCCCAGCAAGGGGCCGGCCACGGCTTCCATCGCCGCCGTATCGATATCGAACAGCGCTAGGTTCGCACCTGCGGCGCCCAGCGCTTCAGCAACCGCGCGGCCGATCCCGGCGCCTGCGCCGCTGACGAAGATGGTTTGGCCGGCAAGGCCGCGATCATTCTCTGGCGCCACGTTCGTCATGTTCACTGCCTCTCTCGCAAGGCCGCTGCCAGCGGGTTCTTTGCCCCGGAAAGGCAGGCGCATTCGCAGGCTCCTGCCCCGGCGGCCCTGGCAGGATGGGCGGGCCTGAGCGGATTATCCATGACGCCACCCGCCAGTTTATTACCGCGCACCGCCATGGGGCGACCATGCGCACCGGCCGGGAATCCGGATGGGTTGCTGGCCTTCAGCCCGCCGGGGACTTCTTGTGCTGCGCTTCATACCCCTTGCGCTGTGTGTCGATCAGATAGGCATGGATGGCTTCGACATCATACTTACTCACCATGTCGCCCATCGGCGCCATCCCGTTGCCCGCCAGCGCGCCCCCCAGCACGATATCCTTGAACATGCCGTGGATCTCGCGCGGCAGGCGCGAAAGGTCTGGCGTGATGCCGGGGCCGAACATGTGGCAGCGTGAACAGAACTCGGTGAACTTGGCCTCACCGTGCGCAATCTTCGCCGCCGTGGCCCGCAGCGGAGGCGGCGCGGGATAAGTCAGCGGATCGGGGCGCGGATCGGGCTGCGGCACCGGCCCGCCGCCTAGCTTGAACACCAGAATCCGGTTGGTGTTGCGGTTCTTGTAGGCGATGTCCGCCGGGGTGAGCGGATAGCTGATGCCTACCCCGCCATAGCCGACCTGCACCGCAATATATTGCACCCCGCCGATCCGGTAGGTCATGGGCGCGGCCATGATGTGAGAGCCGGTCTGGATCGAGGCCAGCTGTGCGCCGGTCCGCGCATTATAGACGCGCAAGGTACCATCGCCGCGGCCCTGCACCACGATATTGCCCGCGGTTGAAAGCACGCCGCCATCGTATCCGCGATTGCCATCGGAGGTGACTTGTTCCCAAACCACCTTGCGCGCGACCGGATCCCAAGCCTTCAGCACTTCGCGCACCAGGCTGGTCTTGCCGCGTTCCTTCTGCAGCTCGGCCTTGGTCGGGATCGGGCCGAACAACCGCGTCAACGTCGCCTCGTCATAAGTGTCGTCGGGGATGATACCGTTGGCGTTGAAGAAGCCTTCGAGGTGATCGAGCTTGCCCTTGTTGGCAGCCAGATTCACCATCACGTTGGGCACGTCGAGCGTGGGGATATAGACGAGGCCCGCCTGCGGGCTGAACGACATCGGGTTCCACGTATGCGCCCCGGCCCATGAGGGATAGACGTTCTTCGGTTTGGCCGAATAGTCCGCTACCTCGGTGAACTCAGGCCGACCGGTGGCCAGATCGATGCCCTTGGCCCAGTTGACATAGGCGAAGGGATCGGCGGCCAGCAATTTGCCGGTCTTGAGATCGAGCGTGTAGAAAAAGCCGTTCTTCGAGGCCTGCATGACGACGCGGCGGGTCTCGCCGCCGAACGCCAGGTTGGCAAATGTGAACTTCTGCGTCGCGTCATAGTCCCAAGCGTCGCCCGGCGTTTCCTGATAGTACCAAGTCATCCGGCCAGACTTGGCATTCACCGCGACGATCGAGGCATTGAACAAGTCGTCGCGCCGCTCGGCCGCGCTCTTCACCCGCGAATAGGGTGAGGCATTGGCCGTGCCGAACACGATCTGGTCGGTCTCGGCATCATAGGAAAGGCCGTCCCACACCGTACCGCCGTTCTGGTAGCGGCCATCGTGGTCCGGTCCCCACGATTTCGCGGCCATTTCCAGTTCGGGATGCTCAAACGGCTGGCCGGGCGCAGGCGGCACGGTGAAGAAGCGCCATTTGAACGCGCCAGTCTTGATATCCCACGCAGAGATGTAACCGCGGGTCGATCCATCGCCGAGGTCGGCGCCCGAATTGCCGATCACCACGGCATCGCTCGTCAACAGCACCGCGCCGGTCGAGGCATACGTATAGGACGATTTGCCCCGGCCGATGATCGTGTCGGCGGTCCACTTTTCCGCGCCAGTCTTGGCATCGAGTGCGTGAAGCCGCCCGTCCTCGCTGGCGACGAACACCGCCCCATCGCGCACCGCAACGCCGCGATTGACCGTGTCGCAACAGGCATTGCGCGCCGAGGCCGGATCAATGCCGGGATGGAATGTCCACAGCAGCTCGCCCGTCTCAGCATTCAGGGCATAGACGATGCCCCACACGCCCGAGGTGTACATCACCCCGTCGATCACCAGCGGAGTCGCTTCCTGCCCGCGTTCGGTGCCCATGTCATAGGCCCAGGCGAAGCCGAGCTGGCCTGCATTGCTATCATTGATATCGGCGAGCGCGGAAAACCAGGTGCCCGCCGCATCACCGCCGACATGGGGCCATTGGTCGCCAGCGACCGGGTGCGTTGCCGCCGGAAAATCGGACGAAATGGCAGGCAGACCAGCCTGAAGCGATGAAGCGGCTACGCCGAATGCACAGAGCAGGCCAAGCAGGGGCGTGCGCAGATTGATCAATACCATGGCGTTAACTCTCGTTCGGAACAGCGACCTTGGCAAGCTGGTTTCGCTAGCGAAGCGCCAACGGCACCGGCCCGCCCGTCGCCCAATCAAGCAGTTCGACGGTGTGGACCACCGGCACGCCTGAGAAGCGGGCGATCTGGGTGGCACAGCCGATGTTGCCGGTGGCGATCACATCGGCCTCAAGCGCATCCAGATGCGCCGCCTTGCGGGTGCCGAGCTCATTGGCAATCTCGCTTTGCAGGATGTTGTAGGTGCCGGCCGAGCCGCAGCAGAGGTGCGCTTCGGCGGGGGTGCGCAGGGTGAAGCCGGCCTTGGCAATGAGGCGCTTGGGAGCGTCTGTCACTTTCTGGCCGTGCTGGAGCGAGCAGGCTGGGTGATAGGCAACGGTGAGCCCGCGTGCCTCCACCGGCAGCCATTCCAGCCCGTCGAGGTACTCCGTCACGTCCTTGGCGAGTGCGCTGACCCGGGCGGCCTTTTCGGCATATGCCGGATCATCGCGCAGCAGGAAGCCGTAGTCCTTGATCGTGGTGCCGCAGCCAGAGGCGGTCACGAGGATCGCAGCGAGGCCCGCACCCTCAATCTCCGTAGTCCAGGCATCGACATTGCGGCGGGCAGCTGCCTTTGCATCTGCCTCGCGGCCCATATGGTGGACGAGCGCGCCGCAGCAGCCTTCGCCGGGGGCGAAGATCACATCGTGGCCCATGCGGTTCAGCAGGCGCACGGTCGCCTCGCGGAACTGGGGTTTCAGGACGGGTTCGGCGCAGCCTTGCAGGAGCGCGACGCGGGCCTTTGCGCCGGGCACGTGGCTGGACTGGGCACTTGTGGGGTTGGGCACGTGGCTGGGCGCAAGGTCCAGCATCGCGGCAAGCGGGCGCAAGGCCTTGCTCCGGCGCAGCAGCGGTCGCAGCGGCTTGGCGAGCGGGGCAAAAGTCAGCGCCCAGCGAAAGCGTTCCGAATAAGGGAGCACAAACGCGAGCAGGCGGCGGACCAAGCGTTCGCTGCGCGGGCGGGTGTACGTCTCGTTGATATAGGCGCGCGCATGATCGACGAGGTGCATGTAGTTCACCCCCGAAGGGCACGTGGTCATGCAAGAGAGGCACGAGAGGCAGCGATCGATGTGCTTGACGACTTCGGCGCTGGGCTCGCGCTGGTTCTCCAGCATGTCCTTCATCAGATAGATGCGGCCGCGCGGGGAATCGTTCTCGTCGCCAAGGAGCACGTAAGTCGGGCACGTGGCAGTGCAGAAGCCGCAATGGACGCACTTGCGGATCACCGCCTCGGACGAGCGCATGGCCGGATCGGCAAGCGCCTCAGGCGGGAAGCTGGTCTGCATGGGCATCCTCCCGGAAACGTGTGGTGGCAAAGACGCCCATCGGATCGAACGCACGGCGGACCCGCGATTCCAGCGCCATGACGCCGGGTGCGCGAGGCTGGAACGCCGGGACGCGCGCGCGCATATCGGGCGGTGCCTGCATCAGGACAGCCTCTCCGCCCAGCGCGGCGGCGGCTTCGCGCACCGCAGTGCCGGCATCATCACTTGCGATCCAGACCTGACCGCCGCCCCAGTCCATCGCCCACTGGTTGCCGAACCGGGCGACAAGCTCGGGGGCCTTGCGCGGCGGGAGGTGCACGCGCCAGCGAACTGCGCCGGCCAGGGCGCTCCCGGTCATCGCCTCGCGCCATAGGGCGGCAGCTTCGGTCTCTTCGAGGCGGCTGAGACGGCAATGCGCGGCGAGCAATCCGGGAAGGGCATTGCAGCGGTAATCCACCGAAGGCGCAAAACCAGCGACGCGCAGGAGGGTGATCCCGCGCGCAAGATGGGCAGCGGCGGAAACATCGGCGTTGCTGCCGAGCGCAGCGGCCATCAGGGCGTGGGCTGCAACGGGCGTCAGGCCCTCGGCCATCAGCGTGACGGTGCAGCGCGGCGCGGGCAGCACCTTGAGCGTCAGTTCGGTCATTGCGCCGAGGCGGCCCCATGATCCGGCCATCAGCTTGGGCAGATCATAGCCGGTGACGTTCTTGACGACCTTTGCCCCCGCCACAAAGCTCTCCCCGCGCCCGGAAACGGCCGTGAAGCCGAGCAGGTGATCGCGCGCGCTGCCGGCTGTCACGCGGCGTGAGCCCGCAACGGCAGCGGCCACGGTGCCGCCGATGGTCGCGCCGGGTGCGCCATGAGGTTCGAAGGCGAGCATCTGGCCTTCGGCGGCTACCAGCGCCTGCACCTCTGCCAGCGGGGTGCCGGGGCGCACAGTGAGGACGAGTTCGGCGGGGTCGTAGTCCACCACGCCAGAGAGCGCGGCGAGCGAGACAACCTCCGCCTCACGCGGGGCGCCGAAATCGGCCTTGGTCCCGCCTCCGCGCAGTTCCAGCTTGGCGCCATTGGCACCGGCATCGGCAATGATCTGCGCCAGATCCAGCGCGTCCCTCGGCTCCAGCATCAGAACCTCGGCAAATCCGGAAACGGCAGCGCGCCGTGGTGGACATGCATCCGTCCAAGCTCAGCGCAGCGACGCAAAGTGGGGAACACTTTGCCGGGATTGAGCAGAAGGTCCGGGTCGAACGCGCATTTGACGCGCTGTTGCTGCTTCAGATCGGCTTCGGTGAACATCACCGGCATCAGATCGCGCTTTTCGATGCCGACGCCGTGTTCGCCGGTGAGCACGCCGCCCACTTCGACGCAAAGCCGGAGGATATCGCTGCCGAAGGCCTCCGCGGCGTCAAGCTCGCCGGGCACATTGGCATCGTAGAGGATCAGGGGGTGCAGATTGCCATCGCCCGCGTGGAACACATTGGCGACGCCGAGGCCGTGATGCGCAGAGAGTTCCTCCATGCGGCGCAAGACTTCAGGAAGCCGGCGACGGGGGATCGTGCCGTCCATGCACAGGTAGTCAGGCGAGATGCGGCCCACAGCCGGGAACGCGGCCTTGCGGCCCGCCCAGAAGGCCATGCGCTCAGCCTCATCGGTGGAAACGCGTGAGGTGACAGCGCCGTTCTCCCCGGCGATGCGGGCAATCTCGCCGATCAAATGATCGCATTCAGCCGCCGGGCCATCGACTTCGACAATCAGCAGTGCGCCGACATCAAGCGGGTAGCCGACCTGAACGAACGCTTCTGCTGCATGGATCGCGGGGCGGTCCATCATTTCCATGCCGGCGGGGATGATCCCTTCGGCAATCACTTGCGCGACACAGGCCCCGGCCTGTTCAGCATCGGGGAAGCCGACCAGCACTGCACGCGCAGTTTCTGGCTTGGGCAGGATGCGCACCGTAACTTCGGTGACAACCCCCAGCAGGCCTTCGGAGCCGACCACGACGCCGAGAAGATCAAGCCCGCAGGAATCAAGATGCCGCCCGCCGAGGCGCACGATCTCACCGTCCATGAGGACAAGTTCGACGCCCAGCACATTGTTGGTGGTGAGCCCGTATTTCAGGCAGTGCACGCCGCCGGAATTCTCCGCGACATTGCCGCCGATCGAACAGGCGATCTGGCTGGAAGGATCGGGCGCATAGTAAAAGCCCCGGCCCTCCACCGCCTGCGTGATGGCAAGGTTGGTGACGCCCGGCTGGACCACGGCCACCCGGTCTTCATAGTCCACTTCGAGAATGCGCTTGAACTTGCCCATGCCCAGCAGCACCGCATCCGCCAGCGGCAGCGCGCCGCCCGAAAGCGACGTGCCCGAACCGCGCGGCACGACCTTCACGCCCTCTGCATGGCACCAGCGCAGCACGGCCGAGACTTGCTCCACCGTCTCGGGCAGAACCACCAGCATCGGCGGCTGGCGATAGGCGGTCAGCCCATCGGATTCCCAGGGGCGCAGCGCATCTGCCTCCACGATCACGCCTTCGCCTGGCACAATCGCGCGCATCGCCGCGATGATGTGGTCACGCTTGGCGATGGTCGCCGTGTCCGGCACTGGCATGGTGATCGACATGGTGCGTCCCTCCGGGGCTGCTCAGGCCCCCGCGCCAAGCTCTAGCGCGGCCCTCACTCTCGCAGTAGAAGGAAATAATTCAACACGCTTTCTCTGCGGGGTTAACAGTGTTCGATCCCGACTACGACCTCTTCATCCAGATCGTCGAGGCCGGTTCCCTCTCGGGCGCCGCGCGGACGCGGGGGCAATCCGTGGCCAGCCTGTCCAAGCGGCTGGTCCGTCTGGAGCAGCGCCTCGGCGTCCGGCTGGTGCACCGCACCACGCGCCGGCTTTCGCTCACCGCTGCGGGCAAGGACCTGCATGACACGCTGATCCCGCTTCGCGCCTCGCTTGCCGCGGCGGAAGACCGGATCGCCGGACGTCTCGCGCTGGTCAGCGGGCCTTTGCGGATCACCGCGCCCACCTCGTTCGGACGGATGCACGTTGCCCCGTGCCTGCCCGCGTTTCTGGCGTGCTTTCCCGAAGTTGACCTCAGGATCGACTTGTCGGACGAGTTCGTCGACATGCGCGGAGGCAGCCACGACATTGCCATCCGCATCGGTTCGCGCATCGATCCGGGCCTTGTCGGGCATCGGCTCGGCACCAGCCGCCGGGTGCTCTGCGCGGCGCCAGCCTATCTTGCCCAGTTCGGCGAACCGGCCACGCTTGCGGAGCTATCCCAGCACCGGCTTCTGGCGACCGACGCACAACTGCCCTGGCAGCTCGATGGCCCGGAGGGGACAGTCCTGCAGCAGGGGAGCAGCCACATCCACACCAATTCCAGCGAAATCGTGCGCGAGCTTGCGCTGGGCGGCAGCGGCATCGCGCTACGCTCGCTGTGGGACGTGTCCGAAGCGCTGGAAAGCGGGGCCCTGATCCCGGTGCTGCCGGCCTATCAGGGATCGCAGGATGTCGGCATCTATGCCGTTCATGCAGCAGCGCCGCGCCTTTCCGCGCGGGTCAGCGCCCTGATCGATCATCTGGTGGCGATTTTGAAGCCGAGACTGGAGGGACGCCCCTAAGCCGCCCCGCCACAGAACGGATCGGCAGCGGATCGAGCCACGATTTCATCGTGCCGGGCATGGTGCTCTACTACCGGCTGATCGAGCGTCTATGCCAGAAAGAGCGGGCCGAAACTGGGGAAACCGCATCCACCTTGGCGCCAGCGAAGATCTGACGATCAGCGCGCCCACGCAGCACACAACCAAGCGCCAGAAAGGCGGAATTGCGTGCCTTCAAAGCAGGTTCCCTTCCCGCCCGAGATTCGCGAGCTTGATCCCTCCGATGCGGAACTGCCGATTCGCCGCACCGCCAATGTGCCTCGGCTCGTCAGATTCCCCCAGATTCCAGCCTATTCTGCTTGCGCAAGGCTGGACGCAGGCCGCGCGCCAAGCTAACCGGCCCGTCCAACCGTTGGAGATTTGGGATCATGAATACTGCTGAACTCGCCGAAGCCGTTGCTGCCAGCGCGGGCCTCACCAAGGCCGATGCCAAGAAGCTGGTCGACACCGTGTTCGCGGCGATTGCCGATGCGGCTGCCAAGGGCGAAGAAATCTCGCTGAGCGCGTTCGGGAAGTTCAAGGTCAAGGACAGCCCGGCCCGCGAAGGCCGCAATCCCTCGACCGGCGCCACCATCCAGATCGCTGCCTCGCGCAAGCTGACCTTTGCCGCCGCCAAGTCGGTCAAGGACAAGCTGAACGGCTAAGCCGCCCGCGCCCCCGGGCGCAGGAACAAGCCACGGCGGCGCGCGGGGAGCACCCCTTCC
>CANGJB010000023.1 GCA_947453945.1 Sphingomonadaceae bacterium
AAAGGGCGCCTATCGCCTCGTCGGCGCCAGCGCGCCGCGCAAGGTCGTGCTGATGGCGAGCGGTTCGGAAGTGGCGATTGCGGCGGACGTGGCCAAGGCGCTTGAGGCGCAGGGCATTGGTGCGGACGTAGTTTCGGTGCCCTGCTGGGAACTGTTCGACGAGCAGGATGCAGCCTACCGTGCTGATCTTCTGCCGGCAGACGCGCTCAAGGTTTCCATCGAAGCCGGGGTGACGCTGGGCTGGCAGAAGTATGTCGGCGGTGGCATTACCATTGGTATCGACAGCTTCGGGGCTTCGGCACCGGCTGACAAGCTTTACGACCACTTCGGCCTGACCGCCGAAAAGATCCTGCCGCGCGTTCTGGAGCGGCTTTCCTGACCGACTGACTTTATTGGAGATTGGACATGGCGACCAAAGTTGCGATCAACGGGTTCGGGCGCATCGGGCGCAATGTGGCACGCGCTATTCTGGAGCGGCCTGACTGCGGGCTGGAGCTGGTTTCGATCAACGACCTCGCCAGCGCCAAGGCCAATGCCCTGCTGTTCAAGCGCGACAGCGTGCACGGCGCGTTTTCGGGCACGGTTGAAGTGGACGGCACGGACCTGGTCATCAACGGCAAGCGCATCCACGTGACCGCCGAGCGCGATCCTGCAAACCTGCCGCACGGTGCGCAGGGGATCGACATCGTGCTGGAATGCACCGGCTTCTTCACCGACCGCGCAAGCTGCGAGAAGCACATTGCGGCAGGCGCCAAGCGCGTGCTGATCTCGGCTCCCGGCAAGAACGTGGACCTCACCGTTGTTTACGGCGTGAACCACGAGAAGCTGACGGCCGAGCACACGATCGTCTCGAATGCTTCGTGCACCACCAACTGCCTTGCGCCGTTTGCCAAGGTGCTGAATGATGCCATCGGCATCGAGCATGGGCTGATGACCACCATCCACGCCTATACCAACGACCAGAAGATCCTCGACCAGATCCACGAGGATCCGCGCCGTGCCCGCGCTGCTGCGATGAGCATGATTCCCACCACCACGGGCGCAGCGCGTGCGGTAGGCGAGGTTCTGCCCGAACTGAAGGGCAAGCTCGACGGTTCAGCGATCCGCGTGCCCACCCCGAACGTTTCGGTGGTCGACCTGACTTTCGTGCCCAAGCGCGCGACGAGCAAGGATGAAGTCAACGCGCTGCTCAAGGCTGCAGCCGAGGGCCCGATGAAGGGCGTTCTGGGCTTCAGCGACGAGCCGCTTGTCTCGATCGACTACAATCACGATTCGCACTCTTCGACCATCGACAGCCTTGAGACTTCGGTCATCGACGGCACGCTGGTGCGGGTCCTTTCGTGGTACGATAACGAGTGGGGCTTCTCGAACCGCATGGTCGATACCGCCGGCGTGATGGCCGGCCTGCTCTGAAATCCTTCTCTAAGATGACAGCCATGGACGCGGGACGGCTTGACGGCATTGCCCGGCACAAGGTGTCCCGCGGGCCCATGGAGACGCTGGATCAGGCGCTTGTTACGCCGGACAGCGGGCTGGAAGGCGATTGCCGGGGGCCTGTTCCCGCGGGCAAGAAGGGCAACCGCCAGATTACGGTGATCGAGGCGGAAAGCTGGACGCTGGCTATGACAGAGTTGGGCGGTCCTGATGGACTGGCCTGGTCCGACCGGCGCGTGAACCTGCTCGTTTCGGGCGTGCGCCTGCCGCGCGAGGCGGGCAAGATCATCGCCATTGGCAAGGGCCTGCGCATCGAGGTGCGCTGTGAATGCGATCCATGCAGCCGCATGGACGCGCTGCGCCCGGGTCTGCGCGCCGCGCTGACGCCTGACTGGCGCGGCGGCATCTGCGGACGGGTTATCAGCGAGGGCGAGATTGCCCTGGGTGACGAAGTGAGGATTGAATCATGACCGCCTTCAAGACGCTGGATGATATCGGTGATGTGCGCGGCAAGGTCGTGCTGGTGCGCGTGGACCTCAACCTGCCGATGCAGGACGGCGCGGTAACGGATGACACCCGCGTGCAGGCCGCCAAGCCGACAATCCTTGAACTGGCTGACAAGGGCGCCAAGGTGCTGCTGTTGGCGCACTTCGGCCGGCCCAAGGGCGAGCGCGTGTCCACCCAGTCATTGAGCATGGTGATCGGCGCCGTTGAGAAAGTGCTGGGGCGCGAGGTCATGTTCGTTTCCGAGATCGCCGGTCCGGTGGTGAAGCAGGTTGTCGGTATCCTGCCCGAAGGCGGGATCGCCTGCCTTGAGAACACCCGGTTCTGGAAGGGCGAGGAAAGGAACGACCCCGAGCTCGTGAAGGCGATTGCCGCGAACGCCGATATCTATGTGAACGACGCCTTTTCCGCCGCGCACCGCGCCCATGCGACAACCGAAGGATTGGCGCATGTGCTGCCGGCTTATGCGGGCCGTTCGATGCAGGCCGAGCTTGAAGCGCTGGGCAAAGCGCTCGATCACCCAGAGCATCCGGTGGCTGCCGTGGTTGGCGGGGCCAAGGTTTCCTCGAAGCTCGATGTGCTGAAGCACCTTGTCGGCAAGGTTGATCATCTGATCATCGGCGGGGGCATGGCAAACACGTTTCTCGCCGCGCGCGGGGTCGATGTGGGCAAATCGCTGTGCGAACATGATCTGGCCGCAACGGCAGAGGCGATCCTTGATGCAGCGGACGCTTCGGGCTGCACGGTGCATCTGCCTTACGACGTCGTGGTATCGAAGGAATTCGCGGCCAATCCGCCCAGTTTGCGCACTTGCAATGTGCACGAAGTGGCCGCTGACGAGATGATCCTCGATGTGGGCCCGGCGGCGACCGAGGCGCTGGCCGATGTGCTCAAGGTCTGCAAGACGCTGGTGTGGAACGGGCCGATGGGCGCGTTTGAAACTCCGCCGTTCGATACCGCGACCGTGGCGCTGGCGCGCACCGCAGCGGCCTTGACGCGCGAGGGGTCGCTGGTTTCAGTGGCCGGCGGCGGCGATACCGTCGCGGCGCTGAGCCATGCAGGCGTGGCGCAAGATTTCACCTATGTGTCGACCGCAGGCGGCGCTTTCCTGGAATGGATGGAAGGCCGCGTGCTGCCGGGCGTGGCCGCGCTCAATCGGTAACTGTCCCGTTTTTATCGCGTGAGGCCGAGCTGCTATATTGCAGTGCGGCAAGACTCGCTTTATGGGCCGCGCATACGAATGCGCCAGCAAAAGGGACGAGCCATGAACTACGCCGAAATGAAGTCCAAGATCGCTGCGGGCCAAGGCTTTATCGCGGCCCTGGACCAGAGCGGCGGTTCGACCCCCAAGGCGCTCAAGGGTTACGGCGTTGAGGAAGACGCGTGGAGCTCGGACGAGGAAATGTTCGGCCTGATCCACGACATGCGTGCGCGCATCATCCGTTCGGATGCCTTCACCGGCGAGAAAGTTATCGGCGCGATCCTGTTTGAACGCACGATGGACGGCGATGTTGACGGCATGCCCGTGCCTGCCGCGCTGATCAGCAAGGGCGTGGTGCCGTTCATCAAGATCGACAAGGGGCTCGAGGACGAGGCCAATGGCGTGCAGCTGATGAAGCCAATGCCGACGCTGGACGAGCTGCTGATGCGTTCGAAGACGCTGGGCGTGTTTGGCACCAAGGAGCGCTCGGTGATCAATTCGGCGAACCGCGCTGGCATTGCTGCCGTGGTTGCGCAGCAGTTCGAGATCGGCCGTCAGGTGCTTTCACACGGCATGATGCCGATCATCGAGCCTGAAGTGAACATCAAGAGCGAGACGCGCGCCGAGTGCGATGCGATCCTGCTGGAAGAGATTCTGAAGGCGCTGGACGCGCTCGCCGAGGGCGAGGAAGTCATGCTCAAGCTTTCGCTTCCGGTCGTGCCCGGCACGTTCGATCCGCTGGTCGCGCATCCGCGCGTGCTGCGCGTTGTGGCGCTTTCGGGTGGGTTCAAGCGGCCCGAGGCCTGCGTCCACCTGGCGAAGAACAACGGCATCATCGCCAGCTTCAGCCGCGCGCTGCTGGATGACTTGCGCGCGCACATGAGCGACGACGAGTTCGACGCTTCGCTGGGCGGCGCGATCCACGAGATCCACCATGGCTCGACGGTGAAGACGGCCTGAGGCCGTTTGCGCTGACGCGCGAGGCTCGCTAGGGGCGGGGAATGTCTGAACCTGCCTGCCAGCTCTATCTGATCTCGCCGCTCGATATGGGCGGCGTGTTTCCCGACCGGCTTGCCCGCGCGCTTGATGCGGGGCCGGTCGCGGCATTCCAGTTCCGCGTGAAGGACATGGACGAGCACGAGGCGGCGCGGCTTGCCGAGCCGCTGTTGCGCATCTGCGCCGACCGCGAGGTGGCCTTCATCGTCAATGATTCGATCAGTCTGGCCAAACGGCTCGGGGCGGACGGCGTGCATCTGGGGCAGGATGACGGCACGGTTGCCGATGCGCGCGCGCGGCTTGGCAAGACTGCGCAGATTGGCGTTACCTGCCACGCCAGCCGCCATCTGGCGATGGAAGCGGGCGAGGCGGGGGCGGACTATGTCGCCTTCGGAGCGTTTTTCCCGAGCTCGACCAAGGATACCCGGCATGTGGCAGAGACTGAGCTGCTGCAGTGGTGGTCGCGGCTGTTCGAGCTGCCCTGCGTGGCAATCGGCGGGATCACGGCAGAGAACTGCGCGCCGCTGGTGGCAGCGGGCGCGGATTTTCTCGCGGTAAGCCACGCGGTGTGGGGCGGAAACGAGGCGGACGGCGTGCAGGCGCTGACGGCGGCTATCAACAAGGCGCTGGCTGAGCGCTGAGCGGCTTAGTCTGCGGCGGTTTCCGGACCGCTCGCGAAATCATCGCGCACCGCGCCTGCACGCACGCAGCGCAAGGGTTCGCGCTTGCCGTCAGGCCCGAGCCTGACCAGCATGGACGCGCCGACCTTGACGAACCGGCGCCCGGCAAAGGGGCCCGAGGTCATGGTGAACTTGGTCCCTAGCAGCAGATAAGAGCCGCGCTGACCCGCCACAACATAGCTGGAATCGGGCACGATATTGAAGTTGTCAGCCGCTTGCGGGGTGGGCGGGGTGGTTGCGTCGCCCGGGAGTTCGCACGTCCAGCGGCCCTGGCTCACTGTCGACATTGTCCCGCCGGGCGCGGCCAGTGCAGGCGGGGCCAACACGGACGGGGCAGCAAGCAAGAGCAGGGCGGCGGCGGCTGTGCGGATCATGACACAGGCGCTAGCATGCGACGGCGGCTTGAAGCAATCGCCGCTTGGCGCTAAGGGCCGCGCTCTTGCACCTGCCGGTGCTTCCCAATTCCTCCATTCACTGGGGCTCTTTCCATCATGAAGATCAGCGGCGTGGACATCCGTCCGGGCAATATCCTGGAATACGAAAAGGGCATCTGGAAGGTTGCCAAGACCCAGCACACCCAGCCCGGCAAGGGCGGCGCGTTCATGCAGGTCGAGATGAAGAACCTGATCGATGGCCGCAAGACCAACGTGCGCTTCCGCAGCGCCGATACGGTCGAGCGCGTGCGCCTCGATACCAAGGACTTCCAGTTCCTGTACAAGGAAGGCGACGACCTGATCTTCATGGACGTGGAAAACTACGACCAGATCACGCTGCCGGCCGACCTCCTCGGCGAAGCCGTGGCCTTCCTGGCCGACGGCATGACCGTGCTGCTCGAAATGTGGGAAGAGCGCCCGATTTCGGTGCAGCTGCCCGAACAGGTGGAAGCCACCATCGTCGAGGCCGATGCCGTGGTGAAGGGGCAGACTGCCTCGTCCAGCTTCAAGCCCGCAATTCTCGACAACGGCGTGCGCGTGATGGTGCCGCCGTTCATCGCCAGCGGAACGCGGATTGTCGTCGACGTCTACGAGCGTACGTACGTCGGCAAGGTGGGCTGATCTATCATGTCAGCAATTTCCGGCTTGATGCGGGTTATGGAGAAGGCGGCCCGCAAGGCCGGCCAGCGCCTGCGCCGTGATTTCGGCGAGGTCGAGCACCTCCAGGTGAGCCGCAAGGGGCCGGCGGACTTCGTTTCGAAGGCCGATCAGGCGGCCGAGCGCACGCTGTGGGACGAACTGCGCGCGGCGCGTCCGGGCTGGGGCTTCGAACTGGAAGAAGGCGGCACGATCGA
The DNA here is from genome assembly GCA_947453945.1 of Sphingomonadaceae bacterium. GTDB lineage: Bacteria > Pseudomonadota > Alphaproteobacteria > Sphingomonadales > Sphingomonadaceae > Novosphingobium. The sequence goes on from CANGJB010000023.1 coordinate 6,104, forward strand.
AGGCGAGCCGGGCAAGCCGCGCTTCATCATCGATCCGCTCGATGGCACCAGCAACTTCCTCCACGGCATTCCGCACTTCGCGATTTCGATTGCGGTGCAGGAGCCGGCGCTGGACGGCAAGGGGCCGGATGGTTCGGGCTGGGGCGAGGTGACCGCCGGGATCGTGTATCAGCCGGTCACCGACGAAAGCTTCTGGGCAGAAAAGGCGCGCGGTGCGTGGCTGCAGGACAGGCGCCTGCGTGTTTCGGCGCGGCGCTATCTCGATGAAGCGCTCATCGCCACCGGCATTCCCTTTTCGGGGCGCGGCGACATGGGCGAGTGGACGCGGATTTATCATGAGCTGGGCCCGCGCGTAGCGGGAATCCGGCGCAACGGTTCGGCCGCGCTGGATCTGGCGTGGGTGGCGGCAGGCCGCTTCGACGGTTACTGGGAAAGCGCGCTCAAGCCTTGGGATACGGCGGCAGGCTGCTTGCTGGTGCGCGAAGCGGGCGGGTTCGTTTCCGATTATCGCGGCCGTTCTCAGCCGATCTGCGCCGATACCTTGCTGGCCGGAAACGATGCGCTGCATTCCAAGCTTCACAAGCTGGTTGTCGGCGCGATCAAGACGGCTTGATGGCTTGAGCCGGGGCGGTTAAACCCCGCGCAGTGCCCCTGTGGTGGAATGGTAGACGCGACCGACTCAAAATCGGTTATCGAGAGATGTGCCAGTTCGAGTCTGGCCAGGGGCACCACTTTCCTTCAATTTGAGCGTGTGGCGGGGCTTGTGTTCCCGCTATGTTCGCGTTAGGCCTTGCATCATGGCCAAACCGAAGCGCCGATATGTCTGCCAGGCTTGCGGCGGGGTTTCGCCCCGCTGGCAGGGGCAGTGCCCCGATTGCGGGGAATGGAGCACCTTGCAGGAGGATGCGCCGGAGACGATTTTCTCCTCCAAGCATGATCTTTCAAGCGGCGGGAGGGCGGTGGCCTTCGTTGCGCTCGATCAGCCGGTAAAGCTGCCTGAGCGGCGCAAGACTGGCCTTGCCGAATTTGACCGCGCGCTGGGCGGCGGGCTGGTGCCGGGATCGGCGATCCTGATGGGCGGCGATCCGGGAATCGGCAAATCCACCCTGCTGCTTCAGGCGGCGGCGCAGGTCGCGGCGGCAGGCGGCGATGCGGTTTATATCAGCGGTGAGGAAGCGGCGGACCAGGTGCGGCTGCGGGCCGACCGGCTCGGGCTGGGCCGGGCGCCGATCCGGCTCGCGGCGGCGACTTCGGTGCGCGATATTCTTACCACGCTGAACACGATGGACCCGCCCGCGCTGGTGGTGATCGATTCGATCCAGACGATGTATTCCGACCAGATCGAAGGCGCGCCGGGAACGGTAAGCCAGGTGCGCGGCTGCGCGTTCGAGTTGATCCGCTATGCCAAGGCGAGCGGCGCGGCGCTGGTGCTGGTGGGGCACGTGACCAAGGACGGCACGATCGCGGGGCCGCGCGTGCTGGAACACATGGTCGATGTGGTGATGAGCTTTGAAGGTGAGCGTAGCCACCAGTACCGCATCCTGCGCGCGCTGAAGAACCGCTTCGGCGCGGTGGACGAGATCGGCGTTTTCGCGATGGCGGGCGCGGGGCTGGAGGAAGTGGGCAACCCTTCGCTGCTGTTCCTTTCCGGGCGCGAGAACCCGGTGCCGGGGAGCGCGGTGTTTCCCGCACTGGAAGGCACGCGGCCGGTGCTGGTCGAGATTCAGGCCCTGACCGTGCGGCTGCAAAGCGGGGCGACTCCGCGCCGCGCGGTAGTGGGCTGGGACAGCGGGCGGCTTGCGATGCTGCTGGCGGTGCTGGAGGCGCGCTGCGGGCTCAATTTTTCGAGCGCCGAAGTTTATCTGAATGTCGCTGGCGGATACCGGCTGACTGATCCGGCAGCGGATCTGGCGGTGGCTGCGGCGCTGATCTCGGCGCTGTCTGACCGTCCGCTTTCGGGCGGTTCGGCGTGGTTTGGGGAGATTTCGCTGGCCGGAGAAGTGCGGCCCGTGGCGCATTCCTCGATCCGCTTGCGCGAGGCAGCGAAGCTGGGGTTTGACAAGGCGCATGGGCCTGCCGGTACGCAGGAGAAAGTTCCGGGGATCGCCTATGCGCCGATCACCTTACTGCCAAACCTGGTTGACCGGGTGATGGGCGGCTCGTAGATTCCATTGCGATGACCGGCTTCGATTATGTTGTTTTCCTGATCGTTGCGGTATGCGCGGTCGGCGGGTTCTTTCGCGGCTTTGTCGAGGAAGTGCTCTCGCTACTGGCGTGGTGCGTCGGGCTTTTTGCCGTGCGCTATGGGCATGAGCCGCTGACGCTGCTGCTGGCGCCCTACCTCAAGAACGAAACCGGCGCCGGGGTGCTTGCTTTCGCGATCCTCACCATCGTGCCCTATTTTGCCGCGCGAATGGTGGCGTCCTCGCTCGGCAGCGCAAGCCGCAGTTCGGTGCTGGGGCCGATAGACCGGGTGCTGGGCTTCGGGTTCGGGGCGATCAAGGGCTTCGTGATCATGGTCCTGGGCTTTTCGCTGCTGGTGTTCGGGTATGACATTGTCTGGGGGCCGGACGGGCGGCCGACCTGGATCACAGCCGCGCGGACGTATCCGTTCCTTAACGCCGCGAGCGAGGAGTTGATGACGATCATCGACTATCGCCGCGAGGAAGCCGCCAAGGCAGCCAAGAAGGCGGAAACCGACAAGGACAGCGAGCTTGAGACTGCGGCAAGGAACGCAGCGAAGAAGGCGGCGCGGCGCGAAGTGCAGCGGCGGCTGAGCAAGGCGGCTGAGGGCCAATGACCGCGCCCGCCCGCACGCTCTACACCCCGGCGATACTGGAAGCGGCGACCGCGCTGGCAGACTATGCCTGGGACGAGAGCTTGCCTTTGAAGGGCGATGCGCGCTCGCGGCGGTGCGGGAGCACGCTGGCGCTGGGGCTGGCCACGGACGGCAAGGGGCGGATCACGGGGCTGGGTCTGCGCACCCACGCCTGTGCCATCGGGCAGGCGGCGGCCTATGCCTTTGCTGGTGCGGCGAAGGGGAAAGACCGCAGCGAGATTGCCTCGGCGCGGGCGGCCTTGGCCGATTGGCTATCGGGAACAGGCGCGATGCCCGATTGGCCGGGGATTGCGCTGGTCGAACCGGCGCTGGACTATCCGGCGCGGCATGATGCCATCCTGTTGGCTTGGGACGCCGCGCTCGCCGCGCTTTCCTGAGGGTTGCGAGAGGTTTGCAACCGCCCTTTCCCACCGGCCCCGGCTTCGCTACAGCCGAATGCTGAAGGTAAAAGTCCGGACGGCTTCAAGGTTGCCGGCAAGGGGATGGGAACAACTTGGGCATGCATGAGGTGAATGGCGCGAGCGAACCGACGGCAGCGGAAATCCGCCTGGTGGTCGCGGCCTCGTCGGTCGGCACTGTGTTCGAGTGGTACGACTTCTTCATTTACGGCACGCTTGGCGCGATCCTGTCCAAGGCGTTCTTCCCGACCGGCAACGCGACGATGGAAATGCTGTTGTTCTGGCTGGTTTTCGCGGTTGGTTTCGGCTTCCGCCCGCTGGGCGCGGTGCTGTTCGGCTATCTGGGCGACCGGCTTGGCCGCAAGTATACCTTCCTTGTCACCGTGACGCTGATGGGCATTGCGACCGCTGGCGTAGGCCTTATCCCGCCGGCATCGCAGATCGGCTATGCCGCACCTGCGCTGGTGATCTTCCTGCGTGTGCTGCAAGGTCTGGCGCTGGGCGGCGAATATGGCGGCGCGGCGGTCTATGTGGCGGAGCATTCCGCCCCCGCACGGCGCGGCTTCTTCACCAGCTTTATCCAGTCCAGTGTCGTCGGCGGTTTTGTGCTGAGCCTGGTCGTCGTGCTGGTGTGCAAGGGCGCGATGAGCAAGGACGTGTGGGAGGCGTGGGGCTGGCGCGTGCCGTTCCTGCTAAGCCTCGCGCTGCTGGCGGTTTCGCTGTGGATGCGCCTGAAGCTTTCGGAAAGCCCGGTATTCAAGGCGATGAAGGAAAGCGGCGAGATCGCGGGCAATCCCTTTATCGAGAGCCTGACGTACCCCGGCAACGCCAAGCGGCTGTTCGTGGCGCTGTTTGCGGTGGCGGCGGGGCTGACGGTAATCTTCTACACCGCGATGTTTACCGGCCTCTCGTTCCTTAAGGGCCCGATGCGGGTGGAGGACACGACCGCCGAGGTGATCGTGGGCATTGCCTGCGTGATCGGGATGCCGTTCAGCGTGGTTTTCGGGCATATCTCTGACAAGGTGGGGCGCAAGCTGCCGATCGTGCTGGGCTATCTTGCCATGCTGGTGCTGGTGTTCCCGATGTTCTGGATGATCGGCGCGGCGGCCAATCCCGGCCTTGCAGACATGGCGCGGCGCGAGCCGGTCGCGGTGAGCGGGCCCGATTGCAGCTATAACCCGTTCTCGGCCGAGCAGGCGACGGATTGCGGCAAGCTGCTGGCCGATCTTTCGGCCTCAGGCGTACGCTATACGCTGACCGAAAGCCCGGCACTGGGCATGACCATCGGCGCCAAGGCGGCCGTGCTGGAGGCCTATCCCTGGGCGGAAAAGAGCGCCGTGCGCGGCAAGGTGCTGCAGGCCAAGCTGGGCGAGGCGGGGTATGACTTTGCCAAAGTGAAGCCGGACTTTGGCCGCAGCGTCGTGATCGTGCTCGGCCTGGTCGTGCTGATGGCGCTGACCGGGGCTACGTATGGCCCGGCGGCTTCGGTGCTGGCGGAAATGTTTCCCGCGCGCATCCGCTACAGCTCGATGTCGATCCCTTATCACATCGGCACGGGCTATCTCGGCGGGTTCCTGCCGCTCATCTCGGCGCTGATTGTGGCCAGGACCGGCGATCCCTATGCCGGGCTCTGGTACACCTGGTTGGTGGTGCTGGTGGCATTTGTGGTCGGGCTGTGGGGGCTGAAGGGCGGCTTGCCCAAGGACTTTTCCGACGATGATGCCTGAAACGGCCCCGCCGTTGCCGCTGCCCCCGGCAGCGCTGCGGCTGCGGCTTGACCATGCGGCGCTTGGCGCGAACTGGACCGCGCTCGATGCGCTGTCGGGCGCGGCGCGGGCCGGTGCGGCGATCAAGGCTGATTGCTATGGGCTGGGCGCGACCGAGGCGGTGCCGGTGCTGGCTGCCGCCGGTTGCCGCGATTGGTTTGTGGCGCATTGGCAGGAAGCGGCCGAGGCGGCGCAAATCGTGCCTGTCGGCCAGATTTCCGTGCTGCATGGGCCTATAACGGACGCCGAGGCGACCTATGCCCGCGCGCTGGGGGTGCGTCCGGTGCTCAATTCGCTGGAGCAGGTGCGGCGCTGGCTGGCGGCGGGCGGTGGCCCCTGCGATCTGATGGTCGATACCGGGATCAATCGGCTTGGGCTGCGGGTGGAAGATATTGGCGATCCGGCTGTGGGCGCGCTCGATATCGATACGTGCCTCAGCCATTTGGCGAGCGCGGACGAGGACAGCGCACAGAATTTCGCGCAGTTGGCGCGGTTTGGGGCCGTTGCGAGCGCCGTGCGGGCAAAGCGCTACAGCTTGTGCAACAGCGCGGGTATCGCGCTGGGCGGGGACTATCACTTCGATCTCACCCGACCCGGCCTTGCGCTGTATGGCGGGGTGCCGCGCGGCGAACTGACCGGCCGGATCGCGCAAGTTGCCTTTCCGGAGGCAGCCGTGATCCAGGTTCGCCAGCTCCATGCGGGCGAATCGGTTGGGTACAACGCGACATTCACGGCGCCAGCGGCGATGCGGGTCGGGGTTGTTTCCGTCGGTTACGCCGATGGCTACTTGCGCTGCTGGTCAGGCCGGGGGCAGGTATTGTGGCAGGGAAGGCGATTGCCGGTGCTGGGGCGTGTCTCGATGGACATGACGATCGTCGATCTGACCACTGCGCCGGACTGCGGTGAAGGGGATTGGCTGGGGCTGGACTATGCGCTGCCGGGTGCAGCTGCAGCAAGCGGCCTTTCGCAGTACGAATTGCTGACGCTGCTGGGACGCAGGTTTGCCCGCGAGGCATGAAATGCGGTTATGCCCGCAAGGTTTATTGCGCTGCACATACTGCATCTGCTAATGCAAACGCATAAACCCAACGGGGCGCGTATAACAATGGCAAACGCATCGAAGGACGGCGATACCGTCATCATCAAGAAGTACGCTAACCGGCGGCTCTACAACACGCGTACTTCAAGCTACATCACGCTTGATCACCTTGCCCAGATGGTCAAGGAAAACATTGAATTCAAGGTCTTGGATGCCAAGACTGGGACCGATCTTACCCATACGATCCTGACGCAGATCATCATGGAAGAAGAAGCTAGCGGCGAGCAGATGCTGCCGACAAACTTCCTTCGCCAGCTGATTTCGATGTACGGCAATTCGATGCAGGCGCTTCTGCCGAGCTATCTGGAGGCCTCGATGGAACATTTCCGCGAGAACCAGGTAAAGCTGCGCAAGGCGATCGAGGATAGCATCGGCGCCAATCCGCTGGCGCAAATCGCGCAGCGCAACATGGAATTGTTCAAGGCCGCAACCTCTGCTTTCGTCCCCGGCGCCGTGCAGGCTGAGGCTGAAAAGCCGGCCACGGCCCCTGCGGATGACGAACTGGCTGCCTTGCGGGAACAAATGGCAGAGATGCAGAAGAAGCTCGACCAGCTGGCCAGCTGAAGACAGGCGGGCAGCCTCGGGTCGAGGATTGCCCGCTTCCCGTTTGCCGGTTTTTTGCTTTGCCGCGATTTTGCGTGCCGTGAATTGTTCCATTTCGCGCGAAATCACTCTAACCGGCGCGCATGACCCAGACAGCATCGATCAAGCACGCCCTGCCCATCCTGCGGCAGGATGATTTCGCCCAGTGGTATCAGGCGGTGATCGCCGAAGCCGAGCTCGCCGAGGAATCGGGTGTGCGCGGCTGCATGGTGATCAAGCCTTGGGGCTACGGTATCTGGGAACGCATCCAGAAGCTGATGGACGAACGCATCAAGGAAGCGGGCGTCGAGAACTGCTATTTCCCGCTGTTCATCCCGCTTTCGTACTTTGCCCGTGAGGCGGAGCACGTTGAAGGCTTTGCCAAGGAAATGGCGGTTGTCACGCATCACCGCCTGATTGCCGACGGCAAGGGCGGGCTGGTGCCCGATCCGGAGGCGAAGCTGGAAGAGCCGCTGATCGTGCGGCCTACTTCGGAAACGGTGATTGGCGCCGCCATGGCGCGCTGGATCCAATCGTGGCGCGATCTGCCGCTGCTCACCAACCAGTGGGCCAACGTGGTGCGCTGGGAGATGCGCACGCGCATGTTCCTGCGCACGAGCGAGTTCCTGTGGCAGGAAGGCCATACCGCCCATGCCGACGAGGCCGATGCGATGGCCGAAACGCTGCGCGCGCTGGAGATGTATCGCAGCTTTGCCGAAGACGTGCTGGCGATGCCGGTAGTGGCGGGGCCGAAGCCTGAGAACGAGCGCTTCCCGGGCGCTGTCGAGACCTTCTCGATCGAGGCAATGATGCAGGACGACAAGGCGCTGCAGGCGGGCACTTCGCACTATCTGGGCACCACGTTCTCGGAAGCGGCGGGCATCCGCTATCAGGACAAGGAAGGCGCGGCTGTGCTGTGCCACACGACCAGCTGGGGTGTTTCGACACGCATGATCGGCGGCGTGATCATGGTCCACGGCGATGACGATGGGCTGCGTACCCCGCCGCGCATTGCGCCGCAGCAGATCGTGATCCTGCCTATGCTGCGCGACAATGATGGCGATGCCGCGCTGCTGGAATACTGCGCGGCGCTGCGCGCCAAGCTGGCGGCGCTGATGGTGTTTGACGAAAAGGTGCGTGTGCTGCTCGACAAGCGGCCGGGCAAGGCGACCGCCAAGCGCTGGGGCTGGGTGAAGAAGGGCGTGCCGCTGATCCTCGAGATCGGCGGGCGTGATGCGGAAGGTGGCCAGGTTTCAGTGCTGCGCCGCGACCGGCTGTGGCGCGAGGATGGCAAGGCCAACTTTGTCGGCATGGCGCAGGATGACTTTGTGGACGCGGCGGCTGCAGAGATGGAAGCGATCCAGCACGCGCTTTACGAGGAAGCGCGCGTGCGGCGCGATGCGCAGATCGAGCGCGGAATCAGCGATCTGGCAGGCCTCTCGGCATACTTTTCCGAGGACAAGGATTTTCCGGGCTGGGTAGAGCTGTGCTGGTCGAGGCCCACGGGCGCGGCGCTCGACAAGGTGGTGGAGCAGCTGAAGGCGCTGAAGCTGACGATCCGCAACACGCCGATGGATGCGGCGCCGGTTTCCGGGACGTGCCCCTTCACAGGGGAGCCGGCGGTCGAGCGCATTCTGGTGGCGCGCGCTTATTGAGTTTTCCGGAGCAGGTCGATCCGCCGCTCGATCGTGAGCGAAAGCGCAAGATGGGGGGCGGCGACGATCGAAAGCAGGCGGAAGGCTTCTGCGCTTGAGCCGAGGGCGCTTCTAACATGCGCCCAGTTCAGCCACGCGAGCCAGATCGTCATCGTCAGGATCGTTAGCCACAGGCCCTCCTGCCCGGCGGTTATCGCCCGCGCCCGCGGCAGGTTGCGCTGAACCGATTGCCAGTGGCGAGGCGCGTGGAGCCCCGCGAAAAACAGCGCGAAGCCGAACGTTGGTGGCAGCAATAGCAAGCCGAGCAAGCAGCCGCAGTAGGCAATCACCCAGGCGCGGTACCCCATTCGCCAGGCCGCCTCGAGTCCAACGAGCGTGACGAGCCCTGTCAGCGGCGCGGCGGCTTGCGCCCAGCGGGCGACTGTGACGGCATGGGGCGATCCGGTCAGCGCCACGAAGAGTTCGGCGACCTGGTCCTGTTGTCCAAACGCCGCTGCGGTGATGACGGCCATGCCAGCCATCGCGCGCAGCAGGCCGGAGGGCAGCATTGTCCAATCCTCGCCGAAGTGAAGGCCCGAAAGCCCGAGGAAGACCAGCAGAGCGGCGAGAGGAGAAAACCACCAAAGCGCGGTCATGGCCGCCGCTATGAGTATATAGAGGCCGATCAGCGGCGCCATGTCCCGCCGATTGCAGTGCAGCGCGGAGGCGGCGAGCGAGATATCGCAGGCCCCGTGGGGCAATCCGCCAAGCAACATGGCAGCGATGGCAGGATATAGCAGCCAGCCCGAGCTGGCGGAGAGCCAGCCTGCCGAAATGGCTGTGCCTGCCACCAGCGCGACCAGGGCAAGGGGCCAGAACAATTCTGGCACCTTGCCCTGAATCGCCGATCCGTCCGGGCAAACTTCGCGCGCCGTGGCTATGCCGGAGGCAAGGCCATGGCTGCGCAAGGCAGGCATCAGGCAGTCTCGAGAGCGGATTTGCGCACTGCGATGTTGTAGATCAAGATACCGACGACTGCCTTGGCGATGAGATCGGCAAGGGTATAGCCAAGCTGAATGGTCGTTTCAGCATCGGGGCCGCTGATGTGGGCATAAGGCGCCATGTAGACGATGGGATAGAAGCCCCAGCTGGCGAACGTGAGGAGGCGTGCCTTCTTGATCAAGCCCTTGGCGCCTTCAGGCTGGCGCTCGATAGCGGAACCCAGCCCGCTGAACAGCTGCCAGACGATATAGACGAACGGGATCGCGGACAGCGTGCCCCAGATCGCGCGGGTCGTGTTGTCGGCAGCGATTTCGCCTGGATAGCCGAGCACGATCATCAATGCGGCTGCAAGGCCGAGCGTGAGGGATTTGCTTGCGGTTTCAGCCGGATCAAGCCGCATGACCAGTACCAGTTCAACGAGCAGCAGAGGCACCGTGAGCAGCCAATCAACATAGCGATAGGCATCATTGAAGGCAAAGCCCGTTGCCGTGACGATGCCATCGTGGACGTCGTAAGCGGCTTCCCAGCTGTTGAAGATGCGCCAGTAGTGGTAGGCCGCGATGCCCGTGACGAGGCCGGAGATCGTGAGAGCCGTTTTGTAATTATTTGATACCTGTGAGCGGCTGATCCACAGAAATAAAGTTGTGGCCGTCATGGCGGCTAATGTGAACGAGAATGCGTTATATATAAGCGAGTATTGCAGCAGCGATACGGCTTGCATTTGCGACCCCTATTTCCAAAACAGGCACAACCTGAGGCATGGTTTTTCATTCCAAGATCATGAGAGGTAACTGATTTTTCAAATAAAACTGGTGGTATTTAAGGCCATGCGAATGCACTCAAGTGCCATTTACGCTGCACCGCAATATCCGGGCTGCCCCTGCGGGAAACCTTGTGCGGCCATCGATCTTGCGCGAGATGTGCAGGGCCGGTGGACAAGGATCAAAAGCGTGGGTGGCAAATTGAACCGAAAAATGCTTTCCGCAGCGCTGGGTTTGATGGCTTTGCCTTGTGTCGCTGCCGCTTCTTCGGACGGTGCGGCGCGCGCCGGTGCGGTATCGCAAGCCCGGCTTGAGGCTGATATCGCCCGGCTCGTGGCGTTTGGCACGCGCCACACACTGTCTTCGCAGGACGATCCCAAGCGCGGGATTGGCGCGGCGCGGCGCTGGGCGGAAGGAGAGTTTCGCAAGACAAGCGCGGTGTGCGGCGGTTGCCTGGAAATCGTGCTGCCCGAGACGGTGGTGCTGGGCGAGCGGGTGCCTGCGCCGACACGGCTCGTCGATGTCGTGGCGATTCAGCGGGGGACTTTGCGGCCGAACGACGTCGTGATCGTGCAGGGGCACATCGACAGCCGCAATTCCGATCCGCTCGACGCAAAGGGCGATGCGCCGGGGGCCAATGACGATGGTTCGGGCACCGCGCTGGTGCTGGAAGCGGCGCGGGTGCTTTCGCAGCAGAAATATGCAGGGACGATTGTCTATGCCGTGCTCTCGGGCGAGGAGCAGGGGCTCTATGGCGGCACCCTGCTGGCAAACTATGCGAAGAAACAGGGCTGGACGGTGAAGGCCGTGCTCAACAACGATATCGTGGGCAATTCGCGCGGGTCTGATGGCTTTACCGACGACACCCATGTGCGCGTATTCTCCGAAGGGCCGCGTGCGGATGCCAGCGAACGTGCGCGTGATGCGCTGCGGGCCATCGGCGGCGAGAACGATAGCCCTTCGCGCAACCTTTCACGCTGGATCGCCGGGCTTGGCAGCGAGGCTCTGGCGGTGCGACAGGTGTGGCGGGCAGACCGCATGGGGCGCGGCGGGGATCACCTGCCGTTCCAGGATGCAGGCTACCCGGCGGTACGGTTTACCGTGGCGGTGGAGAATTACGAACGGCAGCACCAGAACGTGCGGACAGAGGCCGGGCGGCCGTTTGGCGATACGGTGGAGGCAATGGACTTTGCCTACCTTGCCAAGGTGACCGCGCTGAACGTGCGCGCGCTGGGGGCGCTGGCGGCCGCGCCTTTGCCACCGAAAGCCACCGTCACAGCGGCGGTGCAGACGTTCACCGATGTCGATTGGGCCGCCGTGCCAGGCGCGGCGCGCTACCGAGTGTGGCAGCGGCGCACGGATGCGCCGGGCTGGGAGGCCAAGCCTGCGGCCGAGACGGGCGGGACGCATCTGCGGCTTGAAGGCGTGCGCGGGGATGACTGGTTCTTCGGCGTGAGCGCAGTGGCGCCAGACGGCGCGGAGAGCCCGATCGCCTCTGCCGTGCCCGCCGGGGCCTATCTGCCTGAGGTGGCTGAGAAGCCCTGAGCAAGGCCAGAGCAAGGCCAGAGCAAGCGCTGTCCTTGCTATCGGCTCCGCCAGCGGCCACAGATCGATCATGGCAATCCGCAAGCAGACCCCGAACGGCCCCGACGGGCTCCCCACACGCCAGCAGGTGCTCGATTTCATCGCCGCGAGCGAGGAGCCGGCAGGCAAGAAGGAAATCGCACGGGGGTTCGGGCTGAAAGGCACCGAGAAGATCGCGCTCAAGTCGCTGCTGAAAGACATGGCCGAGGAAGGCCTGATCGACGGCAATCGGAGCGCATTTCACCGCATGGGCGGTGTGCCCAAGGTGACGGTGCTGCGCGTGCTGGAAATCGAGGACGGGCAGCCGCTGGCGATCCCCGATACATGGCAGCCCGATGATGGTGCGCCGCCTCCGCGCGTGCGGATCATCGAGCCGCGCGGCAAGGGCAAGGCTGCGCAGGCCGCGCTCAAGGTGGGCGACCGGGTGCTGGCGCGCACCGAGGAAGCGGGCCGGGGACTGATCGCCCATGTGATGAAGAAGCTGCCGACGCGCACCGAGCAGGTGCTGGGCGTGGTGGAGTTCGACGGGGCGGGCAAGCCGTGGCTGGCGCCTGTGGACAAACGTGTGCGCAACGCTGTGCAGATTGCCGATCTGGGCGGCGCATCGGAAGGCCAGCTCGTGCTGGGCGAGCCGGTGAGCAAGAGCCCGCGCGCCGGCCTCAAGGTGACCGATGTACTGGGCGATCCGCTCGCGCCGCGCGCGTTCAGCCTGATCGCGATCCACAAGCACGGCATTCCCTTCGTGTTCCCGCAGGAAGCGCTGGACGAGGCCGCGATTTCGGCGCGGATTGCGCTTTCGAAAGATACGCGCGAGGATTTGCGCGCGCTGCCGATCGTGGCGATCGATCCCGCCGACGCGCGCGACCATGACGATGCCATCTGGGCCGAGCCGGACGGGGAAGGGGGCTTTCGCGCGGTTGTCGCGATTGCGGATGTGAGTTTTTATGTGCGGCCCGGCGGCGCGCTCGACCGCGAGGCGCGGAAGCGCGGCAATTCGGTCTATTTCCCCGACCGCGTGGTGCCGATGCTGCCCGAAGTGCTGAGCGCGGATGTCTGCTCGCTGAAAGTGGGCGCGGACCGGGCGGCAATGGCCTGCCACCTGACGATTGACGCTGCCGGCCGCGTGACGGGCTGGCGCTTTACCCGCGCGCTGGTGCGGATTGCCGAAGTGATCGCTTATGAGGAAGCGCAGCGGCGGATCGATGCGGGCGAGGCCGCGCCGCATCTGCAGAACCTGTGGGCGGCATGGCGCCTTCTGGAAAAGGCGCGCGATGCGCGTGATCCGCTGGCGCTTGAATTGCCCGAGCGGCGCGTGGTGCTTGATAGCGCGGGCAAGATCGCCGAGATCGCCATCCGCGAACGGCTTGATGCGCACCGCGTGGTCGAGGATTTCATGATCTCGGCCAACGTCGCGGCGGCCAAGGCGCTGGAAGCCAAGGTCGCGCCGGTGGTCTACCGCATTCACGAGCCGCCGAGCCGCGAGAAACTGGTGGCGCTGAAGGACTATCTTGCGACCTTCGGGCGCAAACTGGCGCTGGGGCAGGTGATCACGCCGGGGCTGTTCAACCGGATGCTGAAGGACGTGACCGACGAGGCGGAAAAGGCGCTGGTGATGGATGCCGTGCTGCGCAGCCAGACCCAGGCCTATTACGGGCCGCGCAATGCCGGGCACTTTGGCCTGGCGCTGGGCAGCTATGCGCACTTTACCTCTCCAATCCGGCGGTATTCAGACCTTCTGGTGCACCGCGCGCTGGTGGACAGCTGGCATCTGGAGCAGCCGCGCCCCGAAGCGCATGAGATAGCGGCGACATCCGGGCTGGCGGATCGGGACCGGAGCGATCTGGCGCGGATCAGCGATGCGATCAGCAAGGCCGAACGCCGCGCGATGGAAGCCGAGCGCGACACGATTGACCGCTATGTTGCTGCGTGGCTTGCGGGCCGGGTGGGTGAGGTGTTCGACACAAGGATCACCGGTGTCCAGAAGTTTGGCCTGTTTGCCACGATCATCGGGCTTGGCGGCGACGGGCTGGTGCCAGTTTCGACCCTTGGGGCCGAGCGCTATGCCCATGACGAAAAGCGGCAGGTTCTGGTGGGCGAGGAAACCGGCGAGACATTTGCTATGGGCATGATGATCAAGCTGCGGCTTGCCGAGGCCAATCCTCTGACCGGCGCGCTGAAGTTCGAGCCGGCGGACATGGCTGAGGGCGTTGGCCGGATCGAGCCGCGCGGCGGACGCCAGCAGGATCGTGGGCCGAAGAAGGTGGGCGGCCATCTGGTGGGCCCGCGTGGACGGCCGCGCAATATCCGGCATCAGGGGCGCCGGAAGTAAGGCGCCTTAACTGAACGAATCGATCCCGCGTTCGTCGATCCCGCCCGGGACGATCATCAGCACGCACGGCAGTTGGCCGAGGTGCGAGGTGAAGTGGGTGACGAGCGGCCCGGGGTTGCCCTCTGCCGCCGCACCCAGCACCAGCGCCGATACTTCGGGATGATCGGCAAGATATTCGCGCACGACTTGCGGGCCGCTGCCGGCGCGCACTGCAACGGCGGGTTCGAGGCCGGATTCGTTGGCAAGGCTGCCAGCAGCGCTGCGGGCGAGATCCTCGGCACGTTCGCGCGCTTCTTCCTCGATGGTGGCCTGAATGCTGCCGAACACCACGAACTCCTGCTTCGGCACAAGCGCGAGAATGTGGACGGTGCCGCCGGTGCGCACGGCGCGGCGCGCGGCAAAGCGCAGTGCGCGGCTTGATTCTTCGGTGTCGTCCATGATGACGAGATAGACGCGGGCTTTGCCTTGCGCCTCGGCGCCGGGCGACCCTTGTACCTCGTTTGCCATGCCAACCATGCGTGCCCCCTCATGCCCGGCTGCTTGCCCGCCGCCGATACCATAACGCTTATATGCCGATCTGGTTGCTATTGCCTAATTCGTATGCGGGGAGAGCGCCAAGAGACTTGACCAGCCACGCCCGGGTAGCGAAATGACGATCCATGTGCCATGGGGCAGGCGCGGGGCAGGAAGCGGCCTGACGGTCGTTACCGGCGCAGAGCCCCGCGTGCCAGGCCCCGGTAACCATTAGGGAAAAGAACTGCCCATGCCGATCCAGATCAAGATGCCCGCGCTCTCCCCGACGATGGAGGAAGGCACGCTGGCCAAGTGGCTGGTCAAGGTGGGCGACAAGGTCTCTTCCGGCGACATCATGGCCGAGATCGAGACCGACAAGGCGACCATGGAGTTCGAAGCGGTCGACGAGGGCACGGTCGTTGCCATCGATGTGGCCGAGGGCACCGAGGGCGTGAAAGTGGGCACCGTGATCGCGACGATTGTGGGCGAGGATGATGACGATGCCGCTCCGGCCAAGCCTGCCGCTGCGCCTGCTCCGGCAGTGGTTACGCCAGCTCCGGCACCCGTGGCCGCCCCGGCTCCAGTTGCGGCGGCTCCCGCACCTGCGCCTGCTGCCGCTCCCGCTGCGGTGGCCAGTGACCGCGTTGTGGCGAGCCCGCTGGCCAAGCGGATCGCGGGCGAAAAGGGCATCGATCTCAGCACGGTGACCGGCAGCGGCCCGCATGGGCGGATCATCAAGGCCGATCTGGATTCGCGCCCGGCGCCTGCTGCCGCTGCGGCTCCTTCTGCGATTGCGGCTCCTGCCGCAGCCCCAGCGGCGGCGGCTTCCGCGCCGTTCAGCACTGATATCCCGCACGAGGCGGTCAAGCTCTCCTCTATGCGCAAGACCATTGCCCGCCGCCTGACCGAAGCCAAGGCGACCGTCCCGCACTATTACCTCACCGTCGATATCCGGCTCGATGCGCTGCTCAAGCTGCGCGCCGAACTGAATGCGGCGCTGGCCGGGGAGGGCGTGAAGCTGTCGGTCAACGATCTTCTGATCAAGGCGCTGGGCAAGGCGCTGATGCTGGCGCCCGATGCCAACGTCAGCTTCGCAGGTGATAACCTGATCCGCTATTCGCGCGCGGACATTGCTGTGGCGGTCTCTATTCCGGGCGGGCTCATCACCCCGATCGTTACCGGGGCTGACGTCAAGTCGATCTCGGCGATCCAGAAGGACATGGCGGATCTGGCAGCGCGGGCGAAGGCAGGCAAGCTGGCGCCGCACGAGTATCAGGGCGGCACGGCAAGCCTTTCCAACCTTGGCATGTTCGGGATCAAGCAGTTCGAGGCGGTGATCAATCCGCCTCAAGGCATGATCATGGCCATCGGCGCGGGCGAGAAGCGACCTTACGTAATCGACGATGCGCTGGGGATTGCCACCGTGATGTCGGCCACCGGCAGCTTCGACCACCGCGCCATCGACGGTGCGGAAGGCGCGCAGTTGATGCAGGCATTCAAGACACTGATCGAAGCGCCGCTGGCGCTGGTTGCATGAACGAGGCCACGTTCTTGAAGCTGCGCCGTGCAGCTGAGATAACGGGATACCTTTTCATTTGTGTCACGCCACTGATTTTTATATTAAAATCAATGGAATTTAACGGCCGGGGTGATGATAGCTGGCAGTATTCTCTCGGCTACGGCATGGCCTGCCTTGGCGCTGCCAAGTTTTTCACCGAGATGACTACGACTAGCAAAATCGTGTTTGCTGTTCTGCTGATCCCGGTAGCATTGACGCTGCTCGGCATTGGCTCGAACTTTCTGCGCTGATCTGACTCAGAGGAATTTATGGCTGATCAATACGACCTCATCGTTCTCGGCTCGGGCCCCGGCGGCTATGTCGCGGCGATCCGCGCAAGCCAGCTCGGGCTCAAGGTCGGTATTGTGGAGCGCGAACTGCTCGGCGGCATTTGCCTCAACTGGGGGTGCATCCCGACTAAGGCGCTGCTGCGTTCGGCCGAAGTGTTCAACCAGATGAAGCACGCGGCGAGCTATGGCCTGGCAGCGGACAACATCCGCGCCGATATCGACGCGGTGGTGAAGCGCTCGCGCGGGGTGGCCAAGCAGCTCAACCAGGGCGTGACGCACCTGATGCGCAAAAACAAGATCACCGTGCACATGGGCACGGGCGTGCTCAAGGGCGCGGGCAAGGTCGAAGTGACGGGCGAGAAGGGCACCGAGACGATCTCGGCCAAGCACGTGATCGTGGCGACTGGCGCGCGGGCGCGGGATCTGCCGTTTGCCAAAGCGGATGGCGACCGGATCTGGACTTATCGCCACGCGATGGTACCGCCGGCGATGCCAACCAAGCTGCTGGTGATCGGTTCGGGCGCGATCGGTATCGAATTCGCCAGCTTCTACAATGACATGGGTGCGGATGTTACGGTCGTCGAGATGATGGACCGGATCGTGCCGGTGGAAGATGCGGACGTTTCCGCGTTCCTCGAAAAGTCGCTGACCAAGCAGGGCATCAAGATCCTGACTGGCGCAGGCGTTGAAAGCATCGCGACCAGCGCAAGCGGCGTGAAAGCCAAGATCAAGGGTAAGGACGGCACCGCTGCCGAACACGATTTCAGCCACCTGATCGTGGCCGTGGGCATCGTGCCCAACACCGAGAACATCGGGCTGGAAGCGCTGGGCGTGAATGCTGAGCGCGGAGTTATCGCCATCGACGGGTATGGCCGCACCAATGTGCCCGGCGTCTGGGCCATCGGCGACGTTACGCCGGGGCCGTGGCTGGCGCACAAGGCGAGCCACGAGGGCGTGATCGCGGTGGAAGCCATCGCGCAGGCGCTGGGCAACACCGAGGTGCACCCGCACCCGATGGACCGGCTCAACATTCCCGGCTGCACCTACTGCCACCCGCAGGTGGCCAGCGTCGGCCTGACCGAGGCGAAGGCCAAGGAAGCGGGCTACGAGCTCAAGGTCGGCACGTTCCCGTTCATCGGCAACGGCAAGGCGATTGCGCTGGGCGAAGCCGAGGGCTTCATCAAGACGGTGTTCGATGCTGCAACCGGCGAACTGCTCGGCGCACACATGATCGGCGCGGAAGTGACCGAGCTGATCCAGGGTTATGTCGTGGGCAAGACGCTGGAGACCACCGAGGCCGAACTCATGCACACGGTGTTTGCACATCCGACGCTTTCGGAAATGATGCACGAGAGCGTGCTCGCGGCTTACGGGCGCGCGATCCACATCTGATTTGCCGGGCGTGACGCCAACTCACGATGTGATCATCCTCGGCGCGGGCGCGGCGGGGCTGTTCTGTGCCGGTCTCGCAGGCCAGCGCGGCAAGCGTGTCGCTCTGCTCGACCATGCCGATGCGCCCGGCAAGAAGATCCTGATTTCGGGTGGGGGGCGGTGCAACTTCACCAATCTCCATACCGCGCCCGACCGGTACCTATCGGAGAACCCGCACTTCGCGAGATCGGCGCTGAGCCGCTATACGGCGGCTGACTTCGTTGCGCTGGTCGAGCGCTACGGCATTCCCTGGCACGAGAAGACGCTCGGGCAATTGTTCTGCGATGGTTCGGCGCGCGAGATCGTGGCGATGCTGCTGGAGGAATGCCGGGCAGGCGGGGTGGACTTGCGCTGCGGGGAGCCTGTGGGTGCAGTGGACCATGCAGACGGTCTGTTTCGTGTAGACTTCGGCGCCGCAAAGCTGAGTGCGCCGGCGCTTGTGATCGCGACGGGTGGCCCCTCGATCCCGAAAATGGGCGCGAGCGGTTTTGCCTATGATCTGGCGCGCCGCTTCGGCCTGAAAGTGGTCCAGCCGCGCCCAGCGCTGGTGCCGCTGACTCTTTCGGGCGAAGAAGCGCTGTTTCGCGAGCTTTCCGGCGTTGCGGCGGATGTTGTGGCGCGCGCGGGCAAGACGGCATTTCGCGAGGCGGCGCTGTTCACGCATCGCGGGCTCTCCGGCCCGGCGATCCTGCAGATTTCTTCCTATTGGCAGCCGGGAACCGGGATCGAGATCGATTTCCTGCCCGATCAGCCGCAGGATTGGTTGCTGAGCGCCAAGCGCGAGCGGCCGCGCGCGGCCATGGCAAGGGTGCTGGGCGCGGCTTTGCCCGAGCGGCTTGCGGTGCGGCTTGCCGAACGGGTGGGTGTGGCTGGCGAACTGGGCCAGACACAAGACCGCTTGCTGCGCACGGCCGAGGCCCAGCTGCGCCATTGGTCGTTCACACCCAGCGGCAGCGAAGGCTTTGCCAAGGCCGAAGTGACCGCGGGCGGCATCAGCACGGCGGGGCTTTCATCCCGCACGATGGGCGCAAACGCAGTGCCGGGGCTGTTCGCGATCGGCGAGGCGGTCGACGTGACGGGCTGGCTCGGCGGCTATAACTTCCAGTGGGCCTGGGCGAGCGCTCATGCGGCTGCCGAGGCGCTTGGCGGTTATTCCTGAGAAGAGCAGCTTGCCCGGTCAGACTGTGCCGCGCCAGCTATCTAGAAACTTGTGTTGATCCGGAAGTTGATCCGCGAACGGCGATCTCCGGTATCGTATCTCTCGCCTGTGAGCGGGACGGCGATTTCAAGTCCGGCGGAAACCACCTGCGCAAAGTCCACCCTGATACCGCCGCCACCCGACGCAAGCGTGCCGCCCCCGGATCCTGCCTCCCGATTGCTCACGGTTCCGCCATCAACATAGCCATAGAGCTCCGCGCGCCGGATGGCAGGAAGCGGCCGGTTCAAGCCATAGCGCAGCTCCGCCTGCCCCATGATGCCTTCATCCCCGCTCCGCTCGAACCAATCATAGCCGCGCAGGAAACCCGTGCCGCCAAGGCCCAGTTCTTCGGACACGGGCAGGGCCTGAGATGCAAGCTGTCCCTGCATGGCAAGCCGCAGGTTGAACGGTCCGGCCACAGCGCCTGTCCAATCGGACGAGAAGCCCAACGTTGTGAATGTGCCATCGGCATCAAGGCGCGTGGCAAAAGAATTGTCAGGCCCGGATGCGTTCAGGATCCCGAGGCCCTGGGTCACGCTGATGCTGCCGCGCAGTCGGCCACCCAGCAGCGCCGTATAGCCAAACAGCGAGCCGCGGGCCGTCACGATGCGCTCATCGCGGCTGAGCGCGCCTCGCAGCGTCTGGCGCAAGTCGCGCAAGTTGAAGTCGGCCTGCAACCATAGGCTGTGCGACCTGCGACGGATCAGCGGCTGCTGCAGCGAGAGGCCGGCCTGCCAGCTGCGGCTCCGAATATCGAGTGGGGCAAGATACGCGCCCGGCCGGGTCAGCGCGAGGGCGCCGGTCGCGATCACTTCCGTGCCTGATCTGGTGATCCGCCTTTGATAGCGGACACGGCCGAACTGCAGTTCTCCGGGCTCGGCCGGAGTGCTTGACCACGTGAACGAAACGGAATCGTCAGCATCGAGAACGCCATTGATATCCGCCACGAGAGTGAGCTGTTCGCGCCCGATGACCCGTGTCCCCTCGTTGGCCAGCGTGGCACGCGCGGCGAAGCGGTTATACGCGACGCTGATGATCAGGATGCCGCGGCCGTTTTCCCGGATGTACCTGCGACCGGTTATGCGAACGCCGTCGAAGTCAGTAGCCAGCAGCAGGCGCCGCTCAAGCTCCGCTGTGCGGACGGGCTTGCCCGAGGCCAGCGGGGCAAGCGCCGCGCGCACGCCGGCATGATCGTGACCTTCAAGACGGATCTCGTCGATGATCCCTTCGTCCACCTGAACCGAAATAACGCCGGTGCGCAGCCGCTGCGGCATGATCTGGGCCGTGGCAAAGGGCAGGCCATCGGCCTGAGCGCGCTTGGCAATGGAGTTGGTCAGCTCGGAAAGGTCGTCCTCGTCCATCCGCTTGCCGATGCACGGAGCGATAACCGCAGCAAAGTCGCCCGGAGCCATTGTCTGCAGGCCGATGATGGCAATGGCGCCCACATCCAGCCCGCGCGAAACCGCGTTGGGCCCTGTTTCACCCTGCTGCACACGCTCTGACGTCGCCGCGAGCGGCGCTCTGGCAAGGTCCGCATCGTCGAGACCGACCTGCTCCATCTCGATGCGTTCGGCGCTCAGCAGTTGCAAGTCAACAGGCACAGGTCGCTCCTGCGCCCGGCTAACCTCTGGCACGACAAGCAGCAGCGCGATGGCTGCGATCAGAGAGGCGTGTTTGCGCACGATGTTAACCAACACAAAGGCGCTTAACACCGCAGCAGTTACGATTTTCTCAATAGTTTCGGGGTTAATCCGGCTCTCTGACAGTTTGCAGGCCTTATTGTTATCTGCTTCGAGGAAGTACGTATATGCTCCGCACTATCATGGGCATGACCGGGTCGCTGTTGCTGCTTGTGAGCCAAGCCGCCTTTGCCCAAAGCGTAAACTGGACGATCAGCGAATCGTCCGGAACCGTGCTCGTGAAGACGGCGACAGCGGCGGCGCCGGCCAAAAAAGGTGGGCAAGTTCCACCGGGGGCGGTGATCTCCACCGGCGCCGGTGCGCGTGCGGTGCTTGTTCACGGCAAGGATTTCGTGACCGTGAATGCCAATGGCCGCGTGCGCATTCCGGCAGCCGGGGACGAGGGCTTCGGCCTTTTCGATGTGCTTCAGGAATGGGGCAACGCGGTTTTCCAGATCGAGAAACAACCCAAGCCGCATTTCACCGTCCGCACGCGCTATCTGGCTGCCGTTGTCAAAGGGACTACCTTTTCCATCACGGTTTCAGACCAGGGCGCTTCGCTTCAGGTGGTGGAAGGTGCTGTTGAGACATCGACGGCGGATGGCGGTGCGCGCGAATTGGTTACGCCCGGTGTCGTTGCCATGGTCGAGGCTGCAGATCGCTTTCGGCTGACCGTACAGGATCGGCAAACCAGAACGATTGATTCCCCGGCGCGCACCGGCTCGCCCATGCGCAATGACAACGCAGGTGGTGCAGCAGGCCCTGCCTCTGAGCCAGCCGCGCCGGCCAGCAATTCTCAGCCTGAAACGGCTGTTCCTGCTGAACCTTCCGCTGAACCATCCGTTGCGGCGCTGATCAGTCCAACCACGATCGGCTCGTTCGATAGCGAGCCGCAGGTGCTGACCGAGGCCATCACGGCCGTTCCAACCAACGTTGATGCGACAACCGACGGATTCGTGAGCGGTGCATTGGTCGCCGAGGTGGCGAGCGCAGATGTCTCAGCCGTGCGGGGTCAATTTGGCGTGAATGGCTCACAAAACGAAAACTATGGTGATAGCGGCAAGAGCGGCGACAACGGAAGCTCCGATAACAGCGGCAAGAGCGGCGACAACGGAAGCTCCGATAACAGCGGCAAAAGCGGCGACAGCGGCAGCTCCGATAACAGCGGCAAGAGCAGCGACAACGGCAGCTCCGGTAACAGCGGCAAGAGCAGCGACAACGGCAGCTCCGGTGACAACGGCAAGAGCAGCGACAACGGAAGCTCCGATAACAGCGGCAAGAGCAGCGACAACGGCAGCTCCGGTAACAGCGGCAAGAGCAGCGACAACGGAAGCTCCGATAACAGCGGCAAGAGCGGCGACAACGGCAACTCCGGCAAAAGCGGCGACAATGGACGCTCCGGTGACAACGGAAACCGAGGCCGTAGCTTCTGACGATGCAGCGCATGCCTGACGCCAGAAGGTTGCTGACCCATATTGTGATGATCGTGGCACGCGCCGCGTTCATCCGATGGCGCATTGTTTCGATGTGTCTCGCATGCGCCCTCGCTCTCAGTCTCGGACCCTCTGGCAAGGGCACGGGGTTGGATCGGGTTTTGCGGGAGATTGTCTGGAGCGCCCGCCAGACGCAGGCCAGCGGGACAGTGCAGCTTGTCGAGATCGACGCGCGCTCAATCGCGGCGATTGATCGTTGGCCCTGGCCGCGGAGCCACTATGTGGGCGTGGTCGAAAAACTGCACAAGGCGGGTGCGGCCAGCATCAGCTTTGATGTCGACTTCTCATCCCGATCATCGCCCACCGAGGATGCGGCATTCGGGCAGGCAATCCGCGATGCAGGCGGGACAGTGACACTGCCAACCTTCGTCCAGGCGGCAGGCGGCGGCACGGTAGGCTTCGCCGAATCCCTCCCGATCCGGGTCCTGCGCGAAAACGCAGCAATGGCCACCGTCTCGGTCATGCCGGATGAGGATGGCACCGTCCGGCGGATCCCGCTGGGCATCGTTACGGCAAACCTTGCCAGACCCTCTCTCTCCGCCATGATTGCCGGCGTGGGCGGCGCGGTTGAAAGCGACTTTCCGATCGATCTAGCCCTCGATCCGGCAACGATCCCGCGTCACAGCTTCATGGATATTGCGGCAGGTCGGTTTGATCCCGATGTGGTTCGGGGAAAGCATATCATCATCGGCGCAACGGCCGTGGAACTGGGTGACCGATACGCCGTGCCGCGCTGGGGCGTGCTGCCAGGCGTGGTCATTCAGGCGCTCGCCAGTGAAACGCTGATGCGCGGCATCCCGCACGAGGGCGGCTGGGAGCTGCCGGTGATCCTGATGCTGCTGGCTGGTGCCGTGTTTCTCTTCGCAAGGTCGTGGTTGCAGCTTGCCGCCGGTTGGGTGTGTTTTCCCCTGACGCTCCTTGGTGTGGCAACGCTGCTCGACGCGGTGTGGAACTGGTCGTTCCTCCTTGCTCCCGCTTTGGCAGGTTGGCTCTTACTGGGAGCAATTGCTGCCGCGATGCGCTTGATCAACACCGCTCGCAGAAATCGCCGCCATGATGCGCAGACCGGCTTGCCCAATCGGCTCGCGCTTGAAGAAGCGCTGCAGACTTACGCCGCCCCTGGATTGATGGTCGCCGTGATCGGCAACTATGAACGGATCGCATCTGGTCTGGGGGGGCAATCCATGTCCGCACTCGTGCAGCGCGTACACGACCGGATCACGACGGTTGTCGGGGAAGGCACGATCTACCGACTGGATGACCGCATCCTGGCGTGGCGGCTCCGCGATCGTGAAGACCTCGACAGGCAGATCACCGCCCTGCGCACTTTCATGCTGTCTCCGGTCGAAGTCGCGGGCAAGCGGGTCGATGTCACTCTGGGCATGGGCTTTGCCGCACACGTGGACGAGAGCATTGCCGGCCACGTGATCGACAACGCCATGCTGGCGGCCGCGCAGGCGATTGCCGATGGCACGACCTGGCGGGAATATGACGCCACCGATGCCGACACGGTCGATCTTGAACTCTCGCTGCTGGGAGAACTCGACGAAGCGGTCGAGAATGGCGAGATATTCCTGCTGTATCAGCCCAAGCTTGAGCTCAGCACCAACCGGATCATCAGCGTCGAAGCGCTCGTGCGCTGGCAGCATCCGGTGCGCGGGTTCCTGCGCCCGGACCTTTTCATCCCGCTGGCCGAACGCAACGACCGTATCGGCGAACTCACCTTGCATGTTCTTTCGCTGGCGCTGGCCGATCTGCAGCAATGGCACGCCGACAATCGCGAGCTGACCTGCGCCGTCAATGTCTCGGCCAAACTGCTCACCGATCCGGCCTTTCTCGGCCGGTTGCAGGCCCTGATAACCACAAGCGGTATCGATCCGAGGTGGCTGACGCTGGAAGTGACCGAATCTGCCGCCATGCATGATCCGGATGTGGCTGCAGCAACCCTGCGCTCGTTCCGGGACATGGGGATCGCCATATCGATGGACGATTACGGCACCGGGCAGTCCACACTCAGCTACCTCAAGCAATTGCCTCTAAGCGAGCTCAAGATCGACCGCAGCTTCGTCCAGTTTGCCCACCTGAACCGCGGTGACGGCGCGCTGGTGCGGTCGACCATCGATCTCGCCCATGAACTCGGTCTGAAGGTGGTGGCGGAAGGCGTGGAAGAGGCAGAATGCTTGGCATTCCTGACCTCGCTCGGATGCGACATGGCGCAGGGTTATCTGATCAGCAGACCCGTTCCCGCCGCCGAAATCAGTGCCATGGCCGGCGCCCGGCGAGCGGCGGCCTGAGGCAGGCGGCCTCGCGTCCCCGTGCGCTCTTCTTGCGCCGGGCACCTGGATGATCCCGATCGGGGAAGCACCGGAGACAGGCTCTGTTTCAAAGCAATCCCCTTGGCAGGGATCGGATCACACATGGGGACTTTTCATACCGAACGCCCGCGCAGCAACCCGAACAGAAACAGGACAATGGCGACCACCAACACGAGATGGATAAGCGCTCCCAAATGAAAAGTGGTAAAGCCCAGCAGCCATAGGACCAGCAAAATGACAGCGATTGTATAGAGCATGGCTGATCCTTTATTTCATGATGATTTAAGTGATTGCGCACAGTTCAAAGATGCAAAACACGCCGAGTGAACAGCGCGCATTGTTTCCTTCCGACAACCTTACGCGCTGGATAAGTGTGGACCAGCATCGGAATCTACCCAGCCTTCCGGGAGCCCCATAAGGCGAACATTCACCTACAGCTAACCTGCCTGAGCCGCCCGCGTGATCTCGCGGATCTTTTCGCCGATCGCTTCGGGCACGAGCACATAGTCTATGCAACCTGATGCGATCGCACTGTCCGGCATGTCCGGTTGCTTGGCACTTGCGGGTTGCTGGGCGATGGTTATGCCGCCTGCATCTCTGATGGCGCACAAGGCGTCGGCGCCGTCACCATCATAACCAGAGACGATGACCGCAATGATCTTGCCGTGCCAGTGCTGCGCCAGCGACTGGAGAAACACGGTAATGACGTCGGGCCATCCTCGCGGTTTGGATATGGGCTCAAGGCGAAACTCGCCGTCGCACACATGCAGATCGCGCTGCGAAGGAATGATGAAAACGCGATCAGGCCGGATATCCAACCCGTCGGTGATCAATTCAACCGGCATCGCTGTATAGCGTGGAAGAATTTCGTGGAGCCGTGTCGCAACGACGCGCAGATGGTTGACGATGACGATTGCGACGCCGAGATCGTCTGGAAGGTGCTGCAACAGCCGCACATAGGCGTCGAGACCGCCGGCCGATCCGCCTATGCAGACAACTGGAACATCATTGATGATCTGCTTTATCCTGAAATTGCGGCGAAGTTGCCGGGGCGCAGCGTCGATGGGACAAGGACTCGTCTACCGCTTCGTTGGTCGAGTTCGGGAAACCGGAAAAACAATCTCGTTTCCTTTACCATCAGGTCCGGTTGACAGGCGCGGCACCCCGGCAACCCGTTTGTCTGGCCTGACAAGCACGCTAGATGCGAGAGACGGAAAATACGCAGTCCGACGAACTGCGGTCGATTTTTCCAACGCACTGCCTGCCCGTAGACACATGGCGATTGAGAGCCATTCCGCGCGGTGAATGCCCGAAATCGAATGATTCTAGGTGTGATGTGGCCAATGACAAGAGCCGGGGAAGGCAGATTGTTTCGCAACTTGGTGCGTTGGCGGCAGGGCTTGTATCGAACCTAGTAGATAAATGTTTGATATTTAACGTTTTTTAAAATCGCAAAAAACATCCCCCCACATCACCCCCCACATTTATGAACAAATGTGCCGTCCAAGGCGCCATGCCCCATCCCAAATGAAAAGGGGAGGGACGCGCCCTCCCCTGCTTTACCAGCATCGTATCCGCGAAGAGGCTATTCTTCGCCATCCGATTTGAAGGTGATCTCAACGCGGCGGTTTTGCATTTCGCGAACGCCTTCATCTGTTGGAAGACGGGGTTTGTCTTCGCCGTAATTCTCGCTGGCAATAACGCCATCAACAACCCCATGTCCGCTGAGATAAGAACGAACGGCTGAAGCCCGTCGTTGCGACAGACCGAGGTTGTAGGACGTTTGACCGGAACGATCTGCGTAACCCGCCAAGAGGATTTTGGCGTTGTTGCAATTGCCATAAGCCGCAACGGCAGTGTCCAAAACGGCAGAGGCTTCAGGCGTGATGTCCGCCTTGTTCCAATCGAAATAGACGATGAAGGGCCCCTTGTTGCAAACGGGCGCTGGTGCCGCCACTTCCGTCGAGACTGGCGAGGCCGGAGGGGGCGGCGGAGGCGCAGGCGGGGTTGGAGGCGTAATGATCGTTTCTGCCTTTCGCCCACCAAACGCGTATGCAACCCCGATCCGCACCAAATCGAGACGGGTGTGTGCCGTCCCGAAATGCGAGCTGGCGTAAAGGGCGTCGCTATCTGCGACCTTCACAAAGTCCATCTTGTTGTCATTGGCGTGCAGATATTCTGCACGGACGCGCCACCGCGTCGCTGGCAATTGATATTCCAGACCGCCGCCCATGATCAGGCCGATGCTATCCTTGCGCGCCGTTTGAACAACGTGCTCTAATCCGTCATCGATATGGAAATGTTGCAAGTTTTGGCGACCTCCGCCCACACCAAGCGTTGCATAAACAAGGGACGATGACCCGTTTGCATAATCATGGTTCCAGCCAAGTCTTGCCCGGGCAGATGCCAACCATTTTTGGTTCAGATCAAAACCCGTTGACGTGAAATGGGCGCCCCGATTTCCCAGTTTGAGGGCCGTAATGTCCGCCTCAACCCCTGCCAACAGTGCCGGAGATATCTTGAAATTGTACCCAAAGCCCACGCCACCGGCCGCATTGTTACTCTTACCGTCGGTCATTTCGTAAGCGCGGGCGTCGTCAGAGCTGTAAAATGTGTCGTAACTTGTCGTGGATTTTGTCCATCCCGCATGGGCAAAAATATATGGCCCCTTCATCAGGTTGGTGTTTTCGCTGGCTTGCGCAGCCTGCGCCAAAGCAAAGCCTCCCAAGATCAAAGCTGGGGGGAATATCTTCATGCTGATCTCCGTTTCGGTAATTGTGCTGGGAGTTTTGGGCACTTGACCCTGTCTGCCTGAAAGCAGTCCCAAGCCTTAGAACCCGGCCCTATTCGACGCTCGAGGCAAACCAATCCATTCCCCAATCGGGAATAAGACGTCATTTTTCGACAATGGATGTTTCCAAGGATGCACGGCGCCTGCTTAGGGCGCGCGCGCCATCAATCGTCCACGACCGGCAAGAGGATGTAGATTGTGGTCGCATAAGCATCCGTCAGGCCGGCCGTGGCCCGAATTTCACCATTCCAACCCTCGACGAACGCCTTCACGATATTCAGACCAAGCCCAAGCCCATTGGGCTTTGAGGAATGGAAGGGGTCGAACATGGCCTTGTATTTCGCTGCACTGAGCCGCTTGCCGGTGTTGTGAATATGGATGGCCAATTGGCGGCCTTGCTTTTGGTCGACCACGCCAATCTCAATCCTCAATTTACGCGGCACCCCTTCTTCCGCCTCACAAATCGCTTCGATTGCGTTGGCGCACAGGTTGAGCATCGCCCGTTCAAACAGGATTGGGTTGCTCAAGACGCGCGCGTCATTTGCAGCAACCTCAACTGCCAAACTCGCTTCAATCCCGCGCAATCGCGCCTCTGACTGGACAATGCGAAAAGCATGGTCAGCATGGGCTTTGATGTTCAGGGCCTCCAATTGCGGCGAGCCCGTGCGCAAAAGTTTTCGAAAGTGATCGAGAATTGCCGTAATCCGATCCACCAAGGTCGAAATTTCCCGCGCGCGGGTGGCGAGGGCTTTATCCTTATCCCCCACCTCATCAATCAACACATCCACAGCCGACCCCACGGCCTGTAAGGGTTGAGACATTTCGTGCAGCGCCCCACCCCCCAGCACTTGCATCGTGCCCAGCATGAAGAAGCGGGAATTGAGCATCATCATGTTGTCCCGTTGGGTAACGAGCTGCTCCATTTCAGCGGCGTGCTTTTCCGCGACCTGCTTGGCAAGCGTCAGCCGGTCAGCCTCAAGCTGTGCCGCGTGTTGCCGAGCTTCGGACTGTTCGATGGCATAGCCAATATAAAAGAGGCACATTAGGATGATCGCGGCGCTCAAAAGCGACAGGCCCGCCATAGAGCGGATTGAAAAATCCGCCACCCGAACCAGCGTCCCCGTGGCGGCAAACAGATAGAGGCGATACGCATTGCTGATGGCAGCGGCGCCAAAAGCCACCTGTATAAACGTTGCCGATCTGATGCCCCGCTGCTTTTTCAACCGGGTTGCCAAGCGGATGGCGCAGATTTCCGCCGCGGTGCAGGCGGCAACGGTGAAAACATATGCCCATGTCGAAAGACCAAGCCCGATATAGAGCAGCCAAAACAGGCCAAGATGCCCCATCTGCACCAATAGCCAGCGCCGGGATGCAAAGTTTTTAGACAGCGACAACTCAAGCCCGTGGATGAAAAGATACAGCGCGCCGCTGCTCAAAGTCGTTCCGCCAAAGGCGGACACCTCCCCTAAGGTCGTCCCAACAAACAGGTACATACTGCCCGCGAGCAGTTGCATCGCAATGGCAGAAAACCACCACGGCCCAACCGGATCGTGACGCGCGCGGGTGGACAGCCACGAGACACTGGTGACAAGCACGCAGACGACGAGCATCGACACCGCATAGTAGCGGAACCAAAGGATCTGCGAGGGGTCCATAAGCGCGCCGTGTCCTCTATTCTGCTTGGACCAGCGTTGTCAGATGATCTTGACGTTGTAGGGGTTGATCAAATCTTTGCGCTTCCAAAAGCTGTCGTTTGATGCGCGGTCGAATAGATCCGGCGGGAGGATGGGCAGGCGCTTTCGCGGCTCGACCTTGCCGCCCACCGAATGGAGCCCGGGTGTGCCAAGGCTTGTGTCGAAGGCATTGACCATATCCACTTGAAAATCGATGTTCTCAAAATCATGCCGATATTCCGGCAGACCCAAAAAACGGTAAACTTCCTGCATCGCGCGGGCCGGCCGCTCCGTCAGCGTTTCATAGGTGAGCAACATCATCTTGCTGGCGTGCGGCCCGAAAAAGCCCTGCCGCAAGGCGGCCCATGCGAAGCCGATCATCCCGCTGCTGCGGTTCAATTGCTCGAAGCGATCATAGCAGGTGCCGCCCGCTTCAAATCCAAAAATCTTGGACAAGTCGAGGGCGTTGCGCTGGATCAGGCTTTCAACCGAATCATACACCCATTCCATGTCGCGCACGCAGCAAATGACCCGAGCGTCTGGGTAAAGGCGGTCCATCAACGACAATTTGGAACACCACATCCGGTTGGTATCGATCACTGTGCGTTCTGGATGCACGTCATGATAATATCCTTCAATCGCACCGCGCAGCACAGCCAATTTCCGCGCATCATCATAAAACGGCGCGCTTTCATTGCCTTGGCTCATATCCCGCAAGGTGCTGGTGACGAGCGCACCCACGCCGCTGGAGATATTGGCATGAAGTTTCGGGTTTTGGCGCAAGATGGCGGAAAGTAGCGTCGATCCCGAACGGGGCAGGCCAGAGATGAAGTGAATGCCGTTGTGCATGTTTCAATTACCTTGACGGCGGGCTTGAAGGCGCCCGTTTACGTGATGTGGAAGACTTGGATGAGGCCGCACCCGCTGGCACATTTGGCGCATTGGGTGCCACAAGCTGTGTCGGCCCAACGTTGATGTCATAAATCCGCCAATACCCGTTGATTGGCGCAAATCTGAGATCAAAGCCAATTGCACCTTGCCCGTCTGCCTGCGGGAAAGCCCCGACGAGCCGAAGCAATCCTTGCGGGCCTTGGCGAGGCGGAGCCGCGAACTGCGGCTCCAAAACGGCGGCCATAGACAGGTCGACCCCTTGACGGCGCAGAGGCGCAAACACCTCCGCCAAACGGGCAGCAGAATTCGCCCGAAAGGCTGGTGCCCCCAAATCTTGAAGGACCGAATAATTGCCTGTCTTATTCGCTTGGTCCAAGGCAATCAGGATCAAACGCGCCAGCTTAACCGGCCGGATGGGAGGCGCATTTTGAACGACCACGCTTGTTCCAGCCACAGGCATGGATGCCTTCGTCCCATTTGACGTTTCGGGTGCTGGGATTTGCGGCGCGACATCTGACTTTGTCTCGGGCGCAGGGGTCGCCGCTGGTTCGGGGACGCTTTGAGCAAGAGCAATTGGGACGGCCAACAGGTTAGAGAATATGAACAACGTCAATTTCTTGAGCTTCATCTTCATAAGCCCTTTCTGTCCGCCCCACCTTTAGAAAACAAGAAGGGGGCGGGCCCGAAAGCCCGCCCCTGATGAGTGTTGCCAATCGCCATTGGCTCTGACAAGCGGCTGGCTTGATCAGAACTCGTAGCCAACAGCGATGTTGCCGCCGGCCGTTCCATAATGATCCAGCGTCGCCGAACCGCGCAGCGACCAGCGATCATTATCCATGCGGTGCGCCAAGCCCACGGCAAAGCCCGTGCGCCCGTCCCACAGGCCAACGCTGCCCGAAATGGCGGTCTTGCCAGCATGGATGGGCTGGATCAGCCCCGCTGTTGCCAAGGCAGCCGCCGTCGCAGCCGCCGATCGGTTGGCAAGCTTATCCAGCCGCGCGCCGATGCCATCCAATTGTTGGCCGACAGCTCCCAACGCCTGGTTGGTGGCATAAAGCTGCGATCCATTCACCGCGTCTGTGCTGGTCGCGCTGATGCGCCCCGCTGCCACGTTGGTGATTGTGCGTTCATGCCCCGCGCTGCCCACGCTTACGGTGGACGCAGGCGCAGTACCGGCAAAGCTGTAGCTGTTCCCCAACAGGGTGACACCCGTGGTCGCAACCGCCGCCGCCGTGGTTGATCCCGCACCAAGCGCCACAGCCCCCGCATTGTTGGCGGTGGCGTTGCTGCCCAAGGCGACAGCATTGGTGGCACGGGCATAGGCGCTATTCCCCAAGGCTGTCGCGGTATCGCCATCGGCCTCAGCATTCATGCCAACCGCCGTGGCATGATCGCCATTGGCAACGGCATAGGCACCGATCGCGGTAGCATAGGCCCCGTTGGCCTTTGTGCCATTTAATTCGTATCCTACACCATCGACCCAAGTGGCGGTGCCGGAACCCAAGGCGACCGCATGGTTTCCATATGCGCCAGTATTAGAACCCACTGCGGTGGCTTGGTTCCCGTTCGCACGAACCAAGATCCCCCCTATCGCAGTCGCATTGTCACCCTCAGCTTTCGCGCCGTAGCCTCCTATGGCAACAGAATTCCAGCCTAGAGCGTTCGAATATTTACCTATCCCAACCGAATTTCCGAGAGCATAAGAGCCATAGCCGATGGCAATCGCGTTCCCCCAATTTCCATTACCAGCTTGTGCACCCATCCCAATCGCGATGGACATGAACCCTTCCGACTTAGAATATGCCCCGATTGCAACGTTGCCCCAGCCATATTTCGCTTCGCTGTTTGCGCCCATCGCGATGGCCCAAGGCCCGCTGGCATATGCTTCGCCGCCTACCGCTATGGCTCGTTGGCCATTCGCGTAAGCACCGGACCCAAAGGCTTGCGCCCAAGAACCCTTTGCATAAGAATTCGAACCTGTGGCGGTAGCACGAACACCTACCGCATTTGCATATGCGCCATTGGCTGTCGCGTAAGTGCCGTTGGCATAAGCGCCGTCACCGACTGCTGTTGCGTAAGCTCCAACTGCAGAAGCGCCGCCCGCCGAGTAATTCGTCGCATAGGCGTCGTCCGTATCAATCACGGTGGCTGTCAAACAAGCCGTGCTTACCAAGAGCATGTGACGAATTTTGCGATTTAGTCTGGATGTTTTGGCGTCTTTGATCACTGGATGAGCCCCTAAATTCAAATCTATTCAGTCCGGCCAAAGTCCGGACGGGGCACCCCATATCACATGATTTTTGGAATAGTCCATTCCCTAGTCGGGAACTCTGGGTCGTCCCATAATTTGGCATCAATTCTCTCTGCGTCTCTTGCGAGGGCAATCAACCAGACGCTGTCTGTTACGTTAAACTTTTCGCAAATGGATGCCCGATGCTTCTTCGCGGTGTCGGTTTGGATACCCAATATCTCAGCGATCTGGCGATTTTGGTAGCCAGCGACAATCAAAGGGAAGACTTCCCCCTCGCGGGCCGTCAGACGTCCCAACCCCGCCCGCAGCGTTTCTTTCAGGGTGTTGTTGGTCACCTTTTCAACGGACTGCGCCATCGCATCTGCCACGGCATTTAAAATCTGATCCTTTCGGGCGGGCTTCAACAAAAAGTCATGCGCGCCGCCCTTGATGGCATCAATGACCTGCTGCTGCTGGCTGTTGCCGGATAGGAATATGATGGAAGCAGCGTGCGCCTGCCGCATCAACGCCGCTTGCAAATCTAGCCCCGTCCTCACCGGCATCGCCATATCAAGAAGGACGACAGACGGCTCTTCAAGGCGCAGCTCGTTCAGAAACAGATCGGGATCGGCATAGGCGCGGACGGTATAACCAGCCCGTTCCAGCGTCAGGCCGACAAAATGCAGAACGTCGGGGTCATCATCGACGAGATATACAGGACCCGGCGGAACCTGAGCGGATTGATCTGGCGCCATCCCATTGATCCTTCGTGGTAAGATCAAATCTAATGGTCCGACGATCAAATCAAGTCCATTCCCCAATCGGGGATGCCTCCGGTGCGGCGTCTGTATTCATCCGCGCCCGATATCGATGTTGCATCAGGCGTGTTTCTGTCCAATCCTCAGCGATGTCCTCTCCGATACATTCCACAAATAGATCTAGATCGAAATTGCATGCACTCTTCTCCCGACCAAATTGCCAAACGATCAACCTGCGGCTTCGTCGAGAGCAAATCAGCGCCAACGGCGGCAAGCGAACGATAATGCCTCGAGGCGGAAAAAGGCCCGGAGCAGGACGTCCACCCAAGCTGCCAATGAAGCAGCGCATGATGGTTGGTGCCGCATGTGAGCGCGATTGGCTGGAGCTGTACTTCGGCGGAGCCATCCGCCCCTACAGCGTCAGAGAAGAGATAATCGATCGTCACGTGAAGTATATTGAGTGGAGATATGGGGAAAAAGTTACCCCCAGAGCTGTCGCATCATGGTGGTCAATGTTCAGAAAGTCCCAGAAATCCTGACGCTTTGAATTTTGTCATATCACTTTGCCAAAACGGTAATCTGCGTTCATATGTTTTGCCGCCTTCGACAGCATCGTGCTGTCACCTTGCGGAGAAACTATGGAAACTTTTCTTACATCCATCGCCGACGCGCAACGCGCGCTCGGGATTGGCCGAACGACAACCTACCGTTTGATTGAAGCCGGTAAGCTGGAAAAGGTCAAAATCGGAAGCCGTACCCTTATCAAAATTGCGTCCATCAAGGCGTTGGTTGCTGAGGGACAAAATACCACGCAATGTGAAGCCGAATAGACTGTGGGCCCGAGGCAAATTCGTGCGCGCCGTGTCAACCCGCGCGTCATCAAACTACATCGCGCTTACAGTGTCGAAGAGGCTGCACAGGCTCTTGGCGTTCATAAGAACTCGGTGCGGGGCTGGATTAAAGATGGCCTACCGACCGTCGACAAGTGCCGGCCAACGCTAATTTTGGGCCGTGACCTTCGAACTTACATCGATGCCAAACGTAAAGCTGCGAAGCGCCCTTGCCCTCCGGGAACCCTGTATTGCTTCAAATGCCGCGCACCTCGGCGACCAGCAATGGGCATGGTCGAAGCAGTCTGCAAAAACAACGTGACGGGCGACCTTAACGCCCTGTGCGAAAGTTGCGGCACGACGATGCATCGCCGTGTCCGCTTGGGCGCAATCAGCGCAACGATGCCCAATTTAGACGTTCCAATCAGGAATGAATGACCACGCATAGATGAACGCGTCAAACCTTCCCTAAACTGTGACAAAAGAGTGGACGATGATACCATGGCAAAACACAACGCCTCGAATACCCGTATCAAGCGCGAGTATTTCATTTATTTGAAGGAAGCGAAGCGCCTTGATGAAGCATCGATTGATGCGGTCGCAAAGGCTCTGATGCGTTTTGAAGAGGCAAATGGCCACAAGGATTTCAAGACGTTCCACCGCGCGCAGGCGGTCGCCTTTAAGCAGAAGCTGGATAAGCAAACGGCCGTCCGAACTGGCCGGCCGCTGAGCCGCGCGACGGTCCATTCGACCCTCGCAGCGTTGCGGACCTTCTTCATCTGGCTGGCAGGGCAGCCGGGATACAAGTCCCGCCTTTCCTATGCAGACGCCGATTATTTCAATCTCTCCGACAAAGATGTCCGCATCGCGAAAGCTGAACGGCAAAAACCCTTCCCTTCTCTCGAACAAGTCCACCACGTGATCGCGTGCATGCCACACAGCACGCCATTTGAACTGCGGAACAGGGCGTTGGTTGCGTTCGCCTTGCTAACGGGAGCTCGCGATGGGGCGTTGGCAACGCTGCGGTTAAAACACGTTGATCTCGTGCAGGGTTGCGTTGATCAGGATGCACGAGATGTGAAAACCAAGGGCAGCAAAACCTTTACAACATGGTTCTTCCCAGTTGGGGGAGAGGCGCTGCAGATCGTGCAAGACTGGTGCCAATATCTGCGCATCACCATGCTTTGGGGAGAGGATGACCCGCTCTTTCCTCCAACTCAAATGGGCCTTAGCGAACATGGTGCATTTATGCCGGTTGGCCTGCGTCGCGGTGAGTGCTGGCAATCAGCCGCATCCATCCGCGAGATATTCCGCAAGGCATTCGAGGGGGGTTGGATTACCATATTTCAACCCGCATTCGTTCCGAAACACCTTGGTTCAATATGGCCAGCAGGTGAGCACGACGGCTGAAATGTTCAAAGCGTGGTCACAAAACCTTGGGCATGAACGTGTGATGACAACTTTGACCAGCTACGGCAAAGTCCCGCCACACCGGCAGGCGGAATTGATCAAGGGCATGGGAACTGCGAAAATGGAGGGGGTAAGAATGGATGACAGAATTGATCCCGCCCTCTTGGCCCAAGCAGTTGCCCTCGTGAAGACTTTGCAACGCAAGAATTAGTTAGTTTTGTCGACAAACAGAGGCGGTCTAGACTGCTTTTTTGGGAACCAGTGCCACCACTTGGGCCCCATCCGCCGACCCACTTGCGCAGAACCGACCCCAAGCTTCCATTAATTTAACCCGCGCGCCCGGTTGGCCCGGAACACCCAGATACGTTGTGCGCCGATACGCCGCCTGCACGGCGTCAGGGGTTTTGTGCGCCAACGCAGCCTCTACGACAGCGTCTGGAAACCCTTCATTCGCGGCCCAATCCGTTAATGTGGACCGAAAACCGTGGACGTGAAACGGCTCGTTCATATCCCGAAGGACCTTAAGCAACGTCATGTCTGACATTGGATTGCCAGCGACGCCGGGGAAAACAACATCCGTTCCCGCAAGCCTTAAGGCTGAAGCCTTGGACAGCACTTCCAATGCGACATCAGAGAGCGGAACAATATGTGCCTTGCCTCGTTTCATGTGTTCGGCCGGTACTGTCCATAGCCGACCCTGAAGGTCAAATTCTGACCATGTGGCGAGCCTAACCTCCTGAGACCTAGTGCCCGTGAGGATCAGCAGCTCAAGTGCCAACCTGCCAAAGGACGGCTTGCGCCTTAATGCCGATATGAAACTCGGCAAGGCGACATAAGGCATCGCCTTGCGATTTTCCCTTGCCTTCACCTGCCTAGGCAAACCTCGCCCAGCTTTCAGACTTCCGTTGCCAGACGGAGCTTCACGGGACCGCCAGCCTTTGGCATGCGCATAGTCAAGGATCGCGCAGATGCGGTTGCGGACCTGTCGGGCAGTTTCAGGAATTTGCTGCCAAATTGGGGTCAGTACGGTGATAATGTCTGCTGCAGTTATGCTCCCGGCCGGCAAATCACCCAATTTTGGGAAAGCATAGTTTTCGAGGCTGGATATCCATTGGCGCGCATAAAGCACGCGCTCTAGCCGAGCAGGAACGCCGATTTGCTCCGACAGTAATCGTGCAAGCTTGGGAGCGTCAGATATCTCGACGACAGTGTTCTTGCCTAGCCTCTCACCAACTTCCCGCGAAAGCGACTTAGAGAAGCTCAGGATCAGACTATCGCGTTCAACTCGGCTAACCGAACCATCATTCACTGGAATGAGTTCCGTTCCAGTGTCGAACGTTATTCCTTGAAATCGGACATGTGAAAGGCCCAGCGCCTTAGACGCTTCGGTCACAGCCATTTCTGCGGCGCCGGTGACACCCCCTGTGCTGACTACCGCCACTTCGTCCGGCGTATATATGCCTTGCCGGTCACCTAGATACTTGCTGGCGGGAGCAATCGGGATTTGCCCCCCATTCACCCAAGCGTCTGCAAAGCTGGGTTGCGTAAGATAGAGGAACAAGCGCTTGGGCAGTTGAGGATCGGCGGGTGGGATTGGCTCCCTCGGTGGACGAAGCTGTAGCAAGTGGAAATTCCTATGTTTCAGCCGGACGCTCAAGTCAGTTGGGAAAGAACGGCGGTGCTAAACATGAAAACCACACTGCCGTGAACGGCAACTACCAAACGATGGCGGAAGAGGTGGGATTCGAACCCACGGATAGGTTTCCCCATCGCTGGTTTTCAAGACCAGTTCCTTAAACCACTCGGACACTCTTCCATACCGATTCTGCGGCGCGGCTAGAAATCTGCTAGATGGCGGCCTTGCCGCACTCTTTAGCCATTTCCCGACCTGCCGCTAAGCGATTCTAACTACACCCCTTTTTCGCCGGTCTGTGCCACCAAGGGTTGAAACCTCCGGTAGCTTTCAAGACCGCTGCCTTAAACCACTCGGCCACCTGTCCACTGCGCGGCCCATCTGTGTGGATGTAGCGCGCGCGACGCCGATAGCGCTCTCGCGGGGCAGCGCAAAGAGATTTTGCTGCAAGGTTGACTATCTTGCCGCGCGTTTCGTCGATTGAGGGATTCCCAGCTTCGCCTGCTTGTGCGACTGTCACCCCGATGAAGCTACCTATACCAGTCCGCTTACCCCGGCTCCCCGCTCTGTTTCGAGCAGGGCTTGCTGTGCTGGCGCTCTCCCTCCTTTCTGGCCCGGCCAGCGCGCAGGCTGATGCACAGGCCGAAGCGGCGGGGGGCGGATTCCAGGGCTATCTCCAGTATCTTGCCGCCAAGGCGCGGGCGGACGGCGTGCGTGAGCAGACGATCGCCACGGTAATGGCCGGACTGACCGAGAACCCCCGCGTGATTGCGCTCGACCGGGCACAGCCGGGTACTTCCTCTTCGATTCCCGCGTTTGCTGGCTATCGCCGGACCCATGTTGATGCGGCGCGGATCGGCGGCGGGCGGCGGCAGTATGCGGCTTCGGCCGATTATCTAGCGGGGATCGAGCAGCGCTATGGTGTGCCGCCGAAAATCGTGCTGGCAATCTGGGGGCATGAAACCAACTATGGCTCCTACACCGGCGATTTCGACCTTGCGCGCTCGCTGGCGACTCTGGCCTACGAAGGGCGGCGGCGGGCGCTGTTTGCCGAGGAATTCATCGCGCTGCTCAAGATGGTCGACCGCGGCGTGCCGCGTGCCAAGCTGGTGGGCAGCTGGGCAGGCGCCTTCGGCAATCCTCAGTTCCTACCCAGCGTCTATCTGCGCGTGGCGCAGGACGGGGATGGCGACGGGTTTGCCGATATCTGGGCAAGCCGGCGCGATACGCTCGCCTCGATCGCCAACTACTTTCGCGATGCGGGCTGGCGGCCGGGTGAGGCCTGGGGCGTGGCGTCGGACGTGACCGCCCCGCTTGACCGCGCCGCGCTGGGCACGGCGCTCGCCAGTCCGCGCTGTCCGCAGGTGTTTGCACGTCATTCGCGCTGGAAGACGGTCCGCGAATGGCGCGCTCTGGGGGTGGTGCCGCGCGCACCGACTCTGACCGACGATACGCTTGCCAGCTGTCTCGAGCCGGACGGGCCGGGGCAAACTGCCTATCTGCTAACCGGAAATTATAGGGTCATCCTCGATTATAACTGCTCGAATTTCTACGCCCTCTCGGTGGGACTTCTGGCTGATGAAATTGCCCGTTAACAGGA
>CANGJB010000024.1 GCA_947453945.1 Sphingomonadaceae bacterium
ATACGGCGGACTACTCGGCCTCGGCTGAAGGCATTCTCGCGGGGCTGGGCGGCAGCATCGGCATCGGCGGCGATGCTCAGGGCGATACGCTCACCGGGATCGAGCGCCTCGTCGGCTCGGCCTATGCCGACCGGCTGCTGGGCAGCCTCAACGATGATACGCTGGAAGGCGGCGCGGGTGACGACATCCTCGTCGGCGGCGCGGGCAACGATACCCTGCGCGGCGGTGCGGGCGATGATACGCTTGACGGCGGCGCGGGCGGAGACCGCATCGAAGGCGGCGACGGGGTCGATACGGTCGACTACGGCAGTTCGGCGCAGTCGGTCACCGTCCATCTTGATGGCACGGTCAATTCCGGCGGCGACGCCGAAGGAGACCAGCTCATCGGCATCGAGAACCTGACCGGTTCGGCCTATGACGATACGCTGCTCGGCGCAGATGCAGACGAGGCGATTGCCGGTGGTTCGGGCGACGACCTCATCAAGGGCGGCGCCGGCGATGACCGGCTGTTCGGCGGCAGCGGCGATGATGTGATCATCGGCGGGCTTGGCGCGGATCTGATCGATGGCGGCTCGGGCTTCAACACCGCGAGCTATGCCGATGCGGCGGCGGGCGTGACCATCGACCTCAGCGGCGCGGCCGGCTCTGCGGGCGAGGCTACCGGCGATGTCCTGAGCGGCATCCAGCGCCTCGTTGGCTCGGCCTTTGCCGATACGCTTGGCGGCGGCGCGGGCAGCGAGACGATCCTCGGCGGCGCGGGCGACGACACCTTGCGCGGCAGCGCCGGGGCCGACGTGCTCGTTGGCGGCACCGGCACCGATGTGGTGGACTACAGCGACAGCGACGGCGCGGTAACGGTTGCGCTCGATGGTTCGACCGGCATCGGCGGCGATGCAGCGGGCGATCAGATCAGCGAAATCGAGGGGGTTATCGGTTCCTCGCTCGACGACCGGCTGACCGGCAACAGCGCGGCCAACCTGCTCGATGGCGGAGCTGGCAACGATATCCTCGTCGGCGGCGGCGGAGACGATACTCTGCGCGGCGGAGCTGGCAACGATATCCTAGATGGCAGCGCAGGCAGCGATCTTCTCGACGGCGGCGACGGCTCCGATACCGTGGACTACTCGGCTTCGAGCTCGGGCGTTTCGGTCTCGGTCGATGGCTCGGTCTCGAGCGGGGGCGCGGCCGAGGGCGACCGGCTGCTGAACGTCGAAAACCTGATCGGCTCGGCCTTTGCCGATACCCTGCGCGGCACGGCGGCGGACGACAGCCTGGTGGGCGGCGCGGGCGATGACATTCTCGCCGGGCGCGGCGGCGCAGACATTCTGATCGGCGGCGACGGGTTCGATACGGCAGACTACAGCGATGCTGCTTCCGGCGTCACGGCCTCGCTCGCCACCGGGCGTGGCACGGCGGGTGATGCGGCGGGCGATACGCTTTCAGGGATCGAGCGGCTGGTTGGGTCGGCCTTTGCCGATCAGCTCAGCGGTTCCTCGCAGGCCGATACGCTGGAGGGCGGCGCGGGTGACGATGTGCTGCGCGGGCTGGGCGGCGATGATACCATCCTCGGCGGCGCGGGCGACGACGTGATCGACGGCGGTGCCGGGGCAGACGAGATCGATGGCGGCGCGGGCCACGATACGGTCGATTATTCCGCCTCGCTCGTCGGCGTCAACGTGACGCTGGCCGGCGGCGCCAGCGCCAGCGGCCTTGCCGAAGGCGATGTGCTCACCAGCATCGAGGAAGTGATCGGCACAGCCGAAACGGACGTCATCACGGGTTCGGCGGCCGACGAAACACTGCACGGCGGCGCGGGCGACGATATCCTGCGCGGCGGTGCGGGCGCGGACGTTCTCTATGGCGGCGCAGGCGTCGATACGGCGGATTATTCACGCGCGGCGGCGGGCATTGCGCTCAGCCTTGCCAGCGGCGGCACCGGCGGAGATGCGGCGGGCGATAGCTTCAGCAGCATCGAGATCGTCGAAGGCAGCGACTTTGCCGATACCATCGCGGGCTCTGCCGCCGATGATATTCTGCGCGGGCGGGCGGGCAACGACTTGCTGAGCGGCGGGGACGGCTCCGATACGCTCGATGGCGGCACGGGCGATGATATCCTGCGCGGCGGTGCCGGGGCGGACATGCTGCTCGGCGGCCAGGGTTCGGATACGGCAGACTATTCGACGTCCTCGGCCGGTATCGCGATCAATCTCGATGGCTCGCTTTCGGCGGGCGGCGATGCGCAGGGCGATATGCTGTCCTCGATCGAGAACGCGATCGGTTCGGCGTTCGACGATGCGATCACCGGCACCTCGCAGGGCGAAACGCTTGATGGCGGTGCGGGCAATGACGTGCTTTCCGGCCAGGGCGGCAGCGATACGCTGCTGGGCGGCGCGGGCGATGATCTCCTTACCGGCGGCATTGGCGCTGACCGGCTTGATGGCGGGATCGGCTTCGACACCGCCAACTATGCGGATTCTGCCGAAGGCGTGACCGTGCGGCTTGATGGCGGGCCGGCTAGCGGCGGTGACGCCGAGGGCGATGTGCTCACCGGCATCGAAGCCGTGATCGGCTCCGCCCAGAACGACACGATCATCGGCGGCACGGCAGACGACCTGCTCGATGGCGGCGCGGGTGACGATACGCTTACTGGCGGGGCGGGGAATGACACCCTGCTCGGCGGCAGCGGCGACGACGTGCTGACCGGCGGCCTCGGCGCCGATGTGATCGACGGCGGAACCGGCAGCAACACCGCCAGCTATGCCGGCGCCAGCGCAGGCGTTGCGGTCGATCTTTCCGGCGCGGCAGGCACGGGTGGTGAAGCCACTGGCGACCGGCTCAGCGGCATCGCGCAGCTGATCGGCTCGGCGTTTGCTGATACCCTCGGTGGCGGCAGCGGCGCGGAAACGATCCTCGGCGGGGCGGGCGATGATGCGCTGCTGGGCAGCGCGGGCAACGATTTGCTCGATGGCGGCGCAGGCTTCGATACGGTGAGCTATGCCGGATCGGGCGCGGCAGTCACCGCCTATCTCGATGGGCGCGCGGGCAGCGGCGGCGATGCGGCGGGCGATGTGCTGCTCGGCATCGAGGGCCTTGTCGGCTCGGCGTTCGACGACGAACTCACCGGCAGCGACAATGCTGACCGGATCGATGGCGGCGCGGGAAGCGATACGCTGCGCGGCGGCGGCGGCAACGATACGTTGATCGGTGGTGCGGGTGATGACGTGATCGTGGGCGGCGACGGCGCCGATGCGATCGACGGCGGGCTGGGCACCGATACCGTGAGCTATGCCGATTCGACGAGCGGCGTGACCATCGCGCTTGACGGCACCGCCGGCAGCGGCGGCGCGGCGGGTGATACGCTGACCGGGATCGAAGTGCTGATCGGCTCGGCCTTTACCGACCGGCTGGCGGGCGGCACCGGCAGCGAAACCATCCGCGCGGGCGATGGCGATGATACGCTGGTCGGCAGCCTCGGCGCCGATACGCTGATCGGCGGCGACGGGATCGATACGGCGGACTATTCAGGTTCCAATGCGGCGATCAACGCGGGGCTCGACGGGCGCATCGGCAGCGGCGGGTTTGCCGCGGGCGATACCCTCAGCGCCATCGAGCGGCTGGTCGGCTCGGCGTTCGGCGATACGCTGGCGGGCGGCATCGGCAGCGAGACGCTTGACGGCGGCGCAGGCGATGACACGATCACCGGCTCGATCGGTGCAGATACGATCATCGGCGGCACCGGCTTCGATACGGCCGATTATGCCGCATCCGTCAGCGGGGTTACTATCTCCACCGATGGTAGCGTGGGCAGCAGCGGCGATGCGGCGGGCGACACGCTCTCGGGCATCGAACGGATCATCGGCTCGGCCCAGGCCGATACCCTTGGCGGCGGCGCCGGGGCAGATACGCTGGAAGGCGGTGCAGGCAATGACACGCTCTCCGGCGGCGCGGGGAACGATACCTTGCTCGGCGGCGCGGGCGATGATGCG
The DNA here is from genome assembly GCA_947453945.1 of Sphingomonadaceae bacterium. Lineage (GTDB taxonomy): Bacteria > Pseudomonadota > Alphaproteobacteria > Sphingomonadales > Sphingomonadaceae > Novosphingobium. Next base: position 3,987 of record CANGJB010000024.1, read on the forward strand.
ATCGATGGCGGCACCGGCGCAGACACGATCGACGGCGGCACCGGTTTCGACGCGCTGAGCTATGCCGCGTCCAACGCAGGCATCCAGCTCAATCTGGTCACCGGGATCGGTCTCGGCGGGGATGCTGAGGGCGACCGGGTGAGCGGTGTCGAAGAGGTCGATGGCTCTGATTTTGCCGATACGATCACCGGCAGCGCGGCAGACGAAGTGCTCTCCGGCGGCGCGGGCGACGATGTGCTCTCCGGCGGCGCGGGCAATGACCGGCTCCTCGGCGGGCTGGGAAGCGATGTGCTGACCGGCGGCGCCGGGGCCGATGTGCTCGATGGCGGTACCGGGTTCGACACCGCGGACTACAGCGCCAGCACGGGCGCGGTGCAGATCACGCTCGATGGTTCGACCGCGACCGGCGGCGATGCGGAGGGCGACAGCCTGACCGGTATCGAGCGCGTGGTTGGCTCGGCCGCTGGCGATACCATCATAGGCGGTTCGGCTGCTGAAACGCTCGAAGGCGGGGGCGGCAACGATACGCTCTATGGCAGCGGCGGGGGTGACACCCTGCTTGGCGGTGCGGGCGATGATACCTTGCGCGGCGGCGCCGGGGCAGATGTGCTTGATGGCGGCGCCGGTTTCGATATTGCCGATTATTCGACTTCGGACGCCGGTGTGCAGATCGTGCTCGATGGCACGACCGCCCGGGGCGGCGATGCGGAGGGCGACAGCCTTTCGGGCATCGAGCGGATCAACGGCTCGGCCTTCGACGATACGCTGACCGGCAGCGCGGGCGCGGAAACGCTTTCGGGCGGCGCGGGTGACGATACGCTTAGCGGGCTTGGCGGCGATGATATCCTGCTTGGCAATTCGGGTGACGACCTCATGGTGGGCGGCGCCGGGGCCGACATCATGGACGGCGGCAGCGGCATCGATACCGTCTCCTATCTCGCCTCCGCGGCTGGGGTCACCGCATCGCTCGGCGGCGCGGCCGGCGTTGGCGGTGATGCAGCCGGCGATACGATCAGCAATGTCGAAGTGCTCCAGGGCTCGGCCTTCGGGGATACGATCATTGGCCGCACGGGCGCGGACACGCTGCTCGGCGAAGCGGGCGATGATACCCTCGTCGGCACAGCCGGATCCGATACGCTGGATGGCGGCGCGGGGTTCGATACGGCGGACTATTCGGCTTCGGCCAGCGGCGTCACGGTCAATCTCGATGGCACGGTGTCCTCGGGCGGCGATGCTGCGGGCGATACCCTCAGCGCCATCGAGCGCGTGGTCGGTTCGGCGCAGGGCGATACGCTGCGGGGCGCGGATGGCAACGACACGCTCGAAGGCGGCGGCGGCAACGATACCCTCACCGGCGGCGCAGGGGCCGACCAACTGCTCGGGCAAGCGGGCGATGATACGCTCGTCGGCGGGCTTGGCGCGGATGTGCTCGATGGCGGCAGCGGCACCGACACGATCGATTATTCCGCCTCGGCGTCCGGGGTGAACGCCGGGCTCGACGGCGCGGCCAACACCGGCGGTGATGCGGCAGGCGATACCATCGCCAATGCCGAAGTGCTGATCGGCAGCGCCTTTGCCGATACCTTGCGCGGCGGGGCCAGCGCCGATGTGCTGCTGGGCGGCGCCGGCGATGATACGCTAATGGCCAGCGCGGGCGCGGACGTGCTCGATGGCGGCACCGGCTTCGATACCGCCGATTATTCGGCCAGCAGCGCGGGGATCACGGTCAGCCTTGCCAGCGGCATCGGCCTTGGCGGCGATGCCGCTGGCGATACGCTCACCGGAATCGAAAAGCTCGTCGGTTCGGCGCTGGCCGACCGGCTTACCGGCAGCAACAATGCCGATGTTCTGGTGGGCGGCGGCGGCAACGACGTGCTGATCGGCGGGCTCGGCGATGATACGCTGAGCGGCGGTGCGGGGGACGATACCCTGACCGGCGGCGCGGGCGGCGACAACCTTGATGGCGGCGCTGGCACCGATACGGCAGACTATTCGGGCTCGATCCAGGCGGTGCGCGTCGCGCTTGATGGCAGTGCCAGCGCGGGCGGCGATGCCGATGGCGATACGCTGACCGGGATCGAGATCGTGATCGGCTCGGCGCTGGGCGATACGCTGATCGGCGCGACTGCAGATGAAACGCTGCAGGGCGGCGCGGGCGACGACACGCTTGTCGGCGGGGGCGGCGCCGATGCGCTGGTCGGCGGCGACGGCTTCGATACCGCAGACTATTCTGCCGCCACCGCGCGGATTGCCGTCGCGCTCGATGGTAGCGCGGGCACGGCGGGCGATGCGACCGGCGATACCCTGAGCACAATCGAGCAGCTGATCGGTTCGGCTTTCGACGATACGCTCAGCGGTTCGGCGGGCGATGACACGATCCTGGGCGGCGGCGGCGCCGATACGCTGAGCGGTGCTGCGGGCAACGACACGCTTCTCGGCGGCGCGGGCGACGATATGCTGGTTGGCGGCGCTGGAGCCGATGCGCTCGATGGCGGCACCGGCTTCGATACCGCAAGCTATGCCGGTTCGGCCAGCGCCGTCACCGTCACGCTCGGCGGCCCGGCGGGCAGCCGCGGCGATGCGGCGGGCGATACGCTGGTGAACATAGAGCAGCTCGTCGGCTCGGCCTTCGATGATCGCCTCACCGGCAGCAGCGCGAACGAGACGTTCCGTGCCGGCGCGGGCAACGATACGGTTATCGGCGGCGACGGGGACGACCAGCTGCTGGGCGAGGCGGGCGATGATACGCTCATCGGTGGCGCCGGCGCGGACGTGCTCGATGGCGGCCTTGGCATCGATACGGTGTCCTATGCTACCTCGCTCAGCGCGGTGACGATTAACCTCGATGGCACCACCTCTGCCGGCGGCGATGCGGATGGCGATGTGATCACAAATGTCGAGCGGGTGATCGGCTCGGGCTTCAACGATGTGTTCAACGGTTCGGCCAATGCCGACCAGATCGATGGCGGTGCGGGCGACGACCTGTTTGCCGCGAGCGCCGGGGCCGATGTGCTGACCGGCGGCAGCGGGTTCGATACCGTGGACTACAGCGCGAGCGCCGCCGCCGTCACCGTGCGGATGGATGGCACAACGTCCACCGGCGGGTTGGCCGAAGGCGATGTGCTGTCCGGCATCGAGCAGGTCATCGCCACGGCCTTTGCCGATAGCGTGACCGGTTCGGCGGGGGCCGACACGATCTTCGGTCAGGACGGCAACGATACGCTGTCCGGCGGCGCGGGGGCAGACAGCCTCTCCGGCGGCAACGGCGATGACACGCTGATCGGCGGCACCGGCGGGGATACCCTCGATGGCGGCACGGGCTTCGATACGGCGGACTATTCGGGCGCAGGCTCTGCCATTGCTGCGCGGATGGACGGTGTTTCCGGCACGCTCGGCGATGCGCTGGGCGATGTGCTCACCGGCATCGAGCGTCTCGTCGGCTCGGGCTTTGCCGATAACCTGATGGGCTCGGCCTCTGCCGATACCATCGAGGGCGGCGCGGGCGACGACCTCGTTCAGGGCGCGGCGGGCGATGATACACTGAGCGGCGGTGCGGGCAACGATACCATCGAAGGCGGGCTCGGCGCCGACCGGATCGACGGCGGCACCGGCACCGATATCGCAGATTATGCGAACTCCGCCGCGGGCGTGACGATCGCGACCGACGGCAGCACGGGCAGCGGCGGCGAAGCTGCGGGCGATGTGCTGACCGGGATCGAAACTATCCGGGGTTCGGCCTTTGCCGATACGCTTGGCGGCAGCACGGGCGCGGATACACTGCTCGGCCAATCGGGCGACGATGTGCTCGCAGGGCTTGGCGGGGCAGACGTTCTGTCCGGCGGCGAGGGCTTCGATACCGCCGATTATTCCGCGTCCACGGCGGCTGTCACGGTCGATCTCGGCGCAGGCACCGGCAGCGCGGGCGATGCGGCGGGCGATGTGCTCACCAGCATCGAGCGCGTGGTGGGTTCGTCGCTGGGCGACCGGCTGACCGGCTCTGCGCAGAGCGATGTGCTCGAAGGCGGCGGCGGGGACGACCGGCTCGACGGCGCGGCCGGCAGCGATACGCTGCTGGGCGGCGCGGGTGATGATACGCTGATCGGCGGCACGGGCAGCGACACCCTCGATGGCGGCGCCGGCTTCGATACGGCGGACTACACCGCCAGCACCCAGGGCGTGACCATCTACAACAACGGCATCGATCCCGGCTCGGGCGGCGCGGCCACGGGCGATGTGCTGATCGGCATCGAGCGCGTGCTTGGTTCGGCCTTTGCCGATACGTTGGTGGGCGGTGCTGCGGCCGAAACGCTGATCGGCAACGATGGCAATGATGTAATCGAGGGCGGCGCGGGCGCCGATATCATCGATGGCGGCGCGGGCTTCGACACCGCTTCCTATGAACACGCCTCTGCGGCGGTCACGGTCAGCCTTGCGGCGGGCGGCGGCGCTGGCAGTGGCAGCGCGGGCGATGCGGCGGGCGACGTGCTCACCGGCATCGAGCGGCTGCTCGGTTCGGACTATGCCGATACGCTGATTGCCGGCGGGGCGGCCAACACGCTCGAGGGCGGCGCGGGCGATGATACGCTGGTCGCAGGCTCCGGCGTCGACACGCTCATCGGCGGCGCGGGCAACGATACGGCTGATTATTCGGGCGCGGGCGCCGGGATCACCATCGCGCTCGATGGCAGCGCGGGCAGCGGAAGCATTGCTGCGGGCGACCGGCTGACCGGGGTGGAGGGCGTGATCGGCTCGGCCTTTGCCGATACGATCACCGGCGCGTTCTCCAACGATACGCTGTTCGGCGGCGGCGGCGATGACGTGATCTCGGGCGGCAGCGGGAGCGATACGCTCCAGGGCGGCGCGGGCAACGATCTCCTCTCGGGCGATGGCGGTGCTGACGTCCTCGATGGCGGCGCCGGCACCGATACCGTGAGCTATGCAGCCTCAGTCGGCGGGGTCACCATCGATCTGGCTGCGGGCACCGCTACGGGCGGTGATGCGGCGGGCGATACGTTCATCGCGGTTGAGCGCTTCACCGGATCGCGTGGCAGCGATACCTTCATCGGCGCGGGCGGCAATGATTGGTTCGACGGCTTCGATGGCAACGATATGCTGTCGGGCGGCGCGGGCAACGATACGCTGCTTGGCGGGATCGGCGATGACACAATCTCGGGCGGTGCGGGGGCCGATACCATCGACGGCGGGCTTGGCATCGATACCGCCGATTATTCGGGATCTGCGGCTGGGGTCACGATCCGCACCGGCGGGACGTCCAGCGGCGGCGATGCCGAGGGCGACACACTGGCGAACATCGAGCGCGTGATCGGCTCGGGCTTTGCCGATCGCTTCGAGGGCCGCAGCGCCGACGAGGAATTTGTCGGCGGCGCGGGTGATGACGTGTTCATCGCCTCGGGCGGGGCCGATATCTATCGCGGCGATGCGGGCAACGACGTGGTCGACTATTCCGCCTCCGCCAGCAATGGCATGCTGATCTATATGGACGGAGGCTTCGGCGGCACCGGCGATGCGGCGGGCGACCGGTTGTTCGATGTCGAAACCGTGATCGGTTCGGCGCAGAACGATACCATCGTGGCCGCCAGCACCGGCTCGACCATTCTGGCAGGCGGCGGCAACGATACGCTGACCGGCGCCGACGGGGCCGATGTACTCAATGGCGGTGACGGGGACGACACGTTCATCACCGGGCTCGGCGCCGATCAGGTGATCGGCGGGCTGGGCACGGACATCGCCGACTACCGCAATTCGAACGCGGCGATCACCGTGACCAACAACGGGTCGGTGAGCTCGGGCGGCTGGGCAGCGGGCGACGTCCTTTCCGGGATCGAAGTGATCTACGGCTCGACCAATTATGGCGATACGCTGCGCGGCGGCAGTACCGCGTCCTCCTCGCTGTTTGGCTGGGGCGGCAACGATACGTTCGTCTCGTTCGGCCAGGCCGACAGCATCGACGGCGGCACCGGCCTTGATACGGTCGATTATTCAGGCAGCCTCAGCGCTGTGACCGTGCGGCTTGATGGCACGGCCTCAAGCGGCGGCGATGCGGAAGGCGATACGATCACCGGGGTGGAGCGGGTGATCGGCTCGGCGCTGGCCGATACGCTGATCGGCGCGGGTTTCAATGAAACGCTGACCGGCGGCGATGGCGACGATACACTGATCGGCGCGGGCGGGGCGGATACGCTCGATGGCGGCGCGGGCTTCGATACGGCGGACTATTCCTCTGCCGGCGGCGTGATCGTGCGCATGGACGGCACGGCTGGCAGCGCGGGTGAAGCCAATGGCGATGTGCTGATCGGCGTGGAGCGGGTGATCGGCTCTGCGCTTGCCGACGTGATCTATGGGTCCGCCAATGCCGATACGATCCTTGGCGGGGCGGGTGACGATGTGCTCGCGCCCGGTCTAGGCGCGGATACGCTCGATGGCGGCGCGGGCACCGATACGGTGGACTACACCAGCTCGGGCAGCGCGCTCACGGTCAATACCAGCAACGCCGCGCTTTCGACCGGGCTCGCGCTGGGGGATACATACGCCAACATCGAAAACTGGTCGCTGTCGGCTTTCAACGATACCTTCACGGGTTCGGCTTTGGCAGAGACTGTCTACGGCAACGATGGCAACGACACGCTCGATGGCGGTGCAGGCAACGATGTTCTCTATGGCGGCAATGGCAACGACACGCTGATCGGCGGCGCCGGGGCGGATACCATCGATGGCGGCGCGGGCACCGATGTGGTCGATTACTCGGCCTCGGGCGCAGGCATCACCATCAATCTCGGCACCGGCACCAACAACACCGGCGGCGATGCCGAGGGCGACTTCTTCGTTCCGAGCACGATCGAGAACGCGATCGGTTCGGCCTTTGACGATACCATCACCGGCAGCGCCGGCGCGAACAACCTGAAGGGCGGCCTTGGCAACGATGTGATCCTCGGCGGTGCCGGGGCGGACGTCATGGACGGCGGGGCCGGCACGGGCGACACTGTGAGCTATCTCGCGGCCACTGTGGCTGTAACGGTAAGCCTGCTGACCGGCACTGGCAGTGGCGGCGATGCGGCTGGCGATACGTTCACCGGATTCGAAAACATCCAGGGCGGCAGCGGGAACGATATTCTGACCGGCGATGCGAACGCCAACACGATCTGGGGCAGCTTCGGCGGTGACACGATCTCAGGCGGCGGCGGGAACGACACGCTTAACGGCGAGGATGGCGACGACACGATCGAGGGCGGCGCCGGCGCCGACGTCATGAACGGCGGCACAGGCATCAACACGCTGAGCTATGCGGGCTCCACCACCGGTGTCACGGTCAGCCTTGCTTCGGGCACGGGCAGTGCCGGCGATGCGGCAGGCGATACCTTCAGCAGCTTCTCCAACCTGACTGGCGGCTCCGGCAATGACACGCTCACCGGCAGTAGCGGCGGCAATCTCATGCGCGGCGGTGCGGGTGATGACGTGATCGACGGCGGGCTCGGCAGCGATACGCTCTATGGCGATGCGGGCAACGACACATTCCTCGGCGGCAATGGCTTCGATTTCATGGACGGCGGCGCGGGCACCGATGTGGTCGATTATTCGGCGGCGGCAACCGGCGTCACCGCCGATCTCAATGCGGGCAGCGGTTCGGCCGGCGATGCGCTGGGCGATAGCTACGTAAACATGGAGAACATCACCGGGTCTGCGTTCAACGATACCCTCCAGGGCAACAGCGGCAACAACGTGTTGACCGGCGGCGATGGCAACGACTTCCTGATCGGCCTTGCCGGCAACGATACGCTGCTGGGCGGCAACGGCGATGATCGGCTTTCGGGCGGCGCGGGGGCAGACGCGCTCGATGGCGGCGCGGGCAACAACCTCCTGTTCTTCGGCACGAACGCCACCTTCCCTGATAGCGTTTCGGTGACCACCGGCGTCACCATCAATCTCGATGGCGTCACGCTGGGCGTCGGCGGCGATGCGGCGGGCGATACCTACAAGAACTTCCAGATCATCTATCTCACCAACCAGAACGACAGCGTGACCGGTACGAACGCGGATGAATGGTTCCGCGGGCTTGGCGGGGCCGATATCATCAACGGCGGCGGCGGCATCGACACCGCCAGCTACTACGGTTCGGCTGGCGTCGTGGTCGGTCTCGATGGCACCACCGGCAGCGGCGGCGAGGCGCAGGGTGATGTGATCACCAATGTCGAAATCCTCCAAGGCTCCCAATTCGACGATACGCTGTGGGGTAGTTCAGGCAACAACACGATCTACGGCATGGAAGGCAACGACACGCTGCGCGGCGATGGCGGCGCGGATGTGCTCGATGGCGGCACTGGCACCGATACGGTGAGCTATGCCAGCTCGGGCATCGGGGTCACCGCCAGCCTGCTCGCGGGCAGCGGCAGCGCAGGCGATGCGGCGGGCGATACCTATGTGAGTATCGAGAACCTCACCGGTTCGAACAGCAATGACACGCTCTACGGCGATGCCAATGCCAACGTGCTGACGGGCGGCAGTGGTGACGACTTCCTGCGCGGCGGCGGCGGCGCCGATGCGATCAACGGCGGCAGCGGCTTCGATACGGCGGACTATTCGGATTCGACCGCCGCAGTCTCGGTCAATCTCGATGGCACCGCAGCCACCGGTGGCTTCGCGCAAGGTGATGTGCTGACGTCGGTCGAAGGGCTGATCGGCTCGGCCTTCAACGATACGCTGATCGGCTCGAGCTCCAACGAAACGATCAGCGGCGGCGACGGCAACGATACGATCAGCGGATTTGCCGGCGATGACACGCTCAGCGGCGGCAATGGCAACGACCTCATCAACGGTGGCACCGGGGCCGATACCGTCGACGGCGGCGCGGGCACCGATACCTTCACATATGTCAATTCGACCGGCGGCGTGACGGCCTATCTCGATGGCACTGCAGGCACTGGCAACGAAGCCACCGGTGATCGGCTGACCGACATCGAGATCCTCATCGGCTCGAACTTTGACGATACGCTGTGGGGTACGGCAGGGGCCGATACGCTCCAGGGCGGCAACGGCAACGACGTTCTCGTCGGCGGGGCCGGGGGCGATACGCTTGATGGCGGCGCGGGCACGGACAGCGTCTCTTTCGCCAATTCGGCCACGGCGATCACCGCCAGCTTCGCCACCGGCAGCCTCGTCGTCACCGCCTCCGATGCGGTGGGCGATAGCTATACCTCGATCGAGGGCGTGGTCGGCTCGGCGCTCGCCGATACGCTGCGCGGCGGCGCGGGGGTCGAGCTGCTCGATGGCGGGCTTGGCGATGATATGCTCTATGGCAGCGCGGGCGCAGACACGATCATCGGCGGCGGCGGTTTCGATACGATCGATTACTCGGCCTCGGCCAGCGCGATCACCGTAAAGCTTGATGGCACTGCCTCAAGCGGCGGCGATGCGGCGGGCGATCTGCTCACCGGGATCGAACAGGTGATCGGCACCGCCCTTGCCGACACGTTCCTCGGTTCGGGTGCTGACGAGACCTTCCGGGGCGGTGGCGGCGACGACACCATGACCGGTTCGGGCGGCAACGATACGCTCTATGGCGAGGCGGGCGACGACATCCTCAATGGTGGTGCTGGCAGCGATGCGCTCGATGGCGGGGCCGGCACCGATACGGCGACTTATGCCAATTCCGCGCTCGGCGTTGCGGCCAACCTGGCGGACAGTTCGTTCAACACCAACGAGGCGGCAGGCGATACCTACAACCTGATCGAAAACCTCACCGGCTCGGCTTTCGCAGACCGGCTCACCGGCGATGGCGGCGCCAACGTGCTCGATGGCGGCGCCGGCAACGACCGGCTCGCGGGCGGCGCTGGGGCAGACAGCCTGATCGGCGGCGCGGGCACGGATATTGCCGACTATTCGCAGGCCGGAAGCGCGGTTGCCCTCAGCCTTGGCGGGGGCGGGGCAGGCACCGGCACGGGCAGCAGCGGCGATGCGGCGGGCGATACGCTTTCGGGCATCGAAAGCGTGATCGGCTCGAACTTCGGCGATAGCTTCACGCTGGCGCTCGGCAATGGCTTTTCCGTCGATGGCGGCGCGGGCACGGATACGGTCGCCCTCGCGGTAAACGCGGGCACAGTCTCGTCCGCGCAGCTGTCCAGCGTGCTCAGCCGGGTCGAGACGGTCGACTTTTCCGCCAGCGGCACCAATGCCAGCCTCACCGTGGATGCAAGCTTCATCCAGGGCGTGGCCGGTGCGGGCAATGCCTCGCACCTCACGGTCGCCTTCGATGCGGGTGATACACTTCAGATCGCCAATGGCGCGTTCTATGCGCAGAACGGCAACGACTATACGTTCTACAGCGACAACACCATGACGACGACCGTGGCGCAGCTGACCGTGGTTTAGCGCGCCCGCCCTTGCAATTCGCGCAAGGCTGCCTTTCTTGATGCCCGGCTGGCGCTGCTGCGCAGCTGGGCTAGAACCGGGGGGCACACCACGCGAAAGGCCGCCCCAATGCCAGACTCGCCCATGTCAGACCCTACCGACCATGCCTTCTCGCCCTCCGTAAAGGCCGCGCAGATCCGCAAGGGTTCGCGCCCGCTCTATGCCGGGATGATCATGGCAGACCGCGTCGATGCCCGCCTTGCCGCCTTCGTGGGTGAGGTGCGAAGCTTCTACCTCGGCAGCGCGAGCGCGGATGGCCAGCCTTATATCCAGCATCGCGGCGGCCCGAAGGGCTTCCTCAAGGTGTTCGATGAGCAGCGCCTCGCATTCGCCGACTACCGGGGCAACCGGCAGTATATCTCCACCGGCAACTTCACGGAAAATCCCAAGGCCTTTGTCTTCCTGATGGACTACGCAAACCGCCGGCGCATCAAGCTCTGGGGCGAGATCGCGGTGGTCGAGGGTGACGAGGCGCTGAATGCCGCGCTCGCCATGCCCGGCTATCGCGGGGTGCCCGAACAGGCGATGGTCTTCACGATCACCGCGTGGGACATCAATTGCCCGCAGCATATCCCCCAGCTCCTTCCCGCCGAAGAGGTCGCCGAGGCGCTCGCCAGCGAGATATCTGCCCGCGATGCGCGGATTGCCGTGCTCGAAGCACAGCTCGCCGCCCTTTCAGGAAGTGGAACGTAATGTCGCAGGTTATGCCCCTACCGCAGCCGCCATCCCGATCCTAAGTACAGTCGCGGTCGCCGGTTCCCCCCTCCCTTCCCGGCGGCCCTCTGCGCTCTGGTGGCCGGCTTCGGCCGCGCAGAGCCCACAGCGCCCGGGCACGACCATCCCCCTCGCCCCCCTGCCCGGGCGCCACTGGCCCCGGGGCCTTCGCCTCAGAGAAAAACAGCTGATCCTGCCGGGCTGTCGCAGGTCAGGCCGCGCAGGCTCCGGATCGGATCAGGAAGCGCTGCTCGCGCCCGTTGTCCAGGCTGAACATGCCGCCGCGGCCCGGCACGGCATCGAGCAGCAGATCGACTTCACCCTCAAGAACCCCCCACGCCTCGGCCTGCAGGGCGCCGATATAGAATGGCGCCTCGGCCACATGGCCCAGCAGCACGTCCCCCGCGCCCACGCGAAATTCGCCCGCCGGGTAGCACATGGGCGACGAGCCATCGCAGCACCCGCCCGATTGGTGGAACAGCACCGGCCCGTGCTCGGCGATGATATCGCCAAGCAGGGCCAATGCCTCAGGGGTCGCGGAAACCCTGTTCAACTTTGGGTTCACGCGCTCAGAAGAACCCGAGAGCCTTGGGGCTGTAGCTCACCAGCAGGTTCTTGGTCTGCTGATAGTGGTCCAGCATCATCTTGTGGTTCTCGCGCCCGATGCCCGATTGCTTGTAGCCGCCGAACGCTGCGTGCGCCGGATAGGCGTGATAGCAATTGGTCCACACGCGCCCGGCCTGCACTGCGCGGCCCGTGCGATAGGCCTGCGTGCCATTGCGCGTCCACACCCCGGCGCCCAGGCCGTAAAGCGTGTCGTTGGCGATGGCGTGCGCGTCCTCGGCGTCCTTGAAGGTCGTCACCGCCACCACGGGTCCGAAGATTTCCTCCTGGAACACGCGCATTTTGTTGTGGCCTTCAAGGATCGTCGGCTCGATGTAGTAGCCGCCTGCCAGATCGCCGGTCAGCATTGTGCGCGTCCCGCCCGTGAGCACTTTGGCGCCTTCGCTGCGGCCGATCTCGAAGTAGGAGAGGATCTTCTCCATCTGCTCCGAAGAGGCCTGCGCGCCGATCATCGTAGCCGCATCGAGCGGGCTGCCCTGCACGATCTTCTTCACCCGGGCGACAGCGCGCTCCATGAAGCGGTCGTAGATCGATTCCTGGATCAGTGCGCGGCTCGGGCAGGTGCAAACCTCGCCCTGGTTGAGCGCGAACATGGCAAAGCCTTCAAGCGCCTTGTCGAAGAAGTCATCGTCCTCGTCCATCACGTCGGCAAAGAAGATGTTGGGCGATTTTCCGCCGAGTTCGAGCGTGACCGGGATCAGGTTCTCGCTGGCATACTGCATGATCAGGCGGCCGGTCGTCGTCTCGCCGGTGAAGGCGATCTTGGCGATGCGGCGGCTCTGCGCGAGCGGCTTGCCGGCTTCGAGGCCGAAGCCGTTGATCACGTTGAGCACGCCCGCAGGCAGCAGATCGGCGATCAGTTCCAGCAGCACGTGGATCGAGGCCGGGGTCTGCTCGGCGGGCTTGAGCACCACGCAGTTGCCTGCTGCCAGAGCGGGAGCAAGCTTCCACACGGCCATCAGGATCGGGAAGTTCCACGGAATAATCTGGCCGACGACGCCCAGCGGTTCGTGGAAGTGGTAGGCCACCGTATCGTTGTCGATCTCGGAAATGCCGCCTTCCTGCGCGCGGATGCAGCCGGCGAAATAGCGGAAGTGGTCGATCGCCAGCGGCATGTCAGCGGCCATGGTTTCGCGGATCGGCTTGCCGTTGTCCCACGTCTCGGCGCGGGCGAGCAGTTCGAGGTTGGCTTCCATGCGGTCGGCAATGCGGTTCAGGATCAGCGCGCGTTCACCCACGCTGGTGCGGCCCCATGCGTCCTTGGCGGCATGCGCGGCATCGAGCGCGGCTTCCACATCGGCGGCGGAAGAGCGCGCCAGCGTCGTGATCGTCTGCCCCGTGATCGGCGAGGGATTATCGAACCGGCGGCCATCCGCGGCATCGACCCAGCGGCCCCCGATGAAATTGCCGTAGTAGTCCTTGAAGGGGTGCGCGGGCAGTTCGCCAGTCATGATCAATCCTCTCGTGTGTCCCGCCGGGTCTCGTGCCCGTGCGCAGGGTATGGTGCTGCCGCCAGCGATGGTGCGCAGGCCGCGGCCAGACGGAGTCTATCGCTGGCAGGCGCGGAAACAAGGGGCTTGCGTGCGGGCGGCGGCCATAGCCTGCCTACAAACCCCTGTCCTGCACCGCGCTCTCTGCGATAAACCGTTTGACCCGCAACAATTCGCGAAAACGCGCCGTCAAGCGCACTAAAGCACGCGCGAGAGTCCCGGTCGCAAGGCGACCGCTGGTTTTATGCTTAGGGTAGTTCGACCCGCTGAAGAACGCTTTGGTTAGCTGCTGGATCGTTCTTCTCGATTACAGTAGCCCGGCTCCCAGCCCGGATACCTGACGAGTTGGCATCGCCTATTTGCTGCGCCAAAGCAGTCCCGTCACCGGTCGCTGTAATGCGATAGGTCGCGGCAGAGCCACCATCCGCACTCATGATGCTGACCATCGTGCCAACCTCCAATAGTGCGCCTCCGTGGTTCAACTGAACATTCTTCCCACCGCCACCGACAACTAGGAGGGGGGAGAAGTGAAAGGCTACCTTGCGGGCCGCCATCATTGCCACTTCTCGTTGCAACAGGGCGTATCGGCCCTCTCCCGAAGACGCAGCTACCTGAACCGTGCCCCGCACCACACTTGCAGAATCCGTTTCAATCTCCGCCGTGACGGGAGCCCCAAATATGATTCGCCCAGCCGCATCGGCGACGGTGACATTCATCGTCACCGCAAGGCCTTCGCTGACGCTTCCGTAAGTTTGCCCGTACGTTGCCTGATCAGCAAAACCAGAGTTCGTAGGAACGACATCCTCAATGCGTCCGGACAGTGTGTAACCGCCTGCTCCGACCGTCACCGCTCCGGATGATGCTAGCGCCGCCTGCATCGCCAAACGGATTCCCGCGAAGTTGCTCACGCAATCTTTGACAAAATACGTTTCCAGGCTCGTTGTATTCGACTGTCGATATGAGGAGCGGCCACCAGCAGAAAACTGCGCTGAGCCACCGGCACCATATGTGCTCGCATACCCGCTGGCTGAGCCGGAAGCGTATGCACTGCTGGAACCGGAAGAGCTGGATCTGCTGTTGTACCGAATGCCCTCATAGAAGGTACATTGCTGCGCCGCTTTGATTGCGCCAACCTTGATTGCCGCCCTCTTCACTGGCTGCGAATACGCAGCAGAACTTAGGAGAACGGCAGCCATTGCTGCTGTGCGGAAAATCATCACGCCCTCCCGCTCACTTGCGCTTGAGTTTCGCCTTGGGATAGGCTGACAAATCATCGTCCGTTGCCATCCGAGCAATGTCTCTGGCTTGAGCAGGAGATTCAAAGCCCGCGGCTGGCCTGGCCTTCGAGAAACTCGACTGCACATCGGTGATTAGAGCGACACCAAGACGCTGTTCGCTGGAGCCGAGCTGCTTGCCCGTATCCGGATCGATGACCGCTTCACCAGCTCGGAAGATTGCCACTAGATCATTTACTTTTACGGTGCCTTCACCGTAGTTAAGCATGAGTGTTCCGTCGCTCTGAGCGTTGGCGACCTTTATCGGGTAGACGGTGGTAACAAGGCCCGTCGCAACTCTGTCGGACGCGGAACGGAACAATTCCGTTGCATTGACCTGAGGCACCCCATCGCCACAAATCGTCCCTGCTTTTTTCTTCTCATCAATACGCTTCACGTATCGAATTTGGCCCGTCTGCCCATCGGTAATCCGGATGTCGAGGGAGAGGGTAACCTCTCCACCATAGCAGTTGGTGCCTTGTTGCTTGTCACCCGACATGAGAGCCATACCCAGCGTTGCCCCGAAGTCGGACTTCTTCGTCGCAGAAAGCGTGGTGATCGTTCCGTAAATCAGGAAATCGGCAGCTTGGAAGCCGCCAACTTTGCCACCGTTTCTAGACGTTACCAAGCCGCTCTTCGCCCGCTGCTGCTCTTGCAGCATCACATCGATCTGGCCGCGCTCCATGACACGGAACTTCTGCGTTGCAGCGATGGCGGTGAGCATCATCTGGGTCAGTGTTTTTGACTGACCTGAGCCTGCATTGTCGTCAATTTGGGCGACGGCCACGATGGGTTGCTCCGAAGGCTGCGCTTGCGCCGCTCCGTGCGCTGCAAGTAAAAGCAATCCTGCCGAAGCAAGTGTAAGTGGCCGCATACTAACATTCCCTCAGTTACGGGAGATGGTTTGCTCCCAAGCCTCAAGACGCCACAGTTTTTACGCACTGAACGGCCCATCGAGCTACATACCCGGTTGCGCTCCTCAAAGGTATATATGTGCCATATTGGCAGCGATTGTGGCCAAAATGGCAGTGATGTAGGGCGCAGCTTTTGGCAATTGGCTTGTCGGTCTAGGCCCAACTGAGTCCCGGTCTGTCACGAGAAAGCCACAACTGCCCCGCACCACACATGAGCAGCGCTGAGGGCGGCATAGATTAAACGGAACCAGCGTCCTCAGTTTGCCTCGCAGGCTGGCGGAGGCGGATCAGTCCATCACGTAACGCTTTGCGATCAGTCTCTGTGCCCCTGGAAACGCTCCCGGCGATTGTTGCAAGCTTTGCCGCCAATGCAGATTCTTTGATACTCGCTTGTCGCAAAGCATGACCACGCCCGATCGACCGGAACATGTTCCGAAGCCCGCAATTTCATGGAGTTTCAACAACGGCTTTTCTCTGAACCGTTGTTTTCCCGAAGGAAACTGGAGCGGGCGAAGGGATTCGAACCCTCGACCCCAACCTTGGCAAGGTTGTGCTCTACCCCTGAGCTACGCCCGCTCGTGCGTTTCGGGTCGGGCGCCAGAAGGGCCGCGACCGGGGTGAAGCGCGCCCTTAGCTGCCCGGCGTTGGGCGCGCAACAGCAAAAATGCGTCTGAACCGGATCGGGCCGCGCATCGCCGGCCCCTCTTGCCCGCAAATGCCCTTGCCGAACGGCCTCCGCATCCCACATGGGAGCAAAGCAGACATTCCACTCCCACAACGGAGATCTTCCCGTGGCAAGCCTTGGCCTCAATCTCGATGAACAGAAAGCGGTCGATCGCTTCCGCAAGACCGTGGTCGAGCCTTCGATGACCAAGCTGGTCGTGCTCGATTTCTGGGCCGAATGGTGCGGGCCGTGCAAGGCGCTCACCCCGATGCTGGAAAAGATCGCCGCCGAATACGCCGATAAGGGCGTCGTCCTCGCCAAAATCAACGTGGACGAGGAACAGTTCATCGCCGCGCAGTTCCAGGTGCGCTCGATCCCCACGGTTTATGCCATGTTCCAGGGCCAGCCTGTGGCAGACCTGACGCCTGCGCGCAGCGAATCGCAGCTGCGCCAGATGCTCGATCAGCTGCTGGCGCGCCTTCCCATCCAGGCGGGCGAGGAACCGGCGCAGGATATCGCTCCGCTGCTGGCGATGGGTGAGGAAGTGCTGGCGGGCGGCGACGGTGAGGGGGCCATCGGCATTTTCGCGCAGATCGCCGAGATCGCGCCAGACAATGCGGCTGCCCAGTCCGGCCTGATCCGCGCGCTGCTCGCCGCTGGTCACAAGGCCGAGGCGGAGGAAGTGCTCGCCGCGCTCGATCCCAAGCTGGCCGACGACCCGGCGCTAGCGCAGGCGCGCTCCGCCCTCGCGCTGGCCGCCGATGCGCCCGAGCCGAGCGAGCTGGATGCCCTGCACGCCGCCGTTGCCACCAATCCGGACGACATGGGCGCGCAGCTCGCTCTCGCCAACGGGCTCTATGCCGCCGGGGACCGCGATGGCGCCGCCAGCCTGCTTCTCGCCATGGTTGCGCGCGATCGCACGTGGAACGAAGGCGCCGCGCGCACACGCCTGCTCCAGATTTTCGAGGCGATTGGCCTTGAAGATGCGTGGGTCGCCGCCACGCGCCGCAAGCTCTCCACCGTGCTGTTCGGGTAAGGCCATGGGGCAGGACAGCCGCGCGGTGCGCCTATCGATCTTTCCGCTGACCGGCGCGCTGCTTTTCCCCGGGCTGCAGCTGCCGCTCCATATCTTCGAGCCGCGCTACCGCTCGATGATCTCGGATTCGCTGGTGCGTGATCGGCGCATCGCGATGATCCAGCCGCAGGGCCAATATGATGGCGCGCCGCTGTTCCAGATCGGCTGCGTCGGCAAGATCGGCGATGTCGAGGCCATGGAAGACGGGCGCTACAACGTGATCCTCGAAGGGATTTCGCGCTTCCGCCTGCTGCGTGAGCTTGATGTGACGACACCGTTCCGCCAGGTCGAGGGCGTGCTGATCGAGGATGATGCAGGCGCCAGCCTCAGCGCGGTCGAACGCGCGTCATTCGAGCGCGAGGCGCGCCACTTTGCCGATGCGCAGGGCTATTCGGTCGATTGGGATTCGGTCGGCCGGCTCGACGATGTCTCGCTGATCAACGGCGTCTCGCAGATCGCCCCGTTCGATGCGGCGGCGAAGCAGGCGCTGCTCGAGGCGGATGATCTGGCCACGCGCTGCGAGCTACTGGTGCAGCTCATGCAGTTCTTTGGCCGCCGCGATTCGGATGATGGGCGGGTGACGCTGCAGTAGCGTCAGAACTGCGCCCTGATCCCGTCGATCACGAACTGGGCCGCCAGCGCCGCCAGCAGCACGCCCAGCAGCCGGGTGATCACCGCCTCTACCTGTGATCCCAGCGCGCGGATGATCGGGCGGGCAGCGACCAACGCAATGAAGCTCAGCAGCATGACCGCGCCCAGCGCTGCCAGGATCACCAGCGTCTCCGGCAGGCCATGCGCCCGTGCCGTCAGCAGCATGACAGACGCAATCGAACCCGGCCCCGCCAGCATCGGCATGGCCATCGGGAAGACGGAGACGTCTTCCACCTGCGGCTGCGCGGTGCGGACCTTCTCCGCGCGTTCCTCGCGGCGTTCGGTGCGCTTTTCAAACACCATGTCGATGGCGATCATGAACAGCATGATGCCGCCTGCAATGCGGAAGCTGTCGAGCTCGATATGCAGCGCGCCCAGCAGATCTTCGCCAAACAGCGCGAAAACCACGAGAATGCCGCTGGCGATCAGGCACGCCCGCAAGGCCATGATGAAGGCCTGCCTCGGGGTGGCAGATGCGGTGAGCCCGGCATAGATCGGCGCGCAGCCCGGCGGATCGATCACGACGAACAGCGTGGTGAAGGCGGAGAGGAAGAGAGCCAGCATCGTCTCAGCCCTCATTCTTCGCGATTTCGGAGCGCTTCAGCACTTCGTTCATCTTGCCGTCCTGCCACATCCAAACTGTCCAATCGCGCGTGCCCCCGGGCAGCACGGTGGAGCGCCAGGCGAGGGTGCCATCCACGGAGCGGCCGTCCTTGCTGTCCGATCCGGGCACGACGGCCAGCGGCGGGATTGGCCCGGCCAGCGGCCTGGGCGGCGGAGGCGGATCACCGCGCTTCGGCTTCGGCGGCGCGTCGGTCAGCGGATCGCGTCGGGGGCGCGGCGGGCAATCGGCGACTTTGCCGGTAATGAAATCCGCGCCTGCCAGCGGTGACGCCAGATCGCCGCCCTGATCGAGTAGCCACTTGTAATCGCCCTTCTTGCGCTGGCGCTGCCACACGGTGGAGAACCAGCCGCCGGAGGAATTTGGCGCTTGCCCCGCCTGATAGCCGCCGCCAGCCTGATAGGCACCGAAGGTGACGCCCGCGCTGCCATCGCAGCTCATCCACACCATGCTCGGCTGCCACTGCACGGCCTGAGCCGGATTGGCTCGGCCCTTGAGCCAGAGCTTGGCGACCACGCGCTGCGGCACGAACATTTCCGCCTCGTCCGTGGCGGTGGCCGCAAACGCCGTCCACTGGCCCTTCTCGCGCGCGAGCCGGGCAAACGCGCTTTCCGCCGCGATCAGCGCGCTCGGATTGCCGATGGGCGTGACGGCCGGCGCACCGCCGCGATGGTCTTGGGCAGCAGCGGGAACGGCCAGAGCGGTGAGCAGGACGAACGGGAGCAGGCGCTTCATGCGCGCCAGCCTAGAGCAGGCAGGCGGCAAGGGGAAGGCTGGCTCTCGGATCGCGCCCGTTAGAACGCGCTCATCAGCCCACACCCACTAGATCGCGTCTGCAGCCAGCTCCAGCCCGGCATTGCGGTAGGCGGCAACCAGCGCATTGCGCAGCAGCACCGCGATGGTCATTGGGCCGACGCCGCCGGGCACCGGTGTGACCGCGCTCGCGACGCTCATAGCGCCGACGTAGTCGACATCGCCGACAAGGCGCGTCTTGCCTTCCTCGGCGGCGGGCACGCGGTTGATGCCTACATCGATCACGGTCGCGCCGGGCTTGATCCAGTCTGCCTTGACCATCTCCGGACGGCCGACTGCCGCCACCACGATATCGGCGCGGCGCACCACATCGGGTAGGTCCTTCGTGCGGCTGTGTGCGATCGTCACGGTGCAGCTTTCAGCCAGCAGCAGCTGCGCCATCGGTTTGCCGACGATGTTGGAACGGCCGATCACCACGGCATCGAGGCCGGAGAGCGAGCCCAACCGGTCCTTCAGCAGCATGAGGCAACCCAGCGGCGTGCAGGGCACGAAGCCCGGCTGACCCACCGCGAGGCGGCCTGCGCTGATCACGTGGAAGCCGTCGACGTCCTTGTCGGGATTGATCGCGGCGATGACCTTCTGTTCGTCCATGTGCGAGGGCAGCGGCAGCTGGACCAGAATGCCATCGACGGCAGGATCGGTGTTTAGCGCCTCGACCACCGCCAGCAGATCGGCCTCGCTGGTTTCGGCCGGGAGCTTGTGTTCGAAGCTCGCCATGCCGGCTTCCAAGGTCTGCTTGCCCTTGGAGCGCACGTAGACCTGGCTCGCCGGATCCTCGCCCACCAGAACCACGGCAAGGCCCGCCTTGCGGCCAGCCTTGGCTTCGAATGTGGTGGCAAGCTCTCCCACCTTCGCGCGCAGGTTCGCGGCAAAGGCCTTCCCATCGATGATCGCGGCAGTCATTTCAGAAAATCCCGTAGTGAAGTTGGATCAGATCGAAGTGGCCGCCATCGCGAGGTAGTAGAGGAGCTGGACCAGCAGACGCAGGCCGAAGATCAGGATCATCGGCGAGAAATCGATGCCGCCGGTATTGGGCATGACCCGGCGAATCGGGTTCAGTAGCGGATCGAGGATCGCGTTCAGCGCAGTCCAAACGGCAGAGACCGCCTTGTTGTGCGTGTTCACGACGTTGAAGGCGATCAGCAGGCTCAGCACGAACTGCACGATCACCACCATCACGACGATGTCGATCAGCTGCGAGATGGCCGAGATCAACGTGAACAACAGCATGGCGTATTCCCTTGTCAGCTAAGAGTGCACGCTCCTAGCCGACCCTCTCCCGGGGCCACAAGGCCCCCCTCGCCGAACGACCTACAGCGATGGACAAATTAGTATGTGTTGCATACAAATTTGTCCAGTGTGAATCTGCTGCCCGGCGGCCACTTGCGCCGCCCGGCCCTTCAGGCTTTGCGGATCAGCGTGCCCGCGCCGCGCGCGGTGAACACTTCGATGAGCATGGCATGCGGCACGCGCCCATCCAGAACGACCGCTGCCTCGCACCCGGCCTCGACCGCGTGGACACAGGTTTCGAGCTTGGGGATCATGCCGCCGCTGATTGTGCCATCCTCGGCCAGGCGGGTGATGTCCGCCGGGGTCAGGTCCGTCAGTAGCTGGCGGTCCTTGTTCAGCACGCCCGGCACATCGGTGAGGAGGAAGAGCCGCGCCGCACCGAGCGCCGCTGCAATCGCGCCTGCCATAGTGTCGGCGTTGATGTTGTAGGTCTCGCCGTCCTCACCCACGCCGATGGGCGCGATCACGGGAATCATATTGGCCCCGGTGATGGTGTCGATCACGGTCGTATCGATTCGCGCCGGCTCGCCCACGAAGCCGAGATCGACGACCAGCGGTTCCCCGCTGTCTGCATCGTTGATCGCTTTGGGGGCCTTCTTTGCTTCGACCTTGCGGGCGATGACCATGCCGCCGTCCTTGCCGGAAATGCCGATGGCCTTGCCGCCCGCGCGGGCGATCCAGCCGACGAGTTCCTTGTTGATCGCGCCGGCCAGCACCATTTCGGCCACTTCGGCGGTCTGCTTGTCCGTCACCCGCAGGCCGTCGACGAACTGCGATTCGATGCCGAGCGCTTTCAGCATGCGCCCGATCTGCGGCCCGCCGCCGTGGACGACGACCGGATTGATGCCGACCGCCTTCAGCAGCACGATATCTTCGGCAAAATCCTGCGCGAGTTCGGGATCGCCCATGGCGTGGCCGCCATACTTCACCACGAAGGTCTTGCCGGCGTATCGCTGCAGATAGGGCAGCGCCTCGGTAAGGGTTTCGGCCTTGGCGAGCATCGCCTTGTGGTGGGCGGCAGCGTCGGCTGCGGGATCGTGGGCGGTGGTCATGATGCGGCGCGCTTTGGACCAAGCGGCGCGGCGGCGCAATATATCCCGGGAATGTCTAGTGTTTGGAGTCCATCCCCCGGTCCAACCAGCGCCCCAGTTTGACGAACACCCAGATCAGCGGCGGCACCATGATCGTGGAGAGCAGCAGCTTGGAAACGATCTGGCCCGCCATGATTTCGCCAATGGGCAGAAGCGCGCCGCTCGCATCGCGCACACCGGCGAAGGATATCGTGATGAAGATCAGCGTATCGACCATCTGGCTGAGCAGGCTCGCTAACCAGCCGCGCAGCATCAGGAGCCGCACGGGCCCTCCCGCGAGCCGCGAGAAGACAAAGACATTGAGCGTTTGCGAAGCGCCGTAGGAAATCAGCCCGGCAAACTGCATCCGCGCGCCTTGGCCGAGGAGGCGGGCAAAGGCCACCTGATCGCCCCAGAAGGGTGCGGGCGGCACCACGTTGATCACGAACGTCAGCAGCAGCATCGACACGATCAAAGGCACGAAGCCGAAGCGCACGAGCCGGTTCGCCACATCCTTCCCGAACAGTTCGGCCACCGCGCTCGCCATCACGACCAGCAGCAGGAAGGCGAATATCCCGCTTTCGACTGCCAGATCGCCGAGCAGCGGCACATGGCCCAGCGCGGCGATCTTGGTGCCTAATACGCCTGCCAGCACCACCAGCCCGCCATAGAGCAGCGAGAAGGTGAAGAGCGAGGTGGGGATGGCCGGAGCCGAGGCCGGAGCTGGGTTCTGATCGTGCATCGATCGTGTGGTTAGCGGGATTTTGACCCTGCGCCAAATCCCGTTTAAGCCTTGGTCTTCAGGGGTTCTTCAGGGGAGCAAGCGGCCCGCGATGCGCGTATTCATGAGCCTCGCCGGCATGGCGCTGATCCTTTCTCTCGCCGTTCTGCTCTCCTCAAACCGCCGCGCCATCCGCTTGCGCATCGTCGCCCCGGCCTTTGCGCTACAAGTGGGCTTTGCTGCGCTGGTGCTGTGGTTTCCGCCCGGCAATGCCGCGCTGCAGGGCGCGGCGGCCGGGGTGGAGGGGCTGCTCGGCTATGCCAAGGCGGGGGTCACGTTCCTGTTTGGTCCACTGGCCGATCCGGCAATCGGCGGACACAGCTTCGCGATCTCGGCGCTGCCGACAATCGTGTTCTTCGCTGCGCTGATCTCGATCCTCTACTACCTCGGCATCATGCAACTGGTGATCCGCTGGATCGGTGGCGGCCTTGAATGGGTCACCGGGATCAGCCGGGTCGAAGCGCTGTGCGCGGCCAGCAACATCTTTGTTGGCCAGAGCGAATCGCCCTTGGTGATCCGCCCCTATCTCGCCGCGCTCACCCCATCGCAGATGTTCTGCGTGATGACCGTCGGCATGGCCGGGGTCGCGGGGACGATTCTGGCGGCTTATGCGGCGATGGGCATCAGGGTGGACTATCTGGTAGCTGCCGCATTCATGTCTGCCCCCGGCGGCGTGCTGATGGCCAAGCTGATCATGCCCGACGTGCCGACGCCCGAGCACGCGCATGATGATACGCCGCTGCATAATCCGCATGTTGCCGTCTCCGCACCGGACGAGGAACGCCCCGCCAACCTCATCATGGCTGCAAGCCAAGGCGCGCAGACCGGCGTGCGGCTGGCCGTCGCGGTGGGCGCGATGGTGCTGGCGTTCGTGGCGCTGGTGGCGATGGCCAACGGCATTCTCGGCGGCATCGGCGGGCGGCTGGGCTATCCCGATCTCTCGTTCCAGCAGATCCTCGGCACGGTCTTCGCGCCGGTGTTCCTGCTGCTGGGCGCGCCGACATGGGCCGAGGCGGCGCAGGCCGGCGGCCTCTTCGGCACCAAGATCGTGCTCAATGAATTCGTCGCCTTCATCGATCTGGGCGCCGCGAAGAACCTCAGCCAGCACACTGTCGCCATCGTGACGTTTGCGCTCTGCGGCTTCGCCAATTTCAGCTCGATCGCGATCCAGATGGCGGTTTCGGGCAGCTTGGCGCCGAACCAGCGCGCCGTGATCGCAAAGCTGGGCATGAAGGCGCTGGCGGCAGGCGCGCTTAGTAATCTGATGAGCGCAGCGCTTGCGGGGCTTTTCCTCAGCGTTTGAGGCGGACCCTTCCGCGGTGCACCAATAGCGGCAATCCCAGCAGCACGAACGGCGCGGCCATGAAGCCCCAGTAGCCGTTGTCCGGCCTTCCGAACACGGTAAGCGCAGCAAGGAACCCTGCGCTGCCGATGGCGGCAGTGCGCTCCATCTCGCGGCCCCAGCGCAGCATTGCGGCAAGCGAGACGGCGACCAGCGCCAGCACCAGCGGGCCGGGCAGGGCAGTCAGCACGAGGTTGCGGCGCAGCGCATCGATCACCAGCGGCAGTCCGCCAAAGCGCACCCAGCCGGGGGAGGTGAGATCGCCGGGCAAGACCTGCGCGGCCACAAACTGCGCATGGAGCAGCCACAGCCCGGCGGCCAGCGCCATGGCACCTAGCGCCATGAGCGCACGCTTCCCGTCACGCTGCCACAGCGCCATCAGCAGGATCGCGGCCAGCCACGCCAGCGCGGTTTCGCGCACCAGTACCGCCAGTAGCGCGAGGCCCACCGAGAGCCATGGCCGCCGGTGCGCCGCAAGCGACAGCATGATCAGCAGCACGCTCCACTGCTCATGCAGATAGACGTTGTCCGGAAAGAACGCGCCGAACAGCCCCGCCACGGCCAGCGCAACCATGCCGAGCGCTTCGGCAGGCGGTCGGTCCGCAAGGCTTTGCCTGAGCGCGATCAGCGCGCCGAACAGCAGCGCGATCAGCGCGGCGGTGCGGGTCATGGTGCTCGGCAGCAGCGCCAGCAGCCAGGTCATCATTGGCGGGCGGACGGCGAGCGCGGGTTGCACCGGGTATTGGCGCTCGCGCTGCGCTGCCATCGTGGCTGGGTAGAATCCTTCGCCGCCGCGCACGCGTTCGACCACTGTGCGATAGAGTTCCTGATCGAGCTGGACGGGCTTGGCCGGCGCCTTGGCCATGGCGGGCAGGGCAAGGCAGGCCAGCAGCGCCATCAGCAAGGCGCGCCCCATTCTCATAATTCGCGCTTCAGATCATACAGCAGATCGAGCGCCGCGCGCGGGCTCAGCGAATCGATATCGATGGCGCCCAGCTTTTCGCGCAGGGCATCGACCTTCTCCTCCGCCGCATCGAGCGCGGCGGCAAACAGCGGCAGATCGTCCAGCCCCGCCGCCAGCCCGCCTGTTGCCGCGCGGCCTTTCTCCAGCTTGTCGAGCACAGCCTTGGCGCGCTTCACCACCGGCGCGGGCACCCCGGCGAGACGCGCCACGGCAAGGCCATAGCTCTTGTCCGCCGGCCCCTCGGCCAGCTCGTGCAGCAGCACCAGATCGCCTTTCCATTCGCGCGCTCTCACATGGTGCAGCGAGAGCGCCTCACAGGTTTCCGCAAGCCGCGCGAGCTCGTGGTAATGCGTCGCAAACAGGCAGCGCGAGCGGTTCACTTCGTGCACGGCTTCCGCCACTGCCCAGGCGAGGGCAAGGCCGTCGTAAGTCGAAGTGCCGCGCCCCACTTCGTCGAGGATGACAAAGCTGCGCTCGCTGGCCTGCGACAGGATCGCGGCGGTCTCGACCATTTCGACCATGAAAGTGGAGCGCCCGCGCGCGAGGTTGTCTGCTGCGCCGACCCGGCTGAACAGGCGGTCCACGATCCCGATGTCCGCTGCCTCTGCCGGCACGAAACCGCCCGCCTGCGCGAGGATCACGATCAGTGCGTTTTGCCGCAGGAAGGTGGACTTGCCGCCCATGTTCGGCCCGCCGATGAGCCAGAGCCGGTCGCTGGGTGAAAGCGCGCAGTCGTTGGCCACGAACCGTTCGCCGCGCGCTGCCAGCGCAGCTTCCACCACCGGATGCCGCCCGCCCCGAATGCGGAGCGCGGTGTCTTCGGAGAGGTGCGGCAGGCACCAGCCGCCTTCCGCCGCGCGCTCGGCCTGCCCTACCGCCACGTCGATCCGCGCAAGTGCGGCCGCTGTCGTGGCAATCGCTTCGCGCGCAGCCACTGCCCGCGCAGTCAGGTCCTCGAAATGCGCTTCCTCTGCGGCAAGCGCATGGCCGCCTGCCTCCGCAATGCGGCTGGCTTCCTCATGCAGCGGCAGCGCGTTGAAGCGCACCGCGCCCGCCATCGTCTGGCGGTGGGTGAAGCCGCTGTCCGGCGCCATCAGCCGGTCGGCATGGCGCGCGGGCACTTCGATGAAATAGCCCAGCACGCCGTTGTGCCGGATCTTGAGCAAGGGGGTGGCCGTCTCCTCGCGGTAGCGCGCTTCCAGCGCGGCGATGGCGCGGCGCGAATTGCCGGCGGCATCGCGCAGCGAATCGAGCGCCGCGTCATAGCCTGCCGCGATGAAGCCGCCATTGTTGCGCTCGGTCGGCGGGGCGGGGACCAGCGCGCGAGATAGGAGATCGATCAGTGCCCCGTGGCCGCCCAGCGCCGGCACCAGCGCATCGGCCAGTGCGGGCCGATCTGCGCGTGCGGCGAGCATGGCTTGCAGCCGCTGCGCCTCGCTAAGGCCGTCGCGCAGCTGCCCCAGATCGCGTGGGCTACCGCGCCCCGCCACGATCCGCCCTAGCGCGCGGCCGATATCGGGTGCGGCGCGCAGCACCGCGCGCAAATCTCCGCGCAGCAAGGGATCATCGTGCAGCCAGCTGACGAGTTCGAGCCGCGCGTGGATCGCGGCGAGATCGGTGAGCGGCGCGGCGAGGTCTTCCGCCAGCAGCCGCGCGCCCGCGCTGGTCACGCAGCGGTCGATGGCCTCGATCAGGCTGCCCTTGCGGCCTCCTCCGCTGGCACCAAGGATTTCAAGGCTGGCGCGCGTCGCTTCGTCCATCGCCATGAAGGCGCCCGCCGCGCGCACCACCGGGGGCAGCAGCAGCGGCAGATTGCCGCGCCCGACGTGCTCCAGATAATCGATGAGACCAGCGGCGGCGGCCAGCATCGCACGGCTGAACGTGCCAAAGCCATCAAGCGTGGAAACCCCGTGGAGCTCCATGAGCCGCGCGGCGCCGCGCTCCGAATCGAAGGCGCGCGCCGGGCGCTCTGCCGCTTCGGGCACATCGAGCCCGCATTCCTCGGCCGCAACCAGCTCGGTCGCGCCGAGCCGGGCGAGCGCGGCGCCCAGCGCTTCCGGTGCGCAGTCTTCCAGTTCCATGCGACCTGTGGAGATATCGCAGGCGGCGATGCCCACGGCCCCGCGCACCAGACAGACTGCCGCCAGCACATTGGCGCGGCGCGGTTCGAGCAGGGCGTCTTCGGTCAGTGTCCCCGCGGTCACGAAGCGGACGATATCGCGCGCGACCAGCGCCTTGGAGCCTGCGCGTTTGCGCG
Source organism: Sphingomonadaceae bacterium (assembly GCA_947453945.1). Taxonomy (GTDB): domain Bacteria; phylum Pseudomonadota; class Alphaproteobacteria; order Sphingomonadales; family Sphingomonadaceae; genus Novosphingobium. The sequence goes on from CANGJB010000024.1 coordinate 30,954, forward strand.
CTTCCTCGGGCGTTTCTGTCTGTTCGGCAATGGCGACGCGGCACCCGGCGCGGATCAGGCGGGCGAGATAGCCTTCGGCCGAATGGACCGGCACCCCGCACATCGGGATCGGCGCACCGCCGTGTTCGCCCCGGCTGGTGAGCGCGATATCGAGCACGCTGGCCGCGATCTTCGCATCCTCGAAGAACAGTTCGAAGAAATCGCCCATCCGGTAGAACAACAGGCAGCCTTCGGCGTCTGCCTTCAGCGCAAGATATTGCGCCATCATCGGAGTTGGGGCATGGGAGTTCACAGTGCGTGTGGCTAGACTAGGCGCGCAGGTTTCTCAAACGATCGACACCGGATATCGACACTTCAAGTCGAACAAGGTCCGGGCATGGGCAGGCGGGATGCTTCAAGGGTTCTTGGCGGGCAAGTGCTTCCAGGAGTTTGTAGGGATGATTCGCAAGGTCGTCTGCGGCTGGGCCAATGCAAGAGTGAACTGGGGTTGATGCAAGTTCGCAAGAATATTTCGGTCATGGGACGCCTTCGCGGCCTTAGAGACCTGTGGGAGCGGGCGGCAGCATTGCCGTGGCTCAGCGCGCCCGGGATCGTGATCACGGTGGTGCTGGTGTGCCTGCCGTTTGCGCTGGTCGAAGTGCCGCCGCTGATCGATATCCCCGGCCACATGGGTGCCGCCGCGATCGAAGCCGCAGGCCCTGACAATCCGCTGGTCAAATACTTCACGTGGAAATGGGTGTTCACGCTCAACATCGGCGGCGACGTGCTGGTGAAGCTGATCGGCGCGCAGTTCGGCATTCTGGCTGCGGGCTGGTGGAGCACCGTGCTCGCCACGGGCCTGTTTGCCGGGGGCTGTCTTGCCACGGTCCGCGTGCTCAATCCGCGCGGCGGGCATGGCGCGCCCTGGGCGCTGATGTTCGTGTTCAGCTTCCCGCTGCTCACCGGTTTCCTCAACTATATCCTAGCCACCGGCCTCTCGCTCCTCGCTTTTGCGGCGGCCGTCTGGCTGGAGGACAAGCCTAGGCAGCGCGCCGCCATGCTGATCGCGGCACAGCCGCTCGCCATGCTGTGCCATGCCATAGGCGGACTTCTGTTGGGCTTGCTGGTGGGTGCCAATGCGCTGGGCCGTGAGCTTGATCGGCTCCCTGCCGGCTGGTGGCACCCCTCGCAATGGCGGCGCCTGCGTGATGAGCAGGATTGGCGCGCGATTGCCAAGCGGCTGTTGATCCTTTGCTGGCCGCTGATCGCCACGGTGGTCACGATCATCGCCTGGAAAGTGCTTTCGCCCGATCCCGTGCACAGCATCAACCGGTGGCGCTGGGATCAGAAGGCCTGGTATTTTGTGCTCACGCTGCGCGATCAGTCGCTGCTTCTGGACGGTGCGACGACCATCGCCTGCTTCGCGCTGATCCTGTTCGGATGGGCGCTGGGCGCGCGCTGGAAGTGGCAGCTGGGCTTGCCCGGCCTTCTCGTGTTCCTGCTGTTCATCGCGATCCCGAGCGACATCAACGGCAGCGCCTTTGTCGATGTGCGGTTGCTGCCGGTGGCCTGCATGCTCGCGCTGGGCCTGCAGGACTGGAGCGGCGTGCCGCAGGAGCGCGCGCGCAAGATCGCGCTGGCCGGGGTGCTGCTGCTGGGCACGCGGCTTGTCGTCACGGCGGCCAGCTTTGCCGATTATGCCGACGATTACCGCAAGCAGCTTTCCGCGCTCCATCATGTCGAGCCGGGCAGCCGCGTGCTCGCCTTTGTCGAGCATTCGTGCATCGAGGAATCGTGGCGCAACACGCGGCGCGATCACCTTGCCAGCCTCGCCAGCCTCTACCGGCAGGCCTGGGTGAACGACAACTGGGCGGTACCGGGGCTGCACATGGTGATCCCGCGCTTTCGGCCCGGGCGCAACTTCACGGCCGATCCTTCGGAATTCGTTTGGTCGCGCGGATGCCAGGGCGGGCGGATGCGCAGTGTCGAAACCGCGCTCAAATATGCGCCGATCGAGCGGGTCGATTATGTCTGGCTGATCGATACCGGCCTGCCGCGCAATCCCGATTCGCGGCTTCAGCTGGTCTGGCAGGATGGTCGCAGCCTGCTTTTCGCGGTCCGCCCCTTGGGTTTTCCGAAGTGGCGCTCTAAGGACCTTTGATCTGGATATGCCCGCGGCGCGCGCTCCCTGTCTTGGGGTTGCAGGGTCATGGGGTTGCAGGCGGGCGAACAAAACTTGCGCGCCGAAGGGGAGCAGGATGACTGACGAGAGCAACGTGCGCTTCACCGAACGTGAGGCGCTGTTCTATCACAACACGATCCGTCCCGGTAAAATCGAGATCATCGCCAGCAAGCCGATGGCGACGCAGCGCGATCTTAGCCTGGCCTATTCGCCCGGCGTTGCCGTGCCCGTGCGCGCGATCGCGGAAGATCCTGCCGCCGCCTATGATTACACCGCGAAGGGCAACCTCGTTGCGGTCATTTCAAACGGCACGGCCATCCTCGGCCTCGGCAATCTGGGCGCGCTCGCCTCGAAGCCGGTGATGGAAGGCAAGGCAGTGCTGTTCAAGCGCTTTGCCGACGTCGATTCGATCGACATCGAACTGGCGACCGAGGACCCGCAGGCGTTCATCGACGCGGTTGCGCTGATGGAGCCGAGCTTCGGCGGCATCAACCTTGAGGATATCAAGGCGCCCGAATGCTTCATCATCGAGCAGGCGCTGCGCGACAAGCTCAAGATCCCGGTCATGCACGATGACCAGCACGGCACCGCGATCATCTCGGCGGCCGGGCTGCTCAATGCCTGCTTCCTCACCGGGCGCGATCTTTCCAGCGTAAAGGTCGTGGTCAACGGCGCAGGCGCGGCGGCAATCGCCTGCACCGCGCTGATCAAGGCCATGGGCGTGCGCCACGAAAACGTGATCATGTGCGACAGCAAGGGCGTGATCTATCTCGGCCGCGCAGGCGTCGATCAGTTCAAGTCCGCCCATGCCATCGATACCCCCCACCGCACGCTCGATGAGGCGATGCAAGGGGCGGACATCTTCCTTGGCCTTTCGGTTCAGGGCGCGGTCACGCCCGAGATGGTCAAGAAGATGGCGCCGCAGCCGATCATCTTCGCGATGGCCAATCCGGACCCGGAAATCACCCCGCCCGAAGCCAAGGCGGCGCGGCCCGATTGCATCGTCGCCACGGGCCGTTCGGACTATCCGAACCAGGTCAACAACGTGCTTGGCTTCCCGTTCATCTTCCGCGGCGCGCTCGATGTTCGGGCCACCGCGATCAATGACGAGATGAAGATCGCCGCCGCACGCGCGATTGCCGAACTCGCGCGCCAGCAGGTGCCGGAAGAAGTGGCCGCCGCCTATGGCCAGAACCACGCCTTCGGGCTCGATTACATCATCCCCGCGCCGTTCGATCCGCGGCTTATGGAAGTCGTCTCTTCCGCTGTCGCCAAGGCGGCGATGGATTCAGGCGTCGCGCAAAAGCCGATCGAGGATTTCGACGCCTATCGCACCGAACTGAAGGCGCGGCTCAACCCGACGACATCGGCGCTCACCAGCGTCTATGCGCAGGTCAAGGCCAACCCCAAGCGCGTCGTTTTTGCCGAGGCCGAGAACGAGGTCGTGCTGCGCGCAGCGATCCAGTACCGCGATTTCGGCTATGGCACCCCGGTGCTGGTCGGCCGCACCCAGGCGGTCCACAATCTGCTCACCGAACTCGGCGTGGGCGATCCGGATAGCTACGAGATTCACAACTCGGCAGTCTCTCCGCTCGTGCCGGATATGGTCAAATTCCTGTATGAACGGCTGCAGCGGCGCGGTTTCTTGGAGCGCGATGTGCGGCGCATGGTCAATCAGGATCGCAACGTCTTCGCGTCACTGCTCGTCGCGCTGGGCCACGGCGATGCGATGATTTCGGGCATGACCCGCACGTTTGCGCAGACGATCAAGGAAGTGCGCCAGGTGCTTGACCCCAAGCCCGGCCACCTGCCGTTCGGTATCCACATGATGATCGCGAAGAACTACACCGTGTTCCTCGCCGATACGACTGTGAACGAACGCCCGAGCGCGGCTGAATTGGCCCATATCGCCACCGAGACAGCGGGCGTGGCGCGGCGCATGGGCCATGAACCGCGCGTCGCGTTCCTGTCCTATTCCACTTTCGGCAATCCCAGCGGCAAGTGGCTCGACGATATCCGCGGCGCGGTCGCGATCCTCGATGAGCAGAAGCCCGGCTTCGAGTACGAAGGCGAAATGGCCCCGGATGCCGCGCTCAATCCGAAAGTCATGGCAAGCTATCCGTTCAGCCGCCTTTCGGCCCCGGCCAACGTGCTGATCATGCCCGGCCTGCAATCGGCCAATATCTCCGCCAAGCTGCTCAAGGAACTGGCCGGCAACGCCGTGATCGGCCCGATGCTCATCGGCATGGAAAAGCCCGTGCAGATCACGGCGATGACCTCGATCGCGCCGGATATCCTTACGCTTGCGGTGCTCGCGGCGGCGGGGATTTCGGGGTGAAGGCCGCCTAGATCAACCCTGCCAGCGGGCTGCTCGGATCGGCATACTTGCGCGTGCCCATCCGCCCCGCAAGGTAGGCATCGCGGCCTGCCTCAACGGCGGCTTTCATCGCGCGGGCCATGCGGATCGGGTCTTTGGCTTCTGCGATGGCTGTGTTCATCAGCACGCCGTCGCAGCCCAGTTCCAGCGCCACGGCGGCATCGCTCGCGGTGCCGACGCCGGCATCGACCAGCACCGGAACCTTGGCGCCTTCGACGATCAGGCGGATAGTCACGCGGTTCTGGATGCCAAGGCCGGAACCGATCGGCGCGCCCAGCGGCATGACCGCAACTGCGCCCGCATCTTCCAACTGCTTCGCCGCGATGGGATCATCGACGCAGTAGACCATGGGGAGGAAACCCTCCTTGGCCAGCACTTCGGTCGCGCGGATGGTTTCGATCATGTTGGGATAGAGCGTGCGCGCCTCGCCCAGCACTTCGAGCTTCACCAAGTCCCAGCCGCCCGCCTCGCGCGCCAGACGCAGTGTGCGGATCGCGTCTTCGGCGGTGAAGCATCCGGCGGTGTTGGGCAGGTAGGTGATCTTCTTGGGGTCGATGAAGTCGGTCAGCATCGGCGCTTTGGGATCGCTGACGTTCACCCGGCGCACCGCCACCGTCACGATTTCCGCGCCCGAGGCTTCGACCGCCGCTGCGTTCTGCGCGAAGTCCTTGTATTTGCCAGTGCCAACGATCAGCCGCGAACGGAAGGTGCGGCCTGCAACTGTCCAAGTGTCTTCTGGCCAGGTGTCTTCGTCGGTCTCACCGCCGCCCACGAAATGCACGATCTCCAGCGCATCGCCGTCCGCGATCTGCACCGCCGCCAGCGTAGAGCGCGGGACGATGTCGCCATTGCGCTCCACCGCGACCTTGGCGGGATCAAGCTCGAGACTGCGCACCAGATCGGCAATCGAGCCGGGTGCGGCGCGGCGGGGTTCGCCGTTGATGGTGAGGGCGAGTGTTTCGGCGGTTTGGCTGGACATACAGCGGGCTTTAGCGCGCGGTGCGCCCCTTGCAAGCCACCAGTCGGGCAAGCTGTCAGCAGGCGTTCCGGCGCATGTTCACGATATGCGCCGATGCCACCAACAGCACGCCGCAGATTGTCAGCAGCGCTTCGGCCGTGCCGTGGTCGCTGGCAATCGCCGCAGCCATCAGCGCAAGGCCGGTGCTGCCGAGCGCCAGCGGCAGGCGGTGCCCGTGGCGCAGCGCGCTCGCACCGATGGTGAGCACGCCCACGACAAACGCCGCAACCAGCCCGAAGCGGTGGATCGCCGGATTGAGCAGCACACCGCCGCCCAGGCCCAGCACGCCGATCAGAAACAGCCCCGCCACGCAGTGCACCATGCACAGCCCGCTGATCACCACGCCCAGCCGGTCAAACCGGCCGCGCGCGCTGGCGGGGTAGAGATCGGGGGCATCCGTCATGCGTGCCGATATATGTAATAACATCACATAACGCAATGCCCCGGCTGCCACCCGGCCTTTCCCTTATGGACTGGGCCGGACCTGCCCCCATTGGCGCTTGCGATTCGCCCAGCACGCGCGCAGAGGCGCCGGATATGGACGCTGTCGCAGCCTATCCCGCTCGCTCCCGCACCGCCAACCCTGCGCCTCTGGCGCTCGCGCGCTGGCTGGTTGTCGTGGCCCTCATGATCATCGCCATCGTGGTTGTCGGGGGGATCACCCGGCTTACCGAATCGGGCGTCTCGATCACCGAATGGAAGCCGGTCTCGGGCGCGCTGCCGCCGCTCACCGAAGCGGATTGGCAAGCGGAGTTCGCCAAATACCGGCAGACGCCGCAGTATATGCTGGTCAACGGCCCGGCGGGCATGACGCTGGCAACCTACAAGGTCATCTTCTTCTGGGAATGGGTGCACCGCCTGCTGGCGCGCGCCATCGGCATGGCGTTTGCGCTGCCGCTGGCGTGGTTCTGGCTGCGCGGGCAGATCCCGGCGGGCTACAAGCCGCGCCTGCTCGCACTTCTGGCGCTTGGCGCGCTGCAGGGCGCGGTGGGCTGGTGGATGGTGAAGTCCGGCATCGTTCATGATGTGAAGGTCAGCCATTTCCGCCTTGCCGCGCATCTGCTGGTCGCGCTCACCACGCTGGCGGGCGTCACGTGGACCATGCTGGACTTGCGGGCGCTGGCCCGCGGCGAACGGCGCGCGCGGCTGACCGGGTTTGCCGCGCTGGCGCTCGCCATGTTGCTGGTGCAGCTGTTCTATGGCGCGCTGGTGGCCGGCATGCGCGCAGGCACCGCGGCGGGCGGCGGGCTCAGCCTCGATGCCTGGCCGCTGATGCAAGGCGCCTTCTTTCCCGCCGGGATCGATTGGTCGCTTGGGCTTACCCATACCCTGTTCTCCGATCCGTTCCTCGTCCACTTCATCCACCGCTGGTGGGCCTGGGCCGTGGTGGCGGTGCTGGTGGTGATGGGCCGCAAGCTGCGCCGCGCCGGTGCACGCCCCGCTTCCGTCGCGATCCACACCGCTTTCGGCACGCAGATCGTGCTCGGCATCGCCACGGTGATGAGCGGCGTCACGATCTGGATCGCGGTCCTGCACCAGTTGACGGGCGCGCTGCTGGTAGCGACGACGGCATGGGGCGCGCACCGTCTCGGGAAGACGATCTAGCGAGCGGTATTATTTTACCTCTCCGAAAACGCCCGGTTTGCTTGACTCTTGCGGGCTTTTGCAACAAAGGCCCCTCTCCTCGTCGCCGGTTCTGCCTTTGTGCAGCGGCGGCGTACCACATTCCAGGGATGGGTTTCAGCCATGAAGGCGCTCACGAAAATCACCCGGTCGATCAAGCCGGCCGAGGTGGAAAAGAAGTGGCATCTTATTGATGCCGATGGCCTCGTTGTTGGCCGTCTTGCAGTGATCATCGCGAATCACCTGCGCGGCAAGCACAAGCCGAGCTACACGCCGCACGTCGATTGCGGCGATCACGTTGTCGTGATCAACGCCGACAAGGTGAAGCTGACGGGCAACAAGCTCAAGGACAAGATCTACTACAAGCACACCGGTTATGCCGGCGGCATCAAGGAAGTGACTGCGGGCAAGGTCCTCGGCGGTCGTTTCCCCGAGCGCGTGCTGGAGAAGGCCGTTGAGCGCATGATCCCGCGCGGCCCCCTCGGCCGTGCCCAGATGCGCGCTCTGCATCTCTATGCTGGCAGCGAACATCCGCATGCCGGTACCCAGCCCGAAGCGCTCGATGTCGCCTCGATGAACCGCAAGAACAAGGTGGGTGCGTAAGACATGTCTGAAACCGATACCGTCTCCAGCCTCGCGGATCTCAAGGATCTGACCTCGGCTGCTCCCGCCGCTCCCGCCGCTGTTTCGGATGCGCCCGAAGCGCCCCGTGCGCCCACCGGTCCCGCCGCGCCTCTGCGTGAGCGTGAAGTTGACGCTCAGGGCCGTTCCTACGCAACCGGCCGCCGCAAAGACGCCGTTGCCCGCGTGTGGATCAAGCCCGGCTCGGGCAAGATCACCGTCAACGGCCGCGATCAGGAAGTGTACTTCGCACGTCCGACGCTGCGTCTCGTGATCAACCAGCCGTTCGAAGTCGCTGACCGTTCGGGTCAGTACGACGTGATCGCCACCGTCAAGGGCGGCGGTCTTTCGGGCCAGGCCGGTGCGGTCAAGCACGGCATCTCGCAGGCGCTTTCGAAGTTCGAGCCTGCGCTGCGCAGCGCCGTCAAGGCCGCCGGGTTCCTGACCCGCGACCCGCGCGTTGTCGAACGCAAGAAGTACGGCAAGGCCAAGGCCCGCAAGAGCTTCCAGTTCAGCAAGCGTTAAGTTTCGCGCTTCTTGTATCTGCTTTAAACTATTGAGAAGCCCGGGATTTTTCCCGGGCTTTTTCATATTCGGCTACGTACAAAAATGGTACAAGCACTCTTTCAATAGACGAAACACATCTCGCCGCGTACGCTTCTTGTACAAAGAACAGTGAGCGAGCGTAAGCAGGCATGGCGCAGCGGTATAACAACAGGGTCGAACTCAAAGACGGTGAAGTGATCCTGTTCCATCGAGCGGGTGCAAAGCGGCCCATATGGCATATGCGCCTGCATGTGCGCGGCATGACCGATTTGAACGGGACGAAGTTCAGCCACGTTCAGGAAACCACAGGCGAGCTTGATTTAGACGAGGCCAAGCGGGTTGCGCTGGAACGCTATGATGATCTCAGGATCCGAGCGCGCAACAAGGAACCAGCCAAGAGCATCACCTTTGCCGATGTGTACGCGCTGTGGTGGGCCAAGCGTGAGCAAGAGCTTCACGACACTTGGAGCGCCAAAGGGCGCACGGGCGTCAGCCAACGTGTCGCTTGGTTTGTGAAGCAGGGCGGCCGGTATTGGCTGCCCTACTTTGGCAAGCACAAGATGGAGGACATGACGCAGGCGGTGGTTGAAGGCTACTGGAAGTGGCGCAATGCCTACTGGTCCAATCAGGACGAGAACGAGCGCAGGCGCTACGGCAACCACAAGATCACGCCGTCTAAAAAGACCCTGGACATGGAGCAGAGTGCGCTGAAAGAGGTGTTCGCCTACGGCATCGCGCATAGATTGTTTCGTTTTCAGCCCATCATCAGCCATCCGTTTTCGCGCAAAGGCATTGCCGTCAAGCGTCGCCCCAGCTTCGATGCTGGCGAACTCAAGAAGCTGCACAGCTACATGGACAGGTGGGTTCTTGGCGAGGGCGACAATGACAAGCTGCCCGGGGCGTTCATCAACTCCCGCCACCTGTATCAGCGTAAGCTACTCCAGCTCTACATCCAGTTCATCGAAGGC